>JABWCO010000133.1 GCA_013360185.1 Bdellovibrio sp.
AGGAACAGTGGAACAGAGAGAATGTCCAGGGCTACGAGCCTGGAGGCGGGAACGGGAGCCTCTAGGGGAGCCGCTGGAGTGAAAACAGTCAAACTCTGCGCGGAGCAAGATCAAATAGGGAAGCATTAGTAGGACGGCCAGTCCGTAGCTTTCGGGTAAGATCGCTTGAGGGTGTCAGTAATGCCACTCCCAGAGGAATGATCATCTACGATTATCGGGAATAATTATGGGACCTGGTGATTGAGACAGAATCCGGCTTACAGCAAAACCGTGATCCCGCCTTCTTTAAGAGGGCTTAAAATTAAAGTCCTGTCGTTGAACACGAAAGTGCGATGCACTCTTCATCTGTGAAACGCAGGCCGGCCACCTCAGTCTGAGGGCCGTTTCCGCAAAATGTGCCAATATACTTATTTGTCTCTTTAAGTTTTAAAGCCAATGTATAAACGCTATCCCCATCGTGGCAAGCCACATAGAATTGTGAGTTTTTGTCGCCGTAGGTAACGGCGTCTTTGCACAGCTCTCTTCTTCCAAAAAGTTTCAAAGTCACAACTCGTAACGAACCCGATTTGATGGCGCCGTTTTCTGACACCAGATCGCGTGCTTGAACGGCGACCTGCTCATTGTGGCCGTCGACACCACGACATTGCACAGAAGATGTTGCCTGGGCGAAAGAGCCTAGAAGCAACGAGGCCACCATAATCATAAGAGAAGTATTCATGAAAAACTCCTTAGGGGATGTGGGTTTTCTGGGTAGCGAGAGTCGTGCCGGGCTTTAAAGCAATAGGGTATTTTTAGCCATTTTCACTCGAAATTTATTCAGGCCCGCGACAAAAAGTGGCAGCCCCAGTCGATTTCATTTAGAACCAGGTCTATGAAAAATCTGGTATTTGCACTGACTGTTTTTTGGACTGCCGGGGCTGCGGCGGCCTTAAGTATGCCTACGGTGGAGACCTATGAGGGTGGCCGTAAAATGTGCGAAACTTCATACCCAGAAATTATTGAGCGCGAAAAAGGTTTTTTTGTTTCCGTTCCGGTGGATTATGCAAAACCTGCTTTAGGGACAACGGATATTTACGCGTATTTTTCTGGGGGCTATGACGTCAAAAAGGAAACGGTGATTTACTTTACGGGGGGGCCTGGGCAACCTGCGCATTGGCCGCTGTTTAGTCGTGAAATGCCGTTTAATTTTTTAATCATGGAACAGCGAGGAATTGGGTGTTCGCGCCCGGCGACTTTGCAGCAGTATTTGAATCCCTCTTTTTATTCGTCTGAAAATGTTGCGCGGGATGCAGAGCAGATTCGTAAGTTCCTAAAAATTTCGCGCTGGTCGGTTTACGGAGTTTCCTATGGAACCGTACCGGCAACGATTTATGGATCGCTATTTTCAGCGGTGACCCGCGCTGTGGTTTTAGAAGGAGTGGTTTTTACTGGTGATCTTTCGCTGTGGGAAGGTCCGCACCGGCGTAAAATTTTGCAGAAAGTGATAGACTCCTTGCCAGTGTTTGTTGTGGATCGTCTAGAGAAAATCAGCAGCGAACATGGTATTTCGAATCTGTGGTTTTCGATCGTGGCGCGTGGTCAGTTGATGTACTATCGGGGTGCGGAGCAATTGCGGGACAAGTTTTTAGCGTTAAGTGACGACACTCAGTATGAAAAATTAGTGCATGAACTTAAGGTTTTATTCGCAACCACGCCTTCTCAGGGGCATCCTTTGTTTATGCCCAATGAAATTCCCTATTATATGATTTCCTGCCAAGAGTTTAATATGGCCTCTGATAAACTGAGCATGTCGGACGTCTTGGTGAACAGAAAGCTTGTACCGTCATTAGATAAAAGTTCGCCGGCGATTTGTCGCCAGTTAAAGGCACAAAGTACGCGCAGCTATTTCGCTAAGAACTACCCATTGCAGGTGCCGGTGACATACTTTCAAGGAAGCACGGACAGCGCGACCCCGGCACCGCACGCTATTGCACATTTCAAGCATGTAGCAAAAAAGTCAGCACAACTAATGATTTTGGTAGAGGGTGGACACAATCCCAACTTGCAACTTTTGTCAGAGGAAGAAACCCATCAAACCAACTTCTTCAGTTCTGCCGTTTTAGGCCAAAAGATTTCTGCAGATACAGTCAAAAAATCCAATGCCGAAAGCGACTACTTCTGGGCCTACACTGCGCGTTAGGTACCTATTGGTGCCGCTTGAGGGCGAAATAGGTAATGTCATCGACAAAAGGGTGGGCTTGGCGGTGGGTCTCCATAGTGTCCTTGACGGATTTTACGAAGGGGCCTAGGTCTTTGTCGCTATTCCAGTGTTTAACGATTTGGCGGATGAATCGGCCTTCACCCATTAATTCTTTATCTTTGTTTTCACACTCGGTTAAGCCATCTGTATAAAACAATACGACATCCCCAGCACCAATGGTGACCGAAGCTTCAGAATAATTTGAGTCCGCTTGTCGCCCTAAAGAGGGGCCGGGATCGTCGCCGATGGTGGCGACGTCGGCCTTTTTTACCCCGTCTTTATTTGGAAATAAGAAGGGCGGATTGTGGCTGGCGGACGCGTAAAGCATTTCGCCAGTTTGTTTGTCATAGCGCCCAACAAAGAATGTCATCCACATTTTCCCTTTGGAGGTTTCGTAAATCGAGTGATTCAAAAGTTTTAAAATTTTTGCCGGTGATGTTTCATTTTGTAGTTTCAGGATCGCCGTGACTGAGCGGGCCGCTGTTGTCATCAATGCGGAGGGAACACCGTGCCCTACCACATCGCCAATAAATAAAAATAAATACTGGGGAGTTTCAAAATAGTCCCACATGTCACCGCCACATTCGGATGCTGTTTGATAGTCCCCCAAGAGGGACACCTGGGCTGTGTGGTACTCTTTTTCTGGAAACAGAGTGCTTTGCACCAGATTGGCAGTTTCAAGTTCGGCTTCCATGCGAGCCGTGTGTTTGGTTTTTTCTAAGAGTTCTAAAATTTTATCTTTCATTAAAAGAAAGGAACGACTTAAGACGGAGACTTCGTCGTTACCGGTGGCACGCAAAGAGATATCAAAACTTCCCGCAGCAATTTTTTGCGTCGCTAAGGTTAGGGATTCCAGGGCTGCAGTAATTTTTCCTGATAAAAGTAAAGCGATGACGGCGGTCAAACTAATGATGCAGATAAAGACCCATAGCGCCTGAGTTTGCATTTTGTAAATAGTGGACATCGCTTTTTGATTGTCGACGAAGTTTAGCAGTTGCAACGAAGTTCCCGAGATTCCAGAGCTACTTAAAAGAAAGTCGTTGCTATTTATACGAAGCTCTTTGGTGTAAGAGGAAGCAGAAAGGATGTCAGAGCCGGGCTTGCCAAGATCCAGAACCGGCGTTGTTGCAGAAAGACTAATATAGGATGGAACATAATCTGGACAGATCAAAGCAAACTGAAAATTTTTGCGATCTAAAAGATGAGTGATGGACGTGACCTTTACGTCGGCTGCCGCGAACTGATAGCGAGTGGGGCTGAGGCGGAAGATCACCGTCAGCCGCGAAGGGTCCGTGATGTTACATATAAAGAATGCTTTATTATTGGTCGTGACCTGATTAAAGGGCAATCGATCTAAGCTCATGGGCTCTGCTGTCTTATTTAAAAGAAACCCTGTTTTACGTTCAGCGCCTTGAAACTCAATCAGCTGAATTTTTAAAACGGCCTTTTGGTTTTCAAAAAGAATCTGCGCATTTGAAGAAAATGAAAGGTCTTGGGGATGGTATTCATTTGTCAGTGCCTGAATAGTGTCTATCGCCAGGCTGACTTCTTTGTGAATGTTTTCGGCCTCGGCATGGGTTAGTTGTGTGATGCTTTCTAATAAATAGTTTCGTTTGTCAGTTTTGAAATGTGAAAGGCTGAGCGCCAGAAAGATACCTAGACCTGCCATGCTCAAAGCAACTAACAAAACGAGGATTTTGTATTTCAGACCAAAAACTATAGATGATGAATTTTGATGACGAGGCATACTCGCAATTATAAAGTCACTGTATGTTAAATATGAAGAGATTTGATTTTCTGCTGGTCCTTGCATTACTTGTGGCTAGTTTCTATGCCGGGTTCAAGGCTTGGACACTGCATAGCCAACGTGGCGTCACGGCAAATGCAGTCATTGGTCAAGTTTCTTCAAGCGACGGAGACGTTTTTCAAAAAGGCGATGCGGATTTTTTCTATGTTCCAGTTGGTAACGGATCTCAAGTTTTGGAAAACGATCAGCTGACGACGGGGATTCAATCCGAAGCGAAAGTTCAACTCAAAAGTCTGCAATCACAAATTTACTTAAAGGAAATGAGTCACATCATTTTTCGGTTGAAGCAGAATAGCTTTTCTTTAGACATTCGTTCGGGAGATGTTGATGCGATCTTGGTCCCCGGTGAAATTGTCTTAGTGGACGGAAAAAAAATTATTGCGGCCGAGGGTGGTTCTGCGCGGATCACCTACCGCAAACGAGCAGAGGGCTCTTCATTTCAAGTCTTACAGGGATCCGTGAGTCTGGCGGACGGTGGTGAAAAGTCTGTCATCAAAGCAGATGAAGCTTTAGGTAACAGACTAACGATGATTTATCCCGCGCATGGGGAAAGTGTCGTGGCTCCTGACCTGTTGGTGAAATTTCAGTGGCAGGATGTAGCGAGTTTAAATCCCTATGTACTTAATGTATTTTCCAGGGACCGACTGGTCCAAAGTCAGATAGTGAACGAACCTCTTGCAGTCTTGCGTTTGCCAAAGCCTGGACTTTATACTTGGAAAGTTTTTCCCCAAAAATTCCCACAAGCCAGCGCCGACGGCTGGACTTTCCAGCTATATAAGGAACCTCTGTTTGAACTGCTCCAGCCACTAAATAATGAAGAAATAAGATTGAGCTTTGGCGAAGAGAGAAAAAATATCGCCTTTGCGTGGAAACAACGGACTGCTGATAAAAATTTTTTGATAATCGAAAGTGCAGATCTTAAAAGTGTTGCAACGTGGATTCCTTTTGAAAAAGTGGACGTTTTAAGTGCGACAGATGTCACGGCTGACAAGCAGCTTCCTGTCGGCACCTATAGATGGAAAGTTCAGGCAGGACTTGTATCCTCTGAATGGCGCACATTGAAGGTACAAGGGGCCGATGTCCCGTTGTTAGCTCCGCCAAAAATTTCTGATATCGACATCTTGTTTTCGGAACAAATTAAGAAAGACGGCTTGCCCTTGAGTTGGGCCCCGGTAGAAAACGCTGAGGGCTATGAGGTCGAGTGGGCGCAAAGTTTAAGGCCCATGGTAAAAATGAATGCCGAAAGAATTCCGGTTCTTGGTGCTGGCAAATTCAAATATCGCGCTCGAACTTACAATAAAATGAAGTTCCCTGGAGAGTGGTCTGAGTATAAATCCGTCCATTTGCGTAAGCCTGTTGTGTTAGCAAAAACCCAACCTGCCGCGCCAGCAGCACCACCGGCGCCGAAGCCGGAAATTGCCGCGACGCCATCCCTTAGTCCAGCTCCTGTCGAGAAGCCGAAAGATTCTGCTCCCAAAAGTGAAGGAGAAGGAAAGTTGTCTTGGAATGGTATTGAAATTCCTAAGGTGGTATCGCCGGACTCCAGTATGAGCATTGTTTCTCGGGAAGAAAAAGTCAGCGTGGATGTTTTAGTTAAATCGTTGTCCTGCAAAGATTACGAAATCGAAGTTGATATAGATAAGAAGTTTCTGAACCCGACCATCGTAAAGTCAGAGAATGGAAAAAGCCGCATCAATCTCAAAAAAGGATCCTATAATATCCGCGCCCGTTGCTGGAAAGACGGCGATATGGGTGAGTGGAGTTTGATTCGTCAATTCGTCGTTCAATAGAAATAGAAATCAAACCTTTAGTCTGGTGTCTCAATAAAGCTCGCATTGATTACAAAACAAATATTCTTCTATCTATCTTGAAAAGCGAAGGACCCTCGTGTAACTTTTGTTATAGGACAATGTAAGTCTTTTTATGAAAGTTGTTAAGAAAGCATAAAAACTCAAGAGGATTTTGAGTTTTGGTTGAGTCGAGGATGACCAAGATGATCATGAATGCTATTCGTTACATAGTTTTATTTTCCTTTATTATCTTGTCTGCGTGTACTGCGGACAAAGGTGATCTTAAGGGATACGTCGGCAACGAGGGCGGCAGTTCATCAGATGGGTCGACTCGTCCTTCAAATGCAGTGATTATGCTTCCCTCGGCCCCTCAGGTCACCTTGACTGAAGGATCTACTGCAAAACTTTTAGTGCTGTTCAATCGTCCATTACCACGCGCTGTTACGTTGAATTGGCAGATCGTCGATGGTGAAAAAGATTTTGAAGTGGCTTCGGGTGTTATCTCTGCTGTTGAAGAGGCCGAGTCCGTTGAAATTGATCTTAAAGTAAAAAATGATGGCTTGTACGAAGGTGAAGAAAAATTCTTCGTGCAGGTCAGTGGTGACACGAACGTCTTTTTAGCTTCACTAATGTATCCAGTCATTGTTCCCGAAAACGGCTCTGCACTTTTAGTCAGTATTTTGGGACCCGGCACGCCGGGAAGTAAGATTCAACAAATTGACGAAAGCGCCGTGGCAGGCGGCACCGATGTTTTTATTCGACAAAGTGCTGCGGCGGACTTTCCTGTTCAGGTGCAATTCACCGTTACTGGGAACGCAACAGCAGGTGCTGACTATAGCCTAAGTGAGTCGGGTTCCGTGACTTTTGCTCCCGGAGAGACGGTAAAAAAGGTTCGTTTTAGTGTTGTAAATGATGTGTTGAACGAGTCGCCAGAGACGGTGATTATTACCTTGAGTTCGGTGGCAGTCGGGTCTTTATCCAGCATCGATAATGACAATAAAATACATACTATTAATATTGTTGATGACGATTTGGGCTCACGCTTTGAAATCTTAGGCGTACGTGGGGGCTCTGATAATTTAGTCGATACCTACTTAACAGATGGAGTGGTTCCGCAGATCGAGTGGAGCAACGCTTTAGATGAGCAAGATTATAAAATTTCTGTAAAGAATAGTTCCAGCTCAACTGTCTGTTCTGACGTGATCGTGGCATCGGAGACATTAAATAAGTCGTTTAATCCGGCTGACTGTGCTGGTTATGTTTTTTTACAAGGTGAAGAATACACGGTCGTCGCTGAAGTCAAGGTTGCCGGGGTTTATTATCCCGCAAGTAACAGTGGCGTCTTTAAATTTGTAGTTGATGGAACTCCACCGGGAACTTTTGAAATTCTAGGTGTTTTTGGTGGTGACGATATAGAGCCTGACCAGTACTTAGCGGGAACTTTGAATCCTTCGGTGTCATGGCAGAATGCTTCAGGTGAAGTGGGTTACACTGTTGGCATTTATTCTCGTGATAGCGGCGTAGAAGTCTGTGCGCCCGTCACAGCTCCGGCAAACGTGACGTCGATTAGTTTTCAATCTTGTCCGCTCGTGCGCGGTGCTTGGTACAAAGCGACCGTTGTCGCGTTTGACTCTGCCGATAATTTACGTCCCGCGGGGAATACAAATTTTGAATTCTTTGTGACCGAGGTGGCTTCGGGCTTCGTGATTGCTGGTGTTACCGGAGGAACTGCTGACGTTACTGCGGATACAAATTTAAATGACGCTGGTGAAATTGGCGATCCATATGCCTTTAACGTCAACTGGAATACGGCCGGTGGTATCGATCGATACGAAGTTACAATTCTTAACGCCAACAATACCTTAAAATGCCCAACCGTCACTGTCATGGCTAATCAGGCGAAGATTTCGGGCTGTCGTTTGGATTTAAATTTCAACTATAAAGTCCGAGTGGTGGGTTTTGATATTAATGGTATCCAATATCCCGCGACGAACTCGCCGATGCCTTTTGTGTTTAAGAAGGGTTTATTTTTATCAGGAGACGCCACGATACCGTCATATTATCGAGGCATTCCGATCACCAATTGTGGCGGTGGATCTATTTGTAACTCTGCAAATCCTTACGTTGTAACGACGGCCTTTCAAGAAGAACAGATCGTCGTCGGCAAGGACGCCGTTTTGACGGGACCGGCTTGGGCGGGTGGTCTTGCGACTTGGGGCAATGGGCTGTTAGAAATTACTGCGGATATTCTGCGAATCGAAGACAATGGCCGAATTATTATGGATGGCCGAGGTTATCCAAGTTCGAACGGTGATGGGCATGGTATCGACGGCGCCAGCTCCGGAACTGGTGGTGCTTATGGTGGTAATGGTACACTTAACTCTTTAGATCAAAGCGGTAAGGCTTATGGATCGGCAAAGAATCCAGACTTGATGGGGAGCGGTGGTGGAGCCGCGGGCGCAACTCCGGGTGGTAAGGGTGGCGGCATCATCAAGATCACTGTGAATGATGAGTTAGCATTTAAGTCGGGAACTATTTCTTCGCTTGGCAGCAATGGCGGCGGGCAAGCTGGTGGAGGCGCCGGCGGAAGTATTCTGCTGAATGCAAAAAAGATTTCCGGTATCAGCGGTGTCATTTCCGTTAAAGGTGGCACCGGTGGGGGTGGGCCCGGTTCGGGCGGCCGGGCTGCTTTATATTATCAAGAAGTGACTCATGCTGGTGGACTTGCGGGTCTGACATTCACCCTTTTGCCAGGTGCGAATGGTGGTGCCTCGG
>JABWCO010000134.1 GCA_013360185.1 Bdellovibrio sp.
CTACAACCATCACAGCCTTTCAAGTAGCGACCTTTATGGTCAGCCTTCTTGGCGCCTTCTTTTATCTGCGCAGAAAAGACCGCGTTCAAACAAGCTCAATTGAAGGCACCCCTTAAAAGAAATACTATAGGCTTACCATTAGCGTTTAAAAGCGTTTTTGAACGCCGCCGGCCTAGAAAAATAAGCTAAGACATTTACTGCGAAAATATTCGAACTGACTAAACTATAACTTCAGAGAAATTCGCAACCACCGCGTATTGCAACGAGGGGTTCGCTTTTTGAAATTCAGAAATCTTGCTTTTTTCTTCCGAAATTTTTTCTGAATTAAAAAGATACAACTTCGCGACTCCTACGCCGTGAGCTGCGATTAAATCCGTGGCACTGTCACCCACCATCACCGAAGTCGCCAGATTTACTTTCAACTTATCCTGAACTTGTTGAAACATGCCCCCGCGAGGCTTGCGCAAACTTGCTAACTGCTCCCCTGCTGGGACGGGCTCTTTTTCATAAAAGCCAGCCCACACACACTCATCCAGCCAACAGCCTTTTTCTGCCAAAAGTCGCAACATCTGTTGATGAACTTTTTGATACTCATCCCAGGTGATCCAACCGCGCCCTAAGCCTGATTGATTTGTGACTAGCGCCACCCAGTACCCTGCCCCGTGGGCACGATGGATTAAATCGGCAATCCCCGGCATAAGCTCGACTAATTCTGGATTCTTATTGTACGGAACATTTTTAACGACGACGTCATCACGATCTAAAAACAAACATGGTGCTTGTTGACTGCCTTGCCACTGCGGCAAGGCTTCTGCAGAATCTAAAGTCGCACAAACATTGCCGACAACCTCAGACCAAGCTGAAAGGTCACAGAATGTCCACAACCCATCTAAAAAGAGGCTGCTTGGACCGGCAGCCTCAGCGGTTAAACAAATGCGCTGCCCTTGCATGGCTGCGTTCAGCGAAGTCAATAAAGGCACTTGGGTTGGCATCACAAGAACCAAATCCTCAGGACGCGAGCGAAAGGCACCTGACAAAAAATCCTTCTCAGACCGCACCACAAAGGGAATTCGCGATTCGCGTAAATTTTGAATAACTGATACGTGTGCGGCCACCGCATCGTTTGCCAGGTCCTTTAAAAAAATTAAAGTCCCACCCAACTGAACCGTATCTAAGATTAACTTTTCCCACTGCATCATGTTTTTCATAACAAACCAATTTTACGACAAGTTCCCTCGAGAGTCCTCGGCTTTCTACTTGCCGCCTCGCATTTTAACTTATTACACTCTCCCATGGAGGAAACAAACTATGGGTCTCTTACTTAAGCAGATTTTTAACTTCCTAAAGCTTCTCAACTCTGACACCGGCACAAATCAACTGGCCTGGGGTCTCTCTTTAGGATTGATCCTTGGCTTCGCACCAATTTTATCTATTCAAGCCTTCATTGTGTTTTTTATTATTTTTATTTTTCGCGTGCAAATCGGCGCGGCCTTTCTTTCGGCATTCTTTTTTAAGTTTGTCGCTTATGTTTTCGACCAACCGGCCCATCACTTAGGAAAGGCCGTTCTTGAAAACGAAAGCCTCAATCCTTTATTTGTAAGCATGTACAATATGCCCCTGGTTCCAATGACTCGCTTTAATAACAGCATCGTCATGGGTTCAATGATTGTTTCAATTTTACTTCTGCCGTTTGCTTTGTTCGGCTTTAAATATTTGATCATAAAATATCGCGCCACCGTTGTCGCCCGCTTTAAAGGCACAAAATTTTGGAAAGGCTTTGCCGCCACCAAATTTTACAACTGGTATCTTAAATACGACGAACTTTACGGCTAAAGGAAGCGACAATGAACACAACACCGACAACAAAAACGAAAAAGTCCAAAGGTCCGATTCGCTGGGAAGCAATCATTCCCTTTACAATCATCTGTGTCTTGATTGCTGCTTACTTTCACTTCTTTTTCGATGGCCATCTGCGCCGCGCTTTAGAATGGGGCGGCTATAAAGCCATTGGTGCCGAAGTAAATATCGCCAAGCTAGAAACAAGTTTTTTCAACGCCAGCTTGCGCATTCAAGGCATTGAGATCACTGACGCAGAAAAGCCAACTCACAACTCTATCGTTATCGGCGACATTCGCTTTTCGATGATCTGGGACGCCCTTCTGCGTGCGAAGGCCGTCGTCAATGAAGCGGCCGTTGAACAAATTGCCTTTGGCACAAAACGCAGCCATACCGGCAAAGTAAAGCCACCAGAACCTGAATCGAACGAACCCGGAATGGCTGTGCAATTAAAGGGTCAAGCCCTTAGCGAAGCCCAAGAGCAAGCTGGTGAAAACGTACTGGGAGACGTCATCGCAATGTTAGGTGGCTCTGACGCCAACGTGCAACTGCAAAAGCTGCAGGACTCTTTGCCATCAAAGGCGATGATTGAGAACTTTGATAAAGAGCTTAAGGCCAAACAACAAGCGTGGGATGCACGCTTAAAAACTTTACCACAAGGAAAAGACATCCAAGCTCTGAACGAGCGCTTAAACAAAATTAAGTACAAAGATTTTAAGTCACCTCAAGAATTACAGTCCTCTTTGCAAGACTTAGACAGGCTTTATAAAGATGGCGATACGATGTACAAGCAAGTTCAGGCCACTGGTGACGATTTAAGTAATGACTTAAAGGCCATGGAAGCTCAGTACAAAGAGATCGAAAAACAAGTAAAGACCGACATCAAATCTTTGGAACAACACTTCCGCATTCCTAAGCTTGATGCCAAAGCGATGTCGATGGCGATCTTTAATAAGTACATGGGCCCTTATAAGGCTAAACTTTTCCGCTATAAGGCACTGGCAGAAAAATACGTCCCACCGAACTTACTAAAAAAAGACAAAAACAACGAAGAAGTCATGATCCAGCCACACCCTCGCGAAAAAGGCATCAGCTATGAATTTGGTCGCCTGAATTCTTATCCGTTGTTTTGGGTAAAGCGTACAGCTGTGAGCTCTCAAGCAGGTAAAACTCCGGATGCAGGCAACATCAAAGGTGAAATCCTCGATATTACCTCTAATCAGCGCTTAATCGGCAAGCCCACGGTTGCTACTTTAGCGGGCGACTTCCCATCGATGCAAATCATGGGCTTCTTAGTTCGTCTGTCTTTGGATAACACGAAGAGCGAAAGTGTGATCGATTACGTTTTCAAAGTGTCCTCTTACGGGATCACAGGCAAAGACTTGGTGCAAACTCCTGACGTCAGCATTGCCTTCACCAAGGCGACGGGCGCCATGGACATCAAGGGCAGCTTAGTGGGACTTAAGAAAATTAACTTAGCGATGAACAATCAGTTCTCAAGTATTGACTATGCAGTGTCTTCTAAAAATGAAATTGCAGATCAAATTTTAAAAGCTGTTTTTGCGGGAATTCCAGTCGTTAATCTGACAGTCGATGCGGAGGGAGTGATTCCTAAGGTTCCGTTTTCAATCAACTCCAACTTAGGACCTGAGCTGCAAAAAGGATTTGAAAAACAAATTCAAGCAAAGATCGACGAAGCACGAAAGCGCATTCAAGCAGTGGTTGACGAAGAAATCGGCAAACAAAGAGCGCAAATCGAAGCACAGCTAAATCAACTTCGCGGTCAGCTTGATAAAGAGGTCAAAAAGGCGCAAGCACAAATTGAAGACCAGAAAAAGCAAGCTGAAGGCAAAGTCGAGCAAGCTAAGAAAGATGCCGAAAACCAAGCCAAAAAAGGTTTAGAAAAAGAAGGCCAAAAAGCCCTCGACGACTTAAAGAAAAAGTTAGGTTGGTAAGTTAAAAAAGAATCTCCAACTCAAGCGCCCAAGGCGCTTGAGTTGACTAACTCCACTAGCGCACACGATCTTTAAGCACCACAAAAAGTCTAAATGTTCAGTGCGAAAACTGAGGGATCCCTTTTTATATCTAGATCCATTCACAAAAAAGTGGCAAAGCTTCTAACAGGACCTGACAACTCCTTCGACACATTTCCCAACTTACCGTTTTCACTCAACATTCTTACTGTTCATTTTGCGACTGCCTCTTTTTTTCGCATAAGTTTCTGTGCTAGCCTGACGAAGAGGTACCTATGAAGGCTACAAATCTCTCAACAAAATTAGTTTTAATCTGCGTCTTTGGCTTAAGCGCTGCCTGCGCAAAGTTGAACTTCGCTCCTTTGTCCGTCGAAGATCAAAGCGCGATAGTTCCCGTGCCTGCACCTAGTAAAACCATCAATTCCACAGAGGTTGTGGCCTATGGAAATAAGCAGGTGGATTTTCTCTTAGTTTTAGATGACTCGAACTCGATGTATCCAGAATTAGCAAAATTAGCAGCCCGCATGTCGACTTTTGTTTCATCATTGGATGCCAGTAACATTGATTGGCAGATGTGCCTCACGACAACTCGAAGTTACTCGTCTGCCGACGGACCGATTTTTGGAACTCCTTTAAACTGGAGAAACTATGCACCAGCCAGCGGTACGCCCGGCTATCTGCTAAAAAGAGGCACTGCAAATCTTAATACCATCTTCACGACAACCGTTGAAAATCTGACTATTGGCGGCCTGGGATCTGCAGACGAAAGAGCCATAAAAACTACGCACGATAACTTTAAGAGTTACGCCATGGGCACACACAACTGTTACCGACCTGGTGCCGCCATCTCAGTCATTGTTATTTCGGACGAAGATGAACGTTCTGTCGGCGGTGATCCTCAATACGTAAAGCCCGCCGATGCATCTGGAGCTTACATAGCCTTTGATAGCGAAGACCATCCCGCAGCTATGATCGCCCAAGCTAAAACTTCCTTCGGAGATGATGTGCGCCTCACCTTCAATTCAATCATCGTAAAACCTGGGGACAACATCTGCGAAGCAGAGCAAGACAAGGATGCCTCTCCAAGCCATCCAGGTCGTGTGTATGCAGAGGCCTCTCGTTTAACCGATGGAGGTATCGGAAGCATCTGTGAGACTGATTACAGCGCAAGCCTTAACACATTCAAGGACAAGATCGTGAACTCTTTGTCTGCCTTGAATTTACAATGCGAGCCCGAGCCAAAAACTTTGAAAGTAAAAGTAGAAGGTCTAGAAATTGGCGGCCTAAAACTTGATGGAAAAGCTTTGAAGTTTTCTTTCCCACTGATCGAGGGAACTCAAATAGATTTGCAATACGACTGCAAAGAATAATCTTTAGGTTAAATCGTTTACTGCCCTGCCACTCCGTCTTGATCCCTAGAAGCTTTAACTTGGGATCGACGGATGTGATGCTCATCCTGAGTTTTTACTATCGCCCCAGAAGAGAATTGATATAACCAATGGAATCTTTGTTATACCACTCGATAGAGCCCACAAGTTTTTTCGCAAGCTTCTGATCTTTGTCTAACACCAGGGATTCCGGCAAACGAGTCACCTGAAACTGCTTCATCAAGGATCGGTCTTCATCCCAGACGATTTTTATATTTGCATCATTTAACTCAGGAAATGATTTTAAAAACACCTTGATGTCTTCAAGGTTGCTGTCGCCAGAAACTGCGATCAACTGCACATCACCTTTAAACTCTTTCACCAACTTGATCAGCGAAGGAACTTCTTCAATACAAGGCGTGCACCAAGAAGCCCAAAAATTTAAAATAACAATCTTGCCACTCATGGATTTAAGCTCAAAGGAGTTTCCAGAAAGTTCTTTCGCAGAAAAATTAGGAACACCTTCTGTTTCAAACATCTCAAGACTAGAGATCGTGCCCGTGGCTTCTGTCTTCTTGCCAAAGAGCTGATTGAAGCCCATGACACCCAAAGCACCCAGGATAAGAACAATAACAATAGCTTTTATGTGCTGATTCATAAGGACTCCTTCGTCAACGCCAAGACCTTAATAGATTCCTATCGACGGAGCAATCCTTTAGCCAATTAGCCAAGGACTCAATGCAAGAACAAAGCGTGATTTTGCATTAGAGAGCCTTAAGGCACAAAATAAAAAAGGCCTTGGTTTCCCAAAGCCTTTTTATTTTAAATTCATTCAAGAATCGATTAAGCGCGAGACGCTGCACGAGCCTTTTTCTGACCTTTTGTAACAGCCTTTTTCTTAGCTGCTACAAGTTTAGTTGAAGCTTTTTTCGCTTTAACTGCAGGTTTTTTTGCAGTTTTTGCGTCAGCTTTAACTACTTTCGCTTCTTCTTTCGCTGCACCTTTAGCTTCGAAATCGTAATCTACGAATTCAAGGAAAGCCATTTCAGCTGTGTCACCTGGGCGACGACCGATTTTGATGATACGAGTGTAACCACCTGGACGGTTTTTAAAGCGTGGAGCAAGATCTTTCATGATAGTGCTAACAGCTGCTTTGTCTGGGTAACGAGACAACAACAAACGAGTTGTCGCAAGGTCACCTTTTTTACCAAGAGTGATAGCTTTTTCAACGTGGCGACGTGTTTCTTTAGCACGGTCAACAGTTGTAGTGATACGGCCATGCTCGATTAGAGAAGTCACAAGACCTCTTAACAAAGCTTTTCTAGGGCCAGATTTACGATCGAAATGTTTTATTCTTCTTCTGTGTGAGCTCATTTTATTCTCCGATAAACGTACTGACCGTATTAGGTATCAGCACGATAGAACACTCAGTCAATTACTCAGTGTTACTTTTGTGGGGCTCCGAGCCCTGGTGACCTTGTGACGGGTCACCTGATTTAATTATACCGTCTTGGTATAAATTATTGTTGAGTTTCTCTTTTTTGAGGTGGCTGACTTGGATCCCAACCAGCTGGAGGCCAGCCGTCGATTTTCATTCCAAGACCAAGACCCATCTCGCCCAAGATCTCTTTGATTTCGTTCAAAGACTTACGACCGAAGTTTTTAGTCTTAAGCATTTCTGCTTCTGAACGAACAACTAATTCCCCGATGTAACGGATGTTAGCGTTTTTCAAGCAGTTCGCTGAACGAACAGACAACTCAAGATCGTCTACAGAGCGGAACAAATTCTCATTCAATGAAGGAGAACCCATTTCGCGAGCTTCTTCAGCTGGCTCCATAGTTTCGTCGAAAGTAAGGAAGATCTGAAGTTGTTCTTTCATGATTTTTGATGAAAGAGCTACAGATTCTTCTGGTTTCAAAGAACCGTCTGTCCAAACTTCCAAAGTCAAAGCATCGTAGTCAGTTCTTTGACCAACGCGTGCATTTGAAACATTGTAGTTTACTTTTCTGATAGGACTGTAAAGAGCGTCAACGCCGATAAAGCCTACAGGAAGATCAGTTTCTCTATTTTCAACAGGGACATATCCACGGCCGAAGCTCACGATGATTTCCGCGTTGAAGTTCGCATTTCCACCCAAAGTCGCGATGTGAAGATCTGGGTTTAGAACCTCGATCTTGTCGGAAGTTTGGATATCCGCTGCAGTCACTTTGCCTGGACCTTTTTTAGAGATTCTCAAAGTTACAGCATCAGCAGTGTACTGTTTGAAACGAACTTCTTTAAGGTTCAAGATGATGTCAGTAACATCTTCAAGAACGTCTGGGATCGTAGTGAACTCGTGCAATACGCCTTCAAATTTTACAGCCGTAATTGCAGAACCCATCATTGAGCTAAGAAGAATTCTTCTTAGGGAGTTACCAAGGGTAACCCCGAAACCTCTTTCGAGGGGACGGATAATGAATTTAGCGTAGTCCTCACGAAGAGTATCACGATCAACCTCAAATCCCTTTGGTTTGATCATCTCTCTCCAGAATTTATAATAGTGCTCTTGCATGCTTCCCCCGAGAGGTAAAATTATCTTGAGTAGTATTCAACGATCATGTTCTCTTCAACAGCTACTGTCACGTCTTCACGATTTGGAAGATCTTTAACAGTTCCGATGAACTTAGCATGATCAGCTTCAAGCCAAGCTGGTACAGATCGGCGAGCTACTGATTGAATAGCTGCTTGGATCTTAGTCACTTCACGGCTTGATTCTGCAACCGTAATAACGTCACCTTTGTTCACGATGATGCTTGGAATGTTAGCTCTTTTACCATTCAATAGGAAATGGTTGTGTTTAACAAGCTGCCTTGCTTCACGACGAGAGTTAGCATATCCCAAAGAGTAAACAACGTTATCAAGTCGAGTCTCGAGGAACTTAAGAAGCGCAGTACCAGTCAATTCTTTTGAACGGTTGGCTTCAGATACATATTTCACAAATTGTTTTTCAGAAACACCGTAGTATCTCTTAGTTTTTTGTTTTTCACGCAATTGTAGTGCAAATTCAGAAAACTTTAAACGAGATTGACCATGCTGTCCTGGCGGATAAGGTCTTCTTTCGAAAGAACACTTATCAGTGTAACAACGGTCACCCTTCAAGAAAAGTTTTACGTTTTCGCGACGGCAAAGCTTACAAACGCTTTCGTTAATGCAGCTCACGATATACTCCTTAGATTCTTCTACGCTTAGGTGGACGGCAACCGTTATGAGGAACAGGTGTGATATCTTTAAGAGTCAAGATTCTCATTCCTGTTGCTGCTAACGCACGGATTGCAGGTTCGCGACCAGCGCCTGGGCCTTTAAGATAAACGTCCACAGATCTCATACCTGCTTCCATAGCTTTTTTCGCAGCGTCTTCTGCCGCGGATTGAG
>JABWCO010000135.1 GCA_013360185.1 Bdellovibrio sp.
TTCTTCCGTGCGCGTAGACTTTGCACAGCGACTGATTGAAGCGGGTGTAAAACGCTTAGAGCTAGGAGCTTTTGTTTCTCCGCACTGGGTTCCGCAAATGGCTGGAACCGCCGAAGTCATTCGGCAAATTTTCGCTTCGGTGAAAGCCGGGAAGATTTCTAAAAAAACTGAGTTTTCGGTTTTAGTTCCTAACGAACGGGGTATGCTCGACGCCATTCAAAGTGGTGTCAAAGAAGTAGCGATCTTTGCAGCTTGCTCGGAATCTTTTTCTAAGAAAAATATCAATTGCACTATTGATGAAAGCTTTGAACGCTTTGCCGTAGTGATGGCCTTAGCAAAAAAACATAAAATCAAAGTGCGCGGATACCTTTCAACCTGCTTTGGTTGTCCCTTCGAGGGAAAAGTGTCTGAGGCCAAAGTGGTGAAGCTTGCGCAACGTATGCATAAGCTTGGTGTGTATGAGATTTCCATAGGTGACACCATCGGTGTGGCCAACGCTGGCCAAGTGGAATCGTTGTTTAAAAAGTTAAAAAAAGTCGTGCCTATCAAAAAATTAGCGGGACACTTTCATGATACTCGCGGACAGGCATTGGCCAATATTCTTGCGGCCTACAAATTAGGTATTAATGTTTTCGATACTAGCCTAGGTGGCTTGGGTGGCTGTCCATATGCTCCAGGTGCTACGGGGAATGTGGCGACGGAAGACGTCGTTTACATGTTTCACGGTATGGGTATTAAAACCGGTCTGAACCTTGAAAAATTAGTCGCCATGAACCCTTGGATGGCAGAAGAGATTCAACATCCTTTGCCTTCTAAAGTTGGCAAGGTCGGGGTTTTGAAACCCCTGGGGAAAGTCTAAAAAATTTGCCTCCAAGAATGCGGGGTGAACTCCACAACTTTGCCTTCGACTTTTTTTGCTCAGTGCAATGATGTGAGCTTATGAGGCGTTATCAGGGGGATTTAGCAAAGAGTATTTGTTGCCTCTAAAAAAAGAACGGCAAAGACCTGACTTGGTTCTTTGCCGTTGTTCGTTATGGCGATTGATTTATTTTTAGCCCACTATGCGTTGAAGTGCTTGAACTTGTTCGCCTAGCACTTTTGCTTGGCGAAGCATTACTTCCGAAGACGCGGCGGCTTCTTCGGCTGAAGCTGCGTTGGATTGAGTGGCTTGGTCTAATTGATTCATCGCTTTTGAAATCTGCGCGATGCCTTCGGATTGTTCCGAGGAGGCATGGGCAATTTCTGAGTTCAGACTTGTGACCTTCTGTACTGAGTCCACGATTTTGTCTAAGGACTCGCCACTTTTATCGGCAATTTTGGTTCCGGCTTCAACTTGAGAAACAGAGTCTTTAATTAGTGCCGATATTTCTTTGGCCGCTTGAGCAGACCTCTGTGCCAAAGCACGAACCGCTTCTGCCACGACGGCGAAGCCTTTGCCTTGTTCGCCTGCACGAGCTGCTTCAACGGCTGCATTCAGTGCTAAAAGATTCGTTTGAAATGCAATGTCGTCGATGACGTTAATGATTTCTTCGATCTTTTTTGAAGAGCTATTGATTTCAGCCATAGCGGCAATAAGGCCTTTGATATCGTTGTTGCCCTTGACGGCGTTGTCTTGGCTTCCCAGCGATAGTGAGCTGGCTTGAGAAGCATTGTCGGCATTCTGTTTTACCATGCTTGTTAGTTCTTCTAGAGAGGCCACAGTTTCTTCGAGGGAAGCGGCCGCTTCTGTGGAGCTGTTTGCAAGTTGTTGGCTGGCTGAAGTGAGCTGTTCGCTGGCTTGTTCAACGCTGGTTTTGGAATCGGCCACGGAAGAGGCAATGTTACGTAAGCTTATTTGCAATTGGCCCGCCAACCACACGGCGACGCCCAGACCTAAAAGAAGTCCGATGGCACTGATAATAACCAAAGCTTTGCGCGAGGAGTTCATGATGTCCTGGGCTTTGTTGGACCATAAATGTGCTTGGTCTTCTTGGAAGTTGATAATTGTTAGTAAGGACTTGCTGTGAGTATTATATTGATTCGTAAAGTCACCTTCAAGTAACGCGTGGAAAGGTTCTAAATCGCCCTTCTTGCGTATCTCTATCAATTTTAAGGCCGTCACAGAGGCAGACTTCCAATCCGCAGCAAGCTTTTCATAAAGTTCGGCTTCACCATCGACGAAGGGAACTTCTTGATATTTTTTATCGGCGGCTTCGTATTGTTCGACATGATTCAAATACTCTTTTTCTAACTTCATAATATCATCGTCTGAAAGTTTGGTGTATCCCAAGCGAATGAGTTGGCGAATAGCCGACCCTGTGGCTGTCGACATCTGTTGGAGTAAGTTGGCATTGGGCAGGTTAATTTCAGCGACGTGTTTATAGGTGTCGCCAACAGTATGTAAGGAAATAAACCCCGTTGAACCCACAATCACAAGAGCTATTGCCAAAAATCCACAAATAAGCGCCAGACGCGCCCGCAGCGTGTACATAGATGTATTCTCCTTTTTTTGTCTAAAAACATACTGTTCGGAATATTTAAACATGAAAAAGGAGAAGGAATGATTACAAGATGTTAGGATTTGCAATCTAGTCTGTAAATACGGACCTTAGGACATTTAAGGAATTTTACGAAGGTCTCATTCTAAGGACGAGACCTCGAAGATTTTTAGAACCAGTATTCAGCACCGACGATGCCGCTGAAGCCTTCGCTGTAAAAACTGAAAACTTCTTGATAGCGATAATCTAAAATATTGTTTAAACGCGTGTAAAGCGTCAGGCCGTGGTCCCACTCATAGGAATAAGCCATATTGCCGATGGCGTACCCCGGAATGGATTGTACCAACCCGCCTGGACCGGTGGTATCTAAACGCTCCCCTGCGCCAACCGCTTCAAGGCTGCCGGTGTGAGGTCCCCAAGTGTGCGTGTACTTAATACTTCCGTTTGTTAACGGACGGCGCAGCAACCAGCGGTCTTTATCCATATCGCGTGGTTCTTGGTAGCCGTAAGTCAGTAACAAAGAAGAGCTGTCCGTTGGGCGGAGAGTATAAACTAATTCGGCGCCACGGGATTCGGCTCTGTTGACGTTTGCATATTTTGTATTTGGTGGCGCACCGACAGTCGTGATTAGCCCTGTGTAATTTGAAACGAAACCTGTTAAGGACACTTGCTGGCGTTCACTCAGGTCCACTTCTTGGGTCAGACTATAGACATTCGCTTTTTCGGCTTCTAAGTTGGGATTTCCATAGTTTGAGTACAGTTGGAATAACGAAGGTGTCTTGTGTCCTGAAGCGAACTCGAACTTTGTTCTTTCGAACAACGTGAAACCTGCTTGGTAGCTTTCTACGCCATTTCTTGTGTCCCATTTTTCGCTGCGCACGCCAGCGCTTAAAATGAAGTTGGGGTGCCACTTCAAATCCGCTTTAACAAAAGCACCCATTTGCTCAGACGAGGCATTGGCGATTTCGTTGCCCTTGTCGCGGAAATTAAAATTCTCATAATTATAATTGAGTCCCGCATCCACGTCGATTAGGCCGGATCTTAAGGGGCTCAAGTCTAAGCGTACCGAACGTAAATTTGCGCCGTATTTATAGTCCGTCAAAGTGGCGTTCGTGGTGTTTACAGGTTGCGCGTAAGTTTTAAAGCTATTGTGAGCGTTAAGGCTTAGGCGTGGAGTCCATGGCAGTTCATTAAACTTTAAGACAGATGAAACGGAGGCTTGGCGATTGTATTGCTCAAAATCTTTAGTATCGAATGTTTTTAAAGTGGCATAGCTGGCGTTTGCCGACATGTTGCGCTCTTGAATATAATGCCCCTTGATGTGACCATCCACGGTCCCTTTCCAGGCGTAGGCAACTTCGCCATTCCACGAGTCTCTGGAATATGTTTCTGAAGATCCTAGGACGGGTGACCGGAGGTCTTTCCAAGAGCCTTGACCACGGAATAAGACGCCTTGGTTGTCTGAAATTTGTTCTGTGTGTGCTAAAGAAAAATCACGGGCATTGTAATTGCCGACGTGGCCCTTCAGCATTGTCTTTTCATTGAATTCTTGGGGAACAGTGTCGATTTTGATTACGCCACTTAAAGCCTGGCCACCGTACAAGACAGTTTGACTGCCCTTAATAATTTCAATACGGCGCACGGACTTAATATCCAAAGAATTTAAGTTGAAGTTCTTTTGCACAGTCGAGGCATCGTAAAAAGGTACGCCATCGACCAAAATCAAGATGTGGCTAGAATCTCCCCCTCGGATGAAAATTGAGTTGGGCTGAAAGGGCGTATTAGTAATGGTGATATTGGCCTGACTTGAAAGAAGTGTGGTGATGTTGGGCGCGCGTGAATCCTTAATGGCCTTTTCGTCAATCACGGTGCGACTTGAAGTATTAAACACAACATCTTCAACCACAGTTTCAAAGTTCGGCGGAGATTCTTGTGCAAAAGCGGTGGCAGATCCTAAAAGAGCTAACAACAGATAAAATGATTTCACAAAAATTCCCTCTTAATTCACATCTAATTTAAATCTATAAGTATAACGAATCTTCACTGCGACAGAATTTGCCCCTTTAAGCGCTGGACGAAATTCAAATTTTCTCAAGGCCTCTACGGCGGATTCGTTCAAACCAAAGCCAGGCCCACTGACGACATGGATATCGCGAACTTTACCCACGCTGTCTACCAAAATATCCAGAACCACAGGGCCTGCGATTCCAGCCTTTTTTGCTTCAAGTGGATAGGTGGCTTTCACTTCGCGCATCACTTTCGGCAAACGTGTCACTTCTCCCCAAGCGACTGGAGCGGAACTCTCAGAGTTTTCCCCACCTGACGGATCACCGTCAGCTTCTTGGGGTGAGGTTTCGACCACTGCGCTGGCCGGGGTGTTTGCCGGAGCTTCCGTCGAAATTGTCGGCGCAGCAGGACGTTTTGCTGCGGGAGGAGCGGTGGCAGGTTTATTTTCAAAGTGATTGTGCGTGGGTAATGCCAACGTTAAATCTAAAATCTCTTCCGGGGGGGGCGAGGAATCCAGATTGTCCGCGGAATACAAAAGCCCAGCGCCGATGACACCGTGAAGAAGAATAGAGATAAGAAACCAGGATACGTTTTTCAAAGCAGGTCACTGTCCCACAAAAAGTTTACCGCGGCAATAATTCGCATAAAAAAAGCCCCCTTTTCCCAATATCTTTTCATTGTGCGGGGGCGCCCAAAGAATAGGCTTTCTCAGAATGAAACAAGGTCCTGAAATTGAATACAAATAAGCCAGAGGTGATTTATGATCCGCAAAAGCTCTCGTATTCGTTTATTGTCGACTTCATTGGTTGCAGGGGCCCTAATTTTGTCAGCCTGTCAAGAATCTAGCCGCCAGTATTCCCCTCGGATCGCAAAGCAAGGGGCACAAGCCTCGGTCACCGAGCTGCTGGAGAAAACGAACCTGAGTGATGAGCAGCAACGCCAAGTTATGGATCCGATGGGTTTGCCGGCTTACAAAGAGCATTTGCAAAAGGTCTTTGAGGCCGCCAGTGTTGGCAGCAGCCTGGTTCCGCTGTCTGAATTGTTCAAAGTAAAAAAATGGATTCTTGGTGCCATTGATTTAAAAGCCTTGGAAAGAAAAGCCATCTCGAAATCGCGCCGCGCGGATAAAAACGCTCCTTTAATGGTTGTGCAGACATTGCATGAAGTGTGGATCGATTCTCGTGAATTTTCCAAGCTAGATTCTAAAGTTGCTGCAGAAATTATTTTGAATGAATACTTAACCAGTCTTTATTCCTTAAAACATTTCAGCCTCTCAAGCCTGTGCAAAGTGGTCGCAGACAATGGACTTAAGGCGAAATGCGATGCCAACAAAGTTGCTAGAGATGATTCAGGTTTATCCACCTCAGAGGGGGATACCCTTGAAGCGCTTTTGGCTGAAAGTCATACCACAGAAAAAGAATTATCCACTCGCAAGGAAAAGAATCGTCTTAAAAATATTGAAAAAGAAAACATAGCCAGAGCTAAAGCCGATACCCATGCTAAATTTGCAAAGATGGTGATGACTAAAGATGATATTGCTCAGGTGGATGCCGTAGGTGCATTTGTGCGCGAACAGGGCAGAAAGCTTTCAAACGAATCTTTACTTAAAAAAATGTCAGAGCATAAATTTGACATGCGTATTTTTAAAATGACAATTCCAGAAGGCGTGAATACGTCCCCAGCGAAAGAGGATTTAGCAAATACCGTTTCGGGTGAGGCTTTGGAAGCCCTCTTTACACAAGCCAAAGCCTTGGATCAGGCAAAGGTTTCTTGTGCTTTATTAACTTTAGATAAGTCTGAAGAGTGCGAAGTGACGGTAGAGCGTTTCATCGAAGAAGCTCCAGAACAAGAGCCTCGCAAGTTTCTTAAGTTGTCTTTAAAAGGTAAGGAAGAAGCTCAAGCGTTTTTGACAGAAACTGTGTATCAGTTAAAGTCGATCAAGTTCTCATATGTTAAGGACGACGAATCGGGCGAAGAACTTATGGCTTTACCATTAACTGGCATAGGTTTAAAGGATCGTTCTGAAGGGGCCGCGTTTAGATTAAACTTTATGGTGGTTAACAAAACCGCAGAGACATATCAGTTGGCAGGATTTCTTTCGGTTCCTGGTGTCGTAAGTAAAGTTTCTCAAGATAGTACAACTGGAAAATCAAAGTGTGAAGGAGAAGCCGTAGAAGCTAAAGCGGCTGTCACAGATGCGGTCTTAGTTGCTAAAGAGATTAAAAACGTCCAAGCGGTCAAAAAGGCTTTAGGTAAAATTAAATTGAACCCGCCCTGCTGGTAAAAACAACTGGGCAGGTCTTGAAAGAGACGTGCCCTTGTGTTAGCTTATTTATGTCGGGCTTCTAAACCCGACCAGCTATGAGAAAATAAATCCGTCGATAATTCCTTATTATTAATCTTTATAGGACCTTGTTAAGGCTCCTTCGGACGGATTTAAAGTATGCAAAAAAATTTATTTCAAGTGACCGCTAGGTCATTGGGGCTGGCCTGGCCTCAAGGTGATGTTCTATTTGCGAACCTGTCTTTTACTTTAGGGACTTCTCGTTACGGGCTGGTCGGGGCTAATGGGGCAGGCAAAAGTACATTGGCCAAAATTTTAGCGGGGCTCGTGCCTCCGACTTCCGGTGCTATCGAAAGATCGCACCGAATCGTTTATCTGGCGCAAGAAAGTGCGCGCCCCCAGGGATGTGTTTCCGAATATCTCATCAATCTTTGGGATCACCCAAATGTTGATGCGGCCGTTTGGGGCAGCCTCTTGCGAAATGTATCTTTGGATACAGAGCTTAGAAATTTGAGTGGTGGCCAGTGGACGCGGGTACGTATTGCTGCCGCGTTGGCTGATTTGGCGGGTTTATTGATTCTGGATGAGCCGACCAACAATCTGGACAAAGAAGCGCGCATCCTTATCAGAAATTTTGTGCGCGACTATCAAGGTGCGATGATTGTCATCTCTCACGATCGTGAGTTGTTGGACAATGTTGACACGATCCTCGAGCTTTCGTCCCAAGGACTGTCGGTGTATGGTGGTAATTTTCAGTTTTATCGAATCCAGAAACAAGCGGAACGCGCGTTGCATGAAGAAAAATTAGAAAGTGCCCGGCGCGAGAAAAAGAAAGCGGAGCGTGAGCACCAAGAAAAGATTCAGTCTCAGGATAAACGCATGCGTACGGGCCATAAAAATGCATTAAAGGGCGGTCTTCCAAAAATTTTATTGGGAGCGCGCAAGCGGCAAGCGCAGGTCACGCTGGGGCGTATCGATAAAAATGAATCTCAACGTGTGGAAAAATCTCGGGATAACTTCGCAGATCTTTATGCGCATGGGAAATTAGAAACCCGTCTAGGATTGTCTTTACCAGACAGCAAAGTTCCCGAGGGCAAAGTGATTTTTGATCTTTCTGATTTTAATTTGCGCTTTGCAAATGAAAATCACTTTTTGTGGCCTGAGGGGATTACGTGGACCGTGCGCGGAACAGAACGCTGGGCACTAGCAGGTGCCAACGGAGTCGGGAAAAGTTCTTTGCTAAAAGCTTTGCTAGGAACCACGCCTGCCAATGCCGAAGTGGTCGGGCA
Organism: Bdellovibrio sp.; assembly: GCA_013360185.1. Taxonomy (GTDB): domain Bacteria; phylum Bdellovibrionota; class Bdellovibrionia; order Bdellovibrionales; family Bdellovibrionaceae; genus Bdellovibrio. The sequence continues at coordinate 8,058 of JABWCO010000135.1, forward strand.
CATTAAGGGACCCACATTGGTCACGGCTTTTTTGGATCAAGACTATTCGCTGCTGAATCCTGATCAAAGTGTTTTAGAGAATGTGCAAGAGTCTTCTAAAAGGGACCCTGTGGAAATACGCAATCGTTTGGCCCGTTTTCAGGTCATGGGTGACGATGTTCTGAGAAAGGTTGCAAGTCTTAGCGGAGGAGAAAAACTAAAGGTCGCCTTGGCTAAGATGTTATTGGCGGATCCGGTGCCGCAGTTTCTGATCTTAGACGAGCCTACGAACAATCTGGATTTGGACAGTCTGGAGGTCTTAGAGGCCGCTTTGCTGGATTACCAAGGAGCTTTATTGGTGGTTTCACATGACGAGATCTTTTTAGAAAATATTGGGATTGAGAGG
>JABWCO010000020.1 GCA_013360185.1 Bdellovibrio sp.
CCTGATTTGGGGCATTCGGGGGTCCTTTTGCTAAAATATTTTGTGGTAAAAACATTCTAGCAGATTCCCTGACTGCCCCTGTCATTGAGGGAGAACCTTAATATTTTATAGACACTTTTATAAAACCTGAGTATGAACTAGCTCCGAGGTGCTCCTATGAAAAATATCTTTTTTAGCGTTTTAATGGGTTTTTTCTTAGTTAGCTGTTCAAAAGAAAACTCCTCCACCAACACGACTCCTCCGCAAGGTCAGCCAGGGACTGTTGTTGAACTTTCAAACAAATCCACAAGCGAAGTCTTAGCGACAAAATATAATAAGGCAGAATTAAAATGCACCCTTTGGGCCCAAGGGTCGCAAAAGGTCGACCTTTCCTTGCCTCCGACTGAAACTGTCACCTTGGACTTGATGAAAGACATTCAGCTCCCACACGAAATCTTGCTCAAAACATTTTCAGCAAATCATGACCTTCAACTATCGCTCAAAATAACAAAACTGTCTCACTATGGGGTATTGGATTACACAGACGCAAACGGAAAGGTTTTAGCGAAATTTTCCCCTTATGTTGAAATTGATTACTCTCACACTTACAGAACTACCTTCGAGGCGGGCCGTTCGAGTGTAGGCTCAGGATCATCACGTCTTTGGGTCAATGAGAAAATATATTCCACTATCCTTGATCAATCGATCGTAAGTGGTCCCGACAACAATTTGATTCAGACGGCTATTCATGATTACGCAACTTGTGTCGTGGCTACAGATATTAAACCTGAATACCAAGATCAATTTGTCTTTAAGCCTGCAAAATAACTTGCAGGCTTTGATTATTTACAGGCGTTCCTTGTTTTATCAGGCACGCATCCCAGGGCCTTTTGCAGGCCGGGATTTGCTAGGTAAATGGAATTCACACGATCTGCCATTTTTGGATGAGAATGATCGTGGTCCGGCTTAAGTTCTGCTTTCGCTAAAGCCTCATCCACAGTTTCACATTTTTTACCCATAATCTTTTTGGCTTTTGCATTCATGGCCTGGGATAAGTTTGCGCAGGATCGGCCGAAGGAATAAGCCTGGGTTTCAAACGCAAATCGTTTGGCATCCGCACTGGATGGAATTTCAACTATCTTCTTTTCTACAATCTGTACAGCCAGCCAATCCGCAAAAGCTTCTTGAGCATGGCCGTTACCAGTAATGGGACCACAGAATTGTAAATCTTTGTGATGCTTTTCAAAAAATTCCTTCTCGCTTTGTAAACGAGACATCTGAGCATCGGAATTTTTCTCTTCCCCTGATTCGCTGTCTTTTTCTTGGATGAAAGACATTTTATCATCTACTCTTTTTAAGACTGAGGCCCGTGACGGAGTCTGCACATTCATAACTTTAGGACTATTCAGGCAAGCGATAGCTTCCTTAAAAGGGTGCTCGTCAACCCCCACGGAATCAGCAAACCTATTATAGCCCTTATGGGACTCCTCAGAGTATTCGGACTCGGGCATACTTGTGCGGGGATCTAATATAAAAGTACCTTTATCAGATTGCAAATACCCATAACTTGAATTGCACGGGTCGATAGCGTGGGACAGCTCATGGGCAATGATCAAAAACAAACTAGCATCTGGAAGTCCCAAAAACTGCGGACACACCGTCACCGCCATAGTTTGGGCGACATAAAAAGCATTGGGCATTTCACAGCCCGTTTTCAAAAGAACCTCGTCGTTTAAAGACAGTTGATTCATACTGACGATTTCAATTTTTCTGATCGAAGCTTCAATAGCCGCGCTATTATCCGCAGTCCGCTGAGACTGTAAATAAGCAATCAAGCGCTTTTGCACGTCTTTAAAAATCCCATTAGCTCTAGCAAATTCGCTGTTGTATCTTTTTTGATTTTCTTTGAGTTGCGCTTTTCCGCCCGCGGCTTTTTCTGTAAAAAGTTTTTCTGGATTCAAAAGAGGATCCGTAAACAAGTCTTCTTTAAAGGGCTTCTTTAAGCAGGCGTCCACCGTTTGCATATTCACTAACATGCTGTAGTTTGGAACTGCCTGGCCGCTGGCATTCGTATATAAATACATGCTTTGCGTTTTGCTGGAAAAATTTCCGCACAGACTGGCGAATGAGCAACTTTTTACCGCAGGCACTTCACAACTAACATTGTTAGAGGCCTTTTTGATCGCCGAACGAACTTGCGTCAGCTGTTCAATCACCTCAAAATCACCCGGTGCTGCGTGTGCGCTGGGTAAGACAGTGCCCGCAACAACTAAGACCAGAAGAATGGATCGTCCCCACGGCAATTTCACGGGCGTCCCTTTGCGTATTCACGCACGACTTCGATATTTTTCACAAGGGCCGCATAGTTGTCCCCTTGTGTGCACCCGTTTACTTGAATCTTTTTGTTTTTAACTTGTTTAACAAATGAATACGTTCCTGCTGAACAAGCTAAATACTTTTCACCTGCCGGTCCTTTTTCAAGGGATTGCCATGAGCGCAAAATTTCTGCTGGCAACTTTTTTCCCAACAAGATGTTGTTATAAAAATAGACACCGTTTTCTTTTTTTAAGATATCGGTTTTGCGAAAGCCATGATGATTGGTGCGATCAAGAATTAAGACCGAAGCCATTACAGGCCCAGAAAGTCCAAATGTCAGAACAAATAGCAAGAACGACGAGACAAGCTTCATGCACTCAGTTTAAGCGAAAACCCAAACCCTTGTCCGCAACGAATCACGGACAAGAATTTTAGCGCGACCTTAGTCTTATTGGTAAAACTATCCCTCACCCTGCGGCAGCTGTTTTAAGCTGGCAGGACGGAAATACAAGTGCACATCCGCACGCTTGCGGTGGATATAATTTACGCGGTCTCTTTCAATGTAATCGTTCAACCACTGCGAGATTTCTTGGTTTGTATAGATCTTACCAGGGTTCTTAGCTTGCCAATCGCGCAAAGCCTGTAAAAAGATCCCCGCGGATTTATAAAGTTTTGCGGTGATGGTGATTTGCTGCAAAGGAATGTCCTCTGGCAAGTCATTAAGCCCGCCAAATCCTCCCAGCAAACTCCAGAGCGGTTTAATACCACGCGATTTCCAAATCACACGAGCCGCGATGGAACTTAAATTTTCTTGAATTTCGTAATCCTGATTTTCAATTAAGTCGAACATCTTTCTGACCAGCAAGTCCTTATTGCGCTGATCTTGTGACAAACGATAGTCCGTCCAATCTAAAACCATTTCAAAGCGATCATCGGTTTCTAAATTAAAGGGCGAAAAGATCGGTCCTGGGGTCACCTTTAAGCCTTGGGTCAGGTCTTTCTTTTGCAACATCATGTTAGACGTGGCCTGTGGCATAATGACTTTGCCATTTGAAGCCCATTCATAAGCTGCATAAGGAATCTCAATACACGTTAAACGACTGTGGTCTTTAATATTCGCATCGTAATCGTAAGCGACACTAGGACCTTTTACCTCTAGGCGACTTTTGATTTCTTTCCCCATAAGGTCATTCGCTAACTGCGCCATCTTTGCGTCTTTGGCGCGAAAAACCATAATGCGCGCATTTTCATTTTTTAAAGCGTCTTCTATGGTAAAAAAAGAAACGCCGGAATTGATATAGGATTCAATGGTTTGAAATTTACCAGAGCCATCACCGTACACAAAAACACCGTGACTGAATTTCGAAGGTAAAGTGGTGCTTTGTGCGATGCCCGCACTCATAAAAGAAATTCCCCGTGTGATCATGATGTCGCCGGGTTGAAATGCAAAACTTTTATACTTGGAATTTAAATGATACGGATTGTATTTACCAGACTCGAACAGCGGTACAGCCTGTGTTTTAAAATCTAACTTATCACCCACAAGAGGTTGAATTTTATAGTAGGTTTCACCTAAATAATCTTCAATATCACGCAGTTTACCAAAAACGTCGCCCGCATAAACTCGACAAGACAACGGAATCGATTTTAAATTCCCATTTACCATCATGCGAAATCCTGCAAGATCTCTGATGGCCGTCTGTCCGTAAGAATCAATCCATGATTTTTTTAAAAGTGCAGGGTTAAAATTCCCTAGAGCTTTAGCAAGACTTCCCATATCTGCTGCGCAAACCGCCGACTGGGTCGCCGCCTCAAATTGATTTTCGAGATTGCGTATCCACTGAATGTTCGCCTCTTGGAAATTGGCCTCGGATAAAACTTCTGAATAAGAAGCCACTGAACGGGACTGGATTTCTTTTTCTGGTTTATGTGAGCAACTTAAAAACGAAATCAACACCAGCGACAAAAGAACATATCTTAGCATGAAGGCTCCTTGCTACCTCTCTATTCTGACTGTTCAAAGCGTAGAAAGCAGCAAGGAGATGGGGAAATCTGGACCTCACGCCAAGACCAGCGTAAGGTTCTATTTGTCAGTTATTTTTCAACAATAGCCACAACACCCATGCCGCCTGCCGTACAGATTGAAATCAAACCACGGCCACGGCCTTTTTTATTCAACATCTTGGCAAGACTTGCCACGATACGTCCGCCCGTTGCAGCAAAAGGATGTCCCAAAGCCAAGCTGCCACCGTTTACGTTGAGCTTTGATCGATCTATGGAACCCAATGCACTTCCACCAAAAGCTTTCTGACAATACTCTTCAGACTCCCACGCTTTCAGTGTGCAAAGGACCTGCCCTGCAAAAGCTTCGTGAATTTCATAAAAATCAAAATCCTGCAGCGTTAAACCGTTGCGCTTCAACATACGGCCCACAGCCACGGCTGGCGCCATCAAAAGTCCCTCGCCATTGACGTAATCTACAGCTGCATATTCGGCGTCCACAAAGTAAGCCAAAACTGACAAGTTGTGTTGTGCTGCAAAGTCTTCAGAGCCTAACAAAACCGCAGAAGCCCCATCTGTTAAAGGCGTACTGTTACCCGCAGTCAAAGTGCCCGTTCCCGTGAAATCGAAAGCAGGTTTTAGCTTTGCAAGCTTTTCGATGCTTGTATCCCCACGCACGAAGGTCTCTTTAGAAAGGCCTTTAAAATCGAACACAAGGTCTTTATAAAATCCTTCATCATAAGCTCGCGCCGCGTTCTTATGACTATGAAATGCCAGCTCATCTTGGGCTTCTCGGGTGATCTTCCAGTCTTTGACCATTTTTTCTGTGTGTTGTCCCATCGACAAACCTGTGCGCGGCTCTTGCACATTAGGGAAGCGTGGTTTCAAATAGGATAATTTTAATTCAGTGAATCTTTTTAACTTCCCTAACAAAGATTTCTCTTTTTGTGCATCCAACATCACCCAAGTAAATTCACGCGGCAATACGCCAGCGATATCACTGTTGGTGTCAGTGCCCCCGCCAATACCGCTGTCGATTTGGCCAGAGGCAATCTTAAGGGCAATGTGAGCCAATGTTTCTAAACCTGTTCCACACGCTCTTTGCACATCATAACCTGGCGTGTGCGGATCAAGACCAGAACTTAATAAGGACTCTCTAGACAAATTCCAATCTGCGGCATTTTTCATCACGGCACCAAGGGCTACATCTCCTAAGCGCACACCTTGAAGATTGGATTTCATGACCAGGTCCTTTAAGGTTGCTGTCATAAGATCGCGATTTGAGGTGCGCGCATAGTGCGTGGAAGACTTTGTAAATGGCGTGCGAGAACCCCCAAGAATGGCAACGGGTCTCATTTTTTTGTCGTTTCTGATGTTACTCATATATACGTCCTTCGTATAAAAATCTTGATTCTACCTACCGATAGGTAGATAATATAACAATGAACAAAGTAAAGCAAGCCCCTCTAACGACCACAAAAGCTCAAGCCTTGGATCTGGGACGACATTACTTGCAGACCCTAGGGTACAATGCTTTTAGCTTTCAATTGATTGCAGATGAGTTAGGAATAAAAAAGGCCAGCTTACATTACCATTTTGCCTCAAAAGAAGACCTGGGCTTAGCCTTGATCGCTGACTATGAAGCTGCCTATATAGAGTCCGTAGAAAAAATGAAGGACCTCTCGGCCCTACAAAAGCTAACACGAATGACTCGTATTTTCTGTCGCATGAGTCAGGATCAAAAAAAACTGTGTCCGCTCGGGGTCCTTGCCGTGGATTTCAACACGGTCCCTGCAAAAATGCAAAAACGCCTGTTGGACTTTCACAAAATCCAACAGAACTGGCTAATAACAACTCTTAAACAGGGCCTTAAAGAAAAGAGCCTAAAAAAAGATCTAGATCTTAACTTTACGGCCGATCTAATTCTAGCAGCCATTCAAGGCGGATTACTCATGGCGCGCGTTCGCGGTGAAAGTGCGACGCTAGAAAACATGCTAGAAAAGCTCATCAAAGACATAAAGCGCTAAGAGAAATCACGACAGGTATATTAAAAGTTACTCGCCAAGAAGAGTCGAAGGCAAAGTTGAAACTCGCCACTGTTCTTGAACCTCAGTTTAACCTAATATAGTTCCACACGATCATTTTCACGAAAGCCCGAGCCAGAATGAATAACAGAAATCGCTCCGTCGTTACCAAAATAACTAATCACTTCCAATGTGCCCTTAAGGCGCCCCGGCACCCGACCGATATGACCACCACTTTCGGGATCGTACACATCATCACCATCTTCAGTTACTTTTAAAAGATCACCAACTTGCAAACCTGAGACTCTGCCGACGTTGAGATAGATTCTGTCGCCGTTAATTGCCGCGATACGCCCTTCCCAAGTGACCTTATCTAGGGACGCTAAAACCTGCGGAGTAAAGTCCAAGAAGGCATCCTTAACGATTGTTTGAATAACATCCGGATTGTTAGCGAGAAACTTATCTGTTTCAACCCGCTCGCCCACACGAACTCCTTGTTCTTCCACGGTCACAGTTTTCACGGTATTAAACACTTCCCGACCTGCGCGCCCAGTTACAACGCGGACTTGCGCCACCACTTCAAAGGCTGTGGTTAAATGGCGGACGACGCCCACGTTGTCAGACTTACGCTTGATACGAATATCAAGGATCTTTCCTTCTAAGACGGCATTCACGCCGATTGCTTGCGCGACTTTGGCAACTTCGGCAAGTTTATACTGCCCGCCTTCCATCATTTTCGTAACATCCGCCTTAAGCTCCTTGCTGTCTAAGGCAATCACTTCACCTGTGCGATTTAAGTCAGTCACGAAAGCTGTGCGCGCGCGGTCTCGTAACTCTTGCGGACGACTGTCTGCTGCATCCAGAAATGGTAAAACCATCAAACGCTTACGTGGCGAAGAATCCTCTTTGCGCGCTTCATAGTTTACATCCTTCACTTCGCGACGAACGCTCGGTGTGCTGTGATCAAAAGTCGCACATGAAGCTAAAACAAAAGCCGACAATATAAGAAAAATACTTTTCATTGAGAACTCCTTAGTTAGCCCACTTAAGAACAATTTCATCAGAGCCTTCAGATACCTTTGATAACTTTCGGCCATCAATATCTAAAGCTTCAAGCTTTGCCATTAGGTCTGCCACCGCCGCGGAAGTGTCGACTTCATAACTGATAGAATCCGCGCTGACTAAACGCTCACGGATATTCTTAACCTGGGTAATTTGCGAGCGAACTTTATCTTTGAAACCTTCCATCATCGGCAAAGTGCTTTTACCTTTTAACGTCAAACGAATTACGGAGGTTCCAATTGAACCCCTTTGCCAAGCTTCAAGAACCTGCGAAGCCAAGTCATTGGCGGTAGATTCGATCACTTCGCGTAATTTTTTATCCACGGCACTTTCAAAGGATCCGGACTCTGTTTCAAAACGACGAGACACGTCCGCAATCGCCCGTCCATTACTGACCTGGATTGCGGTCATACGGATTTCAATACGGAAGTTTCGGCGTTCACCTTTGTTTAATAAAACCTGACCATCAATTAAGACCGGTGCATTGAAGTAATGGGCAAAAAATTGAGCATCTTCACCACTGGAAACTTTTTCAGTTTGAAAATCCACAGGCACATTAGCACCTAAGTTTGCATCAACAGGTTTAACCACATAGAAATTATTTTTTTGGAACGCGGATCTTAAGGCATCCTCTAAAAAACGTCCTTCCTTGACCAAAAAACCTTGCTGGCTGCGATCTAATGGCAACCACCAGCGAAAACTGCGCCCTTGCACACGATCCACCCAACTGATCACCGGCAAGACCACCGGTACAGAGTCATTTTCGTTAAGCAAAGAGTTTTCTTGCAACATTTGTTTTAGGTCGCGCAAGGAAACCTTAACGGCCACGGACATCTTATAGATTTCCCCTTCTTGTAGCAAAGCTGAAGGTTTTGAAAATGGAATAAACCGAGCCGCATTGCGGATGATCTTGGTCGTAACCAGAGCCTTATTTTTCGCATATCGATCTTCGCCAATAAGCTCCTTAATGATATCCTCTGAAATTTTTCGCGAAGCCTGATCTTGGATATCCTTTTTTGCCTCTTGCGGCGTCTTTGCTGAAGAAGATCCTGAAAAATTGCGATCCAAAAGTTCTAGCTGCTGCGCCGAAGCCAGGTGAGTAAAAAAAGAAAAAAGCAAAGCTGTGATCATCATAGTTGTGCGCATCTTATTAGCTCCTTAATTCAATAAAATCAGTGCGACCGAAAAGGATGTGCACTCCTTCGAAGAAGTCGTTGTTCACATTGACCCCTTGTGCATCTTCCATTTCCATCAAAACCTTACGACTGACTTCTGGTACATCGATTTCTAAGCTGACTGATGTCGTCCCAGGGTAATCTTTCATTAAAGATTGTAATCTCGGATAGTCCTCAGGAGCAATTTTATCTAGACGCAAAACCATACGTTTGGTCTTTTTCAGAATGTCTTCCAAGGGTGCGACGTTATCGACCATGATCTTAGCGACACCGTCTTCAACCTCAAGCCCCCCACCAATCAAAACCGGCCTTTCATCGCGCAACTGCATTTCAAAGCGCGCAAAAGAGTCCGGGAAGATCACCAACTCGCAGGCCCCGGTCAGATCCTCGATTTTACCAAATGCCATGCGCGTGCCTTTTTTGGTGATCAGTTCACGCAGTTCCGTAATAAGTCCGGCTACGACCACACGCTTTTTACCTGCATCACGATTTTTCCAGTCCTTTTTCGCCGCCTTTAAGGCCTCAGCTTCAGGGGTTCCCGGCGCCGGCATCTGAGCTGGCAAGTCGGCCACTTTACAACTGGTCCAAACTTCCGACAGCGTATCAAAACCTTTTAACGGATGGTCACTTAGGTAAAAGCCCAAAACTTCTTTTTCATAGGCCAACGACGCCGTTCGCGACCAAGGTTTAACATCCTCCAAAGTCACTTTCGTTTCCGCAGAAGGTCCTAAGTCAAATAACGAAGACTGCCCCATTTCGCGGTCTTTTTGCAATCCTTGCGCACGGTCCAAATACTTTTGATATCCCGCCATCATTTGCGCACGATGCACACCAAAGCCTTCAAAAGCACCGGCCTTAGTTAAGCATTCGATCACTTTTTTATTTACACGACGCAAGTCAATGGAGTTAAAAAAATCATCCAACGAGTTAAACTTCTTATCAGGCAAGCTATTGCGAGCTTCGATAATCGCTTCAACGGCACTTTGTCCGACTCCTTTAATCGCGCCCAAACCAAAATAAATTTCATCGCCATGGACATCAAAGAAATAGTCCGAGAAATTCACGTGCGGAGACTTTACGGTCAAACCACGTTTTGTCGCATCCTTTGAGTATTTGACGATCTTATCGGTATCAGACAACTCGGTACTTAAAAGGGCGGCAAAGAATTCCGCGGCATAGTGACACTTCAACCAGGCCGTTTGAATCGTAATCACTGAATAAGCAGCCGCATGCGATTTATTGAAACCGTAATCGGCAAACTTATACATCAGATCAAACAGATCCGATGATTTTTCTTTATTGTGGCCACGCTCGATCGCGCCCTTCATAAAGCGTTCACGATGCTGATCCATCTCTTCTTTGATTTTTTTACCCATCGCCCGACGAAGCATGTCGGCTTCACCCAACGAGTATCCGGCAATCTTAGAAGCAATTCCCATAACTTGCTCTTGGTAAACCATAATTCCGTAGGTTTCCGAAAGCACCTCACGGGTGTCCTCAAGAAGGTACTCCACCGGCGCTTTGCCATGCTTACGATCCGTAAACTCAGGAATGTTCGCCATCGGACCCGGACGATACAGCGAGGTGATCGCCGTTATGTCGGCAAAACTTGAAGGACGGATTTTGCGGGTGGCATCGGTGATGCCCTCACCCTCGAATTGAAAGACCCCGGCCGTGTCCCCGCGTGACATCATTTCGAAAGTCGCTCGATCGGTCATCGGGATTTGGCGGGTCGTAAGAACTTCGCCTCTATTTTTTTTGATCAGTTTTAAAGCATGATTGATATGAGTCAGAGTTTTTAACCCCAAGAAGTCGAACTTAATCAGGCCAATTTTCTCGGCATGCTTCATGTCATATTGAACAACTTGTTCCCCGTCAGCCCCCTTATACAAAGGCGCATGACGAACCAATTGTCCATCGGCAATAATCACCCCTGCCGCATGGATCCCCGCATGGCGAACCATACCTTCAATACGCATCGCTAAATCCATCAGTGTGGCCACCGTTGGATTCATCTCCATCATCTCACCAATACGTGGTTCCATCTCTTGCGCTTCTTTAAGATTGATTCCCAATTTTTCCGGAATCAACTTAGTCACCGCATCCACTTCGGGGAAAGTCATACCTAAAACACGACCCACATCTTTAATTGCCGCCCGTGCTTGCAACTTACCATAGGTGATAATTTGCGAAACAGATTCTTGTCCGTATTTACGAGTCACGTATTGAATCACTTCCTGACGACGATCCTGACAGAAGTCGATATCGAAGTCGGGCATAGAAATACGTTCTGGATTCAAGAAACGCTCAAACAACAGGAAATTTGGCAAGGGATCTAGATCAGTAATTTTTAATGAATAAGCGACTAACGAGCCCGCCCCAGATCCACGCCCCGGCCCCACTGGAATGTCATTAACCTTCGCCCAGTTGATGAAATCTTGGACAATTAGGAAGTAACCGTTAAAGCCCATGCGATCAATAATACCAAGTTCGTATTTTAAGCGCGCAAAGTATTCAGGCTTCTTTTCTTCCGGGATCGCTTCGCCACGCAGTCTGGCTTCTTCAAAACGCTCTTCCAAGCCCTCTTTGGTTTTTTCAGCAATAAACTCGGTTAAGGTCAGACCGTTGTCCGTGGGGAAGGTCGGCAAGTGATACACGGGCTTGCCGCTGTCGTCTTTAATTCTAAACTTTACATCACAGCGTTCGGCAATTTGCACAGTATTGGCAATCGCTTCGGGCACATCCGCAAACAGCTCGGTCATCTGTTCTGGTTTTTTAAAATAAAACTCATCGGTTCCTAAGCGGAAACGCGATTCATCGCTGAGCGTTTTATTCGACCCGATACAAATCAAAACTTCTTGGGCCAACTGGTCGTCTTGGGCCATGTAATGGACATCATTGCTGGCCACCACTGGAACACCAACAATCTTGGAAGCCTCTAGTAAAAAGGGATTGATACGATCCCATTCGGGCACACCTGTACGACACATCTCTAAGTACAAACGATCATCGAAAATTTCTTTAAGCTGACGGATTTTTGCTAACGCTGCGTCCGGACCTTCCCGTAAAAAAGAATCTGCAACTTCGCCACGCAAGCCCCCCGTAAGACAGATTAAATTTTCTTGGTGCTGACGAATAACTTCGTAATCAATTCGCGGTTTCCAATAAAAACCCTCTTGATAGCCGATCGTTGAAAGTTTACAGAGATTTTTATAGCCATCCGTATTTTGCGCCAGGAACACTAGGCGCCGCGGACCCGTTTGCACTTGATCACGATCTTGTTTTTTTTCTAAACGCGATCCTGGAGCTAAATAAGCGTCCAATCCTAACAAAGGTTTCACACCATTATCCTTGCAGGCGAAATAAAATTCGACCGCACCAAACATGTTGCCGTTATCTGTTAAAGCCACGGCCGGCATGTTCAGCGCTGCTGCTTTTTTTGCAATAGCTTTAACCCGACAAGCGGCCTCTAAAAGGGAATATTCCGAGTGGACGTGTAGATGAACAAAAGACATAATAATTCATATCTTAGCTGCTTTCCAGGATCAATAAAAGGGGCTTGGTGAGGTTCAATTCTTCACTGCGTTAAACGTTCTTAACTGCACGATCGGATGAATCACGACGCCCTGTGGAAGCTCCGCCCCAGTCAAATCAAACTGATCGTTTTTGACTGGAATTTTCACTATCTTCGCACCATTCCCCGCGTCGACAACAAGTTTAAGATAGACACCTGTGATCGCATTCGCAGCTGTGGTTCCGTCCACATTCCACAACGTCGCATGACCATCCACGATTTCTATTTTCGCACTGTCGACAACGGAAGGGTCTTTATGCAAAGAGACTTCCAATATGCTCGGCGCAAAACCGGCCGCCACGTCCATATCCAACTGGATTTTTTGTTTTAATGAATCGGCTGCATATTTTATCAAGAGCACGGCTTGTTTGCCGACAGTCGCATCAACAAAATCAAGATCTCGAGTACTATCTTGGGAAATGACACCGATATAACGTGCCGCCAACGATGAATTAGGGACGCTTAAAACATAAGGTTGAACGACCTTTTCACGCATCAAAAAATCATTGAAAGATAACAGCAGTTGACCGGACTCGATATCAAACAAACGATACCCCGTCTGTTCCGCACAACATCCACTAAGGCCAGAAACAATGACCGGTAAATTATTATTCACGTTTAAAGTTGTCGCACTTTCTGTGCGCGACCACAGCTTCTTACTAAAGTCTTCGCCTTTACGAACACTCCACGAAATAGATCCCGTCACACCATCTGCATCAAGATGATATCGCAAAGTTTTTTGACTGCCGACAAGATAGAACTCCGCGCCACTCACTTCCGAGTATTTTACATGGGTCTGATAATCTTGGGAGGTCTGCACCACCGAATGGGTCCCTTGTGGGTCTTTAAAAAGCTGAAACTTCGACGTCCCCGAACTTTCATAAAGCAGATGCCCGGTCGCGGCCATGGCAGCAAGAACTGTCATCACAATGAAGAACGTTAAAAATTTGGAGGCCTTCGGAACACAAAATAGTTTGTTAGATTTTTTCATAGATCAAAACGCTAACAAACTATTTTGTGATTTTTGTAGTTACAAAGCGATCATGAACGACCGGTAACACGAACCAAGTGTTAAACTATTCCCACTCAATGGTGCCAGGTGGTTTACTGGTGACGTCATAGACGACACGGTTTACACCTTTTACCTTATTGGTAATCAAGTTAGAAACTTCTCTTAAAAATTGAAATTCAAAAGGGTACCAATCAGCCGTCATTCCATCTGAAGACGTCACCGCTCGCAAAGCCAGAACGTGATCATAAGTGCGAGAATCCCCCTGGACACCCACCGTCTTCACTGGCAAAAGCACACAGAAAGCCTGCCAAATTTTTTCATACAAACCACGCTGGCGCAGTTCGGAAATAAAAATATCATCAGCCTCTTTTAATATTCTCAATTTATCTTCTGTGACTTCACCTAGTACACGAATTGCTAACCCCGGACCAGGAAAAGGATGACGCCACAACATCTCCTTTGGCAGCCCAAGCTGCGCCCCTAAAGCACGCACTTCATCTTTAAAAAGTTCACGCACTGGCTCTACCAATCCCATTTTCATTTTCTCTGGCAAACCACCCACGTTATGATGGGACTTAATAGTCACGCTGCCGCCCACAGAAGAAACACTTTCAATCACGTCGGGATACAAAGTCCCTTGCGCCAACCACTTAATAGGCAAGGTGTTGTCGTGGCTCTTATCAAAAATTTCAATAAAAACACGACCAATGGTTTTACGCTTATCTTCTGGATCAGTTTTTCCCTTAAGAGCCGACAAGAATTCTTGAGATGCATCCACACCCTTAACATTCAGTCCGATCTTTTTATAGTTTTCTAAAACCGTTTCATACTCGTACTTACGCAACAGTCCATTATCCACAAACACACAATGCACACGTTCTGCGCCCAAGGCTTTTGTTAATAACGTCGCCACCACAGTGGAGTCCACACCACCACTCAAACCCACCAGGACATGATCGGTGGAACCGACTTTTTCTTGCGCTTCTTTAATTAACAAATCTTTAATATGCGGAGCATCCCAATCAGGAGTAGCCCGACACATCTCTTGCGCAAAGTATTTCAATAAATCAATCCCGTGTTCGGTATGGGCCACCTCTGGATGAAATTGCAAAGCAAAATACCCAGGCCCTTGCATCGCCGCCGGATGATTCCCGTCTGAGTTCGCGATAATCTGAAAACCTTCTGGAGCGCTTTCAACAACATCACCATGACTCATCCAAACTTTTTGCCTCTGTGGAATACCCTTTACGACCGAAGTCCATGTTACATAATTTAAGCCGTACTCACGATGCTCCGCCCGAGTCACCTTGCCACCCAACTGATAAGTTAAAAGCTGCATACCATAACAAACGCCCATCACAGGACTTATGTTACGAAGCTCGCGGACGTCTCTTTGTGGGGAACCTTCTTCATAAACAGAATTCGGTCCACCGCTCAAAATAATGCCGAACGGATTTTTTTTTACAATTTCCGAAGTCGGATACTTGTACGAATGAATTTCAGAATAAAAACCCTGTTCGCGCAGGCGACGAGCAATCAACTGCGTGAACTGTGAACCAAAATCAAGGATGATAAACCCACGCATTTTTTAACTCTCCATACGATAGTTAGGAGCTTCTTTGGTGATGCTAACATCATGCACGTGGGATTCACGTAAGCCCATCGCCGTGATCTGAACAAATTTTGCCTTTGCTTGCAGATCATCGATATTGCGCGCACCCAGATATCCCATGCCTGACTTCACACCACCAACCAATTGATGAATGACAGCCGAGGCGGCACCTTTGTAAGCGACTTTTCCCTCGATCCCCTCTGGAACTAATTTTTCATTTTCATCAATGTCCATTTGCCCATAACGATCTTTTGAACCGCGTGCCATGGCGCCAAGACTGCCCATACCACGGTAAACCTTATAGGTACGGCCTTGGAATAAAATCGTCTCTCCCGGTGACTCCTCAGCCCCAGCTAAAAGATTGCCGATCATCACACTGTTAGCACCTAAGGCCAAAGCTTTGGTAATATCTCCAGAATATTTAATTCCGCCATCGGCAACGATTGTTTTCCCTCTAGCTTTTGCTACTTTTGCACATTCCATGACCGCAGAAATTTGCGGCATGCCGACTCCAGCAACCACACGAGTAGTACAGATACTACCAGGCCCAACCCCCACTTTTACGACGTCGACACCCGCATCAATCAAGGCGGACGTTCCGTCTGCCGTTACGACGTTTCCAGCAACGATAATAATGTCTTTATATTTTTGTGCGATGTACTTCACCATCTCGATCACATTTTTAGAGTGACCATGGGCCGTATCAATGCACAACACATCCACATTGGCGTTGACCAAAGCTTCTGCTCTGTCCCGTGCATCAGCCCCCACACCCAGTGCTGCGCCAACAAACAGACGCCCGTGTTCGTCTTTCGTGGCTTGAGGATAGTTTTTTGCTTTTTCAATGTCTTTGATCGTGATCAGACCTTTAAGTTTTCCGTGAGCATCCACCACCGGAAGTTTTTCAATACGATGCTTTTGCAAAATCTTTTTAGCTTCTTCCAGCGTCGTACCCATTTTCGCTGTGACCAGGCTTTCTTTGGTCATTAAATTACGAATCGGCTGATCGAAGTTTTCTTCAAAGCGCAAATCACGATTGGTCAGAATTCCCTGCAACACACCATCCACTGTGACAGGCACACCACTGATCGAAAACTTTTCCATTAAGTCGACGGCCTCTTGAACTTTGTGATCGGGCCCCAAAGTAATAGGATCTAAAATCATTCCAGCTTCGTATTTTTTTACTTTTTCAACTTCTAAAGCTTGTTTGTCGATATCTAGATTTTTATGAATGATTCCTAAGCCACCGTTTTGCGCCATAATGCGTGCGATGCGATTTTCAGTCACCGTATCCATCGCAGCAGAGATAATCGGAGTGTTTAAAAACTTTCCGCGCGCAAACGGAGATCTTGGAACAACCTCTGTCGGGGTGATTTCTGAGTACTGCGGAAGAAGAAGAATATCATCAAAAGTTAAAGCATAAGGAATGGGACGTTCCATGAACTTGCTCCTGGACTTGGGTTTATTCATTCTCAAATGAAAAAACCCAGAGTTCAAGAGGAGATCAGTCTTCGTACCAAGTTTTATACAGCAAATAATTATCCGCCGACTTTTCCAACAGCGCGACTTCGTCTTCCGTCAACGGTCGCTTGACCTTTGCAGGGCGTCCAACAACTAGACTGCGGGGCGGAATCACAGTTCCTTCGGTCAATAAAGATCCAGCGCCGATTAAACAGTGCTCACCGACCTTTACGCCATCCATAACAATCGACCCCATACCCACCAAAGTACCTGGGCCAATTTCGCATCCATGCAGCATGACCAAGTGACCGACGGTCACGCGATCATGCAAGGTGGTGCCAAACTTCCCATAAGTCCCATGCACCACAGAGCCATCTTGAATATTAACTTCCTTACCCACGCGGATCGGCATCACATCCCCACGCAAAACCACATTATACCAAATCGAAGAGTTATTCCCAACCTCGACATCACTAATCAAACGAGCATTATCAGCAATAAAAACATCTTCGCCCACAACCGGAGACATACCACGGGCCTTTACAAAAGTATCATTCACACGAAGCCCCCTTCGGCTTTGCGATTAGAAACCACCCAGACTAAATCATTTTCCTGCAGAGTGAAACTTGCTCTGGGCCCTAGAACTCGTTCAGGTCCCCGTTCTACTCCAACAACCATACCATTATATTTTTCACGAATATTACTATCGCGGATAGAGCGATCTTTGTATTCCGAATCCTCAGTCACCACAAAAGATGTCAGCTTAAAGTCATCTTGTTGATACATGCCCGATTCGGAAATTATCGGCTCTTTACTTTTTTCTTCTTCCAAAGAGGTGTGAAACTTCTGCAGCTCATCTTCACTGCCAAAACAAATCAACTTATCATAGGGCCACAAAACGAACTCACCATCCGGCGCAAAATAACGACGAGTGCCGCGAAAAACTGCAGCCACTGTCACGCCGTAAGTTTCCTTAAACGACTGATCTTTTAAGGCTTTGCCCACCAACACAGACCCCGGAAAAAGCTCATAACTGCCAAGGCTTGTTTCCCACGGTAAAATGTTTTTTGCGAGGTCGGAACTAATTAACTCTTTAAGTTCTTTTTCTGTCAGATTCTTTAGAAAGTTTTTTTCAATAAACTGATACAAGTGACGGACCCACAGTTGTCCGGCAATTAAAATAACCGCGACCGCGCCAATTGTTATTCCCGACACCATTTTAAGATTCACAAACCGAGAAACAATAGCGCCTAAAAGAACCAGAGCAATAATCACCCGGGCTACAAAAATTCCAAACTGCAGGCCGCGCAACTTTTGCAACTCAGCAAATTCACGCTGCGCCTTCAGTGCAGGCCCCCCCATCACTAAGCCCCAGAAAAAGGGCGCCGACAACGCAAGGCAAATGAACAAGGAAACAGCTCCGACCCATGGACTTTCTTGCAAGTACGCTTGCACTTCATTCACAAGCAGTGCTTGGTAAGCACTGAGTATCGCAACTATCATAACGGTGTTTAAGATAATCTTAACACCATAAGTATTCATGATCAAAGCGCCGACACGGGTCTTGCCCTCTTGAGAGAAAGATGAGGAGTAACGATCCAAAACTCCCTTAATCCCCGCAGGCAAACGCGCATCGGTCCATTTATAAACGGGCTCTGAAATTTTAATCAAATACGGTGTCGTAAACGTCGTGACTGCCGAAACCGCAATTGCCAATGGGTACAAGAAATCACTAGTTACTTTCAACGTCACACCCAAAGAAGCAATGATGAAAGAAAACTCTCCGATTTGCGCAAGACTCATTCCGGCTTGAAAAGACTTCTTTCGACCTTGCCCCGAAAGCAAGGCCCCGAGGAATGTGCTAATAAATTTACCCACGATCGTTACAACAGTCACGATCACGACTAAGTCCCATCGCTCAATAAGCACTTTAGGATCAATCATCATCCCGACTGAAACGAAGAAAATAGCGGCAAAAAGATTTTTAACGGGTTGCAAGATGTGCTCCATCTTGTGACCCTCCGGAGTTTCCGCCAACAGAGATCCCATAACAAAAGCGCCGAGAGCTGGTGAAAATCCTACGCCCGCAGCAATCATCACCATCATAAAACACAGACCAATTGCCACAAGCAACATCGTCTCATCTTCTAAAAGATTGCGAATTTTCCTTAAGAAAATCGGAATTAAGAAGATCCCCACCACGAACCAAAGGGCGATATAAAACAAAAGTCTTAAACCAGAAAATGCCAGCTCCGCGCCAGACACAGCCGCTGTTCCAGAAATCGCTGTTAATAAAACTAACAAAAGGATTGCTAGAATATCTTCAACAACTAAGATTCCAAAAACCAGCTCTACATACTTCTGCCCCCGCATACCAAGTTCTTGAAACGCACGAACAATAATCGTCGTGGAAGACATCGAAAGAATCGCCCCGAAGAACAAACTATCGATATTGTTCCAACCAAACACCTTCCCGACTAAATATCCAAACCCCATCATAAAAATGACTTCAAAGACCGCCGTAAAACTGGCCGAACCACCGACTTTGAAAAGTTTTTTAAAACTAAACTCTAGACCCAAACTGAACAGCAAAAAGATCACGCCGATTTCCGACCAGACTTGAATGCTGACTTTATCTGTCACCGTGGGAACAAAGGGCACATGGGGGCTCACTAAAAAGCCCGCAATCAAATAACCTAAAACTTGAGGTTGACCTAGTTTTTTAAAGAGCAGCGTCGACAACGCCGCGATTATCAGAATGAAACCCAGATCTGTAATTAAGTGAGGCAGGTGATGCATACCTCATGATGGCAAAAACTAATTCAGATATCCAGTGCCTTTATTCATAATTCCGATATTTTGCAGGTTTTGCGCGCCGCTCTCGATCTCTGCACTCATGATGCGCGAACGACCAATAAAATTCTTTGTCGCAAAAAGTGGCACCTCTAAATAAAGACACAAAGACATCGCCTCATCCGCACGTAACTTCAATGAGGTCATTTGTGGGTGGCCACTTAAGTAAAGGCGCAAATATTGATGCGAACCTTTGATCTCAACAAACACCGCCTGCTTGATTTCCATCCCTAAAGAGCTCATAAGCTGCGCCGTAAATTTATGCGGGGATGACTGCAAGATCATTTTATTCGATTGCGATAGAGCCACGCCCGCATCAATCGCACTGACCGCCACAGGCAATGTATACTGATGTCCTTCGTCCTTAAATAACAACAACGGTCGCGCCGCATCTGTGGTAACTGACAAAGCATAGGGAAAAAGGCGAACCAGGTCCTTTTGATGGAAGGTCTCTTCTTCCTCAGACTGTTGCGCAAAAATAATCTGCGCTTTCAGATTGTTAAAATCTAAAATATCTTTCATGGACTAAACTAGTTCTCCGCGGAATGTTGCTGGGAAAGCTTTGGTGATCTTAACGTCCACCGTTTTTCCGATAAGATCTGCCGAGCCTAAAAAGTGCACAAGTTTATTGCTGGTACTGCGCCCTTGGATTTTACCAAACTCGCGATCCGCTTGCTCAACCAAGACACGCATCGTTTGGCCTTCATAGCGCTTTACCAAATCAAAAGCCATCTTATCATGCGCATCAAACAGGCGATTTAAGCGCTCTGTTTTAACGTCCTCATCCACCTGATCTTCAAATTTTGCCGCTTTCGTGAAGGGACGCGGAGAATATTTAAACGCAAAGATCGTCTCAAATCCCACTTCTTCAACCAACGTCACTGTGTCGCGGAATTCTTCTTCAGTTTCACCTGGGAAGCCTACAATTATATCCGTCGACAAAACCAAATTCGGGATGGTCTTTTTAAGCATCGCGATTTTCTCTAAATAGTGTTCGCGGGTGTAATTACGATTCATACGATCCAAGATACGTGTGTTACCACTTTGGAAAGGTAAATGGACGTACTCCATGATCTTATCTTGATGTGCTGCCATAGTGTCGGCAAGCTTCTGATTAAAGTCCTTCGGATGCGACGTCGTATAACGAATTCTTTCAATATCCGTATCGGTCGCCACCTTAGCTAGCAAATCAGCGAAATCCAAACCCTCTTCCGCTTTATATGAGTTCACGTTCTGGCCTAACAGAGTGACTTCTTTCACGCCCCGCTTAACCAAATGGCGAATGTCCGTTAGAATGTGTTGCAATGGACGAGACTTCTCACGACCGCGAGTATATGGCACCACACAGAACGTACAGAAATTATCGCAGCCCTTGGTGATGTTTACAAAAGTTGCTACACCTGGATTACGCACCATCGTTTCGATGTGATAAGGCGCGCGGTGTTCAAACTTCGCATTGATTTGGCGACGCTCGCCTTCAAAAGCTTTTGCCACCATTTGTGGCAAGTTATCGATTTGATCTGTCCCGAAAACAAAATCGATCATCGGTTGATTCTTGATCAAATTTTCTTTTTCTTGCTGTCCTACACAGCCACCCACGCCGATTTTTAAGTTCGGATTTTTGTCTTTCATTTTTCGGAAAGTGCCGACCTCAGAATAAACTTTGTGCACCGGCTTTTCGCGCACGCTGCAGGAATTAATAATAATCAACGATGCGTCTTCAGGGTTTTCCACTGGCGTGAAGTTTTGCATTTCTAATAATGAATGCATACGCTCGGTGTCGTTGACGTTCATCTGACAACCATAGGTTGAAATGTAAACCCCACGACCCTGGCCAATATCTTGATTTTGCTGGAAACTTTGAGTCTCTTGCGAAGTGTTTTCCACGGAGCTTACCTCTTGTGTCATCTAAAAAAGTGAGTTATAGAGGACCACTCTCGGAATGTCAAAAAAATGCAATGACGGAGACCTCGCTGTATGAATCCTCGCCTTAAAAGCTCAAAAAAATGGACAGCTCTTCCAAAAGAATACGCAGATCAGATCCAAGCTGTCTTTAAAGACACCTTCGCCCAATACCTTGCAGATGGCGACCTGATCGTCGAGGGGCGCATTTATACCGAGGAAATAGTGCTTCGCGTCGGATACCTTGAAAAAGGCCGCTTAGTCCAAGCCAATTTCGAAGTTTCCATGAACTATTCTCAGGAAAAGCAGGACGCCGTCAAACGCATCCATAACTGTGTCGATGCGGCGGCCAGCATGATGATGGAATATCTGGAAAAAGACGGCGAAGTCGACTTCCCCTATGTATGGAGAGAATTCCCATTCCAAGGCAATAAACTTTATTTACAGTTCACAACCGAAAACTCTTCTTTAGAAGAAGAGGCCAATAAACTTTTGGGCGTTGAAGAAGGCACATTGCTTGTCGATGAAGACGAAACGGACGAGGACGCTTTATCGCGTGCCGAATTGAGTGAAGAGCTTTCACCACCCCGTGACGACGAAGATCTTCCTGCGGACGACGAACTTCTTGAAGACGACGACGCCGACGAAGAAGATGCCGGACCGCGAATGTTCAGCGGCAAGGGAAAAAAGAAAAAGGATGATTTGCATTAAAAGTCATCCAACGAATGAGGGCGCATAAAACATTGTGCGCGCCTAAACCAGCTCTCTCCACTTTTGATCTGAACCAATTCCCCAAATATAAAAAGCCCACGATCCCGAAGAACCGCAGGCTTACCCCCATTGAGAGAGATAAATTTTGATTATAACTTACAAAGAATTTACGTGAGCCGTGATTTCGCGCACTTGATCCAAGTTGTTCTTAGCTTGCATGATCAAATCAACAGCGTCTTTTTGCTTCAAACGACCCGCCGCCATTTTTTCGCAGATAAGAGCTTCTAACTTGTCAGTGATTTGGTAAATACTTTCATGCTGTGGCCACAAGTTTTTAACGTCGTTGCTGCCACCTGCGCACAAAGGAATATAATGGTCGATTTTAAACGCTTGGCGCTTCATTGTACGAGTACGGAAACCAAGTTGGTCGTACTTTTGAAAAATACCGCCCTTGGTACCCGTAGACACGTCACGCTCGCAGTATTTAATGTGTTCTGGGTATCTGTAAGTGTCAGCGCGTTCGCACAGCACACCTGGGGTCAATGCTACGTCCGGCCCCATCGGAAAATTCCCACCAGCGTGAGAAACAGTTGATAAAACCAACATCGACACGAATAGAGCAAAGCCCTTAAACATTTCCCCTCCAAATAGACTGCCATTATGGTGGCAGGTAGAAACGTCAGACCAATTTCTGACATATATTTGAGTAATTTCGGTTAGTCCTACCGATCTGATTTCTTTTTTGCAATATTAAAATCCCGAACAAAGATTTTGCCGCGCCAGCACAAGGCGCATCTCAAGAGAAAAAGGCGATACTTAAATCTAGATTGGAAGAAAATGAAAAAGCCCACGACGCATTGCGTGGGCTTTTTATTAAATGTTAACCTATAAAAACAGAGCTCTAGTACTCGTCGTCTTCAACGCTGGAACTGCTGCCTTCACCCATACCGCGCACTTCTTCAATAAAGGCGCTGTTATCCTCTTCAAACTCGTTATCCTGCGCTGATTCATCAATCTCCAGCTCTTGGATCGCGCCTAAGAAATCTTTTTCTGTGCGTAGATCACGACGGATCATTTCTAGGAACTTATCCGGATAACGCGACGTCAACTCTTCCACGTAACGCTCAAGTTTTCCGTCAGCCAAAATTTTCTTACGTACTTGGATACGCTTCCAGAAAAGTAAATAGTGGTAACGGCAGTAAGCATCGACGATCGCGGCCTGATCGCAATCACGCGCACGGCAATATCTGCGACCTTCAGCGTCCGTCAGAATGATTTCTTCATCTGTCTTAGGCTTTTCTTCCGCCGTCCACTCTTCTTCAACTTCAGATTCTTCGTCCGCCTCTTCAACGGCCTTCAACTCTTCTTCGTACTCACCAATCTCATCACCCATGATGTCGTCATCGGCGATAAAGTCGTCATCTAAGCCTTCTTCTTCTTTCTCTTTTTCCTTTTTGCCTTTGGCACCTTTTTTAGGTGCTTTCGCATCTTTCTTCGGAGCTTTGTCGACCACAGGCTGAGGAGCAGAAACTTTCTTATCCTGTTTTTTCTCAACTTCCGCTTTTGCAGATTTTGCGTCTTTCGCAGCCACCTTCGCCGCCGGTTTTACCGGAGCTTTCGCGGGCGCTTTGGTCTCAACCTTTTTCTTAACTTCTGGCTTTTTAGGCGCTGCCTTTGCAGGGGCCTTATCCGCCTTCTTTTTTACCACGGCTTTAGGCGCCGCTTTCTTAGGAGCAGGTTTCGCCGCCGCTTTAGCAGGAGCTTTTTTTACAGGTTTTGCAGCTTTCGCCGCAGGCTTCTTTTTAACGATTTTTGCCATAATTTTACCTAGGTATACTTAAACACTGGTGAATATCATTTCATGAATGAATCATTTAAACGAGGGCGTCAACTCATTTCACCGAAATACTGCCGTCTTGACTGCGCACAAAAATACTTCCTCTTTGCGCATCGCCCCGCAAGCGTCCACGCACCGATCTTTCTGCACTTAATTTTGTCACTTTTAATTCTGTCGGCACTAGGATTTCACCTTCAACAGTTAACAGATTAACTGAAGAGCCCGATGATGGTGGTGCCGTAATGCTGATTCGCCCGGACTTCGATTTCACATCCACCTCAGAATCCAAAGCCATGGCAATATTCACAGAGCCCTCTTGATTCTGCCCTTCCATACGTCCCTGGAAAGCCTGAATATTCAAGGTCCCTTTGCCGTTTTCAAACTGAATGGTGCCGCTGCTCAGATTGACCTTGGTCGCCGATTGCTGCGTCGACAAAGATAAAAAACCGCGCACTTTTTCAACGTTTAGCTGACCAGAAAACAAACTAGCCTCAACATCCCCTTGAATATTTTTAAGACTCATATTTCCAGAGTAAGAATCCGCGACCACTTTGCCCGTGTGATCAATTACGCTGACATCACCTTTTTGCAAATAAACTTGCGCAGACTCCGTGCCATTAAATAAACTCACTCGCCCTTGCGTCATGCTGACTTTTAAATCCTTACTCCACTTTTGTGAAGTGACCACACCACCCCGCAGCTGCAGCTCCGCCGGAATCGCTACACCGGAAATATCAATTTTCTTAACTTGCGAACCGCCTTTTGGCAAAATCCCCAGCCAGGTCTTTTTGCCGCTGTGCTCGTTCATACGAATTTCTATAACATTGTCTTTTTTTGTTAAGATGTAAGTTCCTTCAGGGCCTGATTCCTCCACCCCAGCAACACGCAATGTTCCTGGGGACTGCCCTGCGGCAGGAACGGCAGAGATCATTACTTGCGCATCAAGACCTTTCAAGACCAAACGATCCCCGTCGCGGACTTGGACGTCCATGGTCGCGGCCAACACGGGTTGCAAAAAAAGCAATAAGACAGAATTTGCGAGAATGATACGAAGCGCTGACATGCGTTGACTCCTCTGTTGCTAAAATATAAAAAAGTATCCCGGCAATGACAATAAAATACAAGTATTGAGGTAATGAATGGAAAATGTCGTAATTGTAAGCAGCGTTAGAACTCCCGTAGCAACTTTTCAAGGAGGCTTCTCCACTCTGCCAGCTCCGAAGTTAGGCGCTATTGCAATCAAAGAAGCTGTTGCTAAAGCCGGCGTCTCCCCTGACGAAATCGATGAGTGCATCATGGGTGAAGTTTTAACTGCAGGCGTGGGTCAAGCTCCGGCTCGCCAAGCGGCTATCTATGCGGGACTTAAAAACACAACTCCGTGCTTAACAATCAACAAAGTCTGCGGCTCAGGACTTAAAGCTGTGATGCTGGCGTCTGATTCAATTGCTTTGGGCCACACGAAAATCGCCGTTGCTGGTGGTCAAGAAAACATGACCTTGGCGCCGCACTTATTAGAAAATTCTCGTTCTGGATACCGCATGGGTCCAACGCAAATGACGGACTCTATGATCAAGGATGGCTTGTGGGACCCGTACAACAACTTCCACATGGGCAGTGCCGCAGAAATCTGCGTAAAAGATTATAGCCTGACCCGCGAAGAACAAGATGCCTTCGCTATTGATTCATACAAAAAAGCTCAAGACGCTTGGAACAAAGGTGTTTTTAAAAATGAAATCGTCACCGTTGTTATTGAAGGCAAAAAAGGTGCTGTGACGATTGATAAAGACGAAGAACCTTTTAATACAAACTTCGATAAAATTCCTGGTTTAAAACCTGCTTTTGACAAAGCCGGAACAATCACGGCGGCGAACGCGTCAAAGCTCAATGACGGCGCAGCGGCGCACGTTTTAATGTCTGAAACAGAAGCTAAAAAACGCGGCATCAAACCTTTGGCAAAAGTTGTGGCCCATGGCACATTCGCACATGAACCAAAGTACTTCACCACGGCACCGGTCGGCGCGATCAAGGGCGCTTTAAGCAAAGCGAACTTAAACGTTGGCGATATCGACCTTTGGGAGATCAACGAAGCTTTTGCGGTAGTAACTCAAGTGGCGATGAAAGAACTAGAAATTCCGGCTGCGAAAGTCAACGTTCACGGGGGCGCGATTGCGATTGGCCATCCTATCGGCGCTTCCGGCGCGCGCCTTTTAACGACATTAGTGCACGCTTTACATACGCACAACAAACGTTACGGTCTAGTCACATTATGTATCGGTGGTGGCGAAGCCGTCGCATTGATCATCGAAAAAGTTTAACCAGTTTTTCTAAATGGGGATGCATAAGTGTCCCCATTATTTTTAAGGTGTTATTATGAACAAAAAAGTCTTTCAAGACGCAAAAAGTGCGCTCTTTGACGTCAAAGATGGCATGACTCTGATTGTCGGTGGCTTCGGCTTGTGTGGAATTCCAGAAAACTGCATCGCCACACTTCGTGATATGAATGTAAAAAATCTTACCTGCGTTTCTAATAATGCCGGCGTCGACGATTTCGGCTTGGGTCAACTTTTACAACAACGCCAAGTTAAGAAGATGATTTCCTCCTATGTCGGCGAAAATGCTCTTTTTGAAAAACTGTACATGAACGGTGAACTGGAGCTGGAATTCTGCCCCCAAGGCACTCTCGCAGAGCGCATTCGTGCGGGCGGCGCCGGGATTGCCGGCTTTTACACGCCAACAGGTGTGGGAACTTTAGTGGCCGAAGGCAAAGAGATCAAAACTTTTGACGGCCGCGAGTACGTTCTTGAGCGCGGCATTAAAGGTGACTTCGCTTTTGTGAAGGCTTGGAAGGGCGATAAATTCGGAAATTTGATTTTTAGAAAAACTGCCCGCAACTTTAACCCCATGGCAGCAACGGCCGGAAAAATCACAGTGGTTGAAGTTGAAGAATTGGTAGAAATCGGCGAATTAGACCCCGATCAAATTCACACCCCAGGCGTTTACGTACAACGCATCTTTAAGGGGTCTGGTTACGAAAAACGTATCGAACAACGTACGATTCAAAAAGATTAATTTCTAGGGACACTATTATGCCATTAACAAGAGAACAAATTGCTCAACGAATAGCACAAGAAGTAGAAGACGGTTATTGCGTAAACCTAGGCATCGGCATTCCGACTTTGGTTGCTAACTACATCCCGAAACAAAAAGCGGTGATGCTACAAAGTGAAAATGGCCTGCTGGGCATGGGCCCATTCCCGAAAGAAAAAGACGTCGATGCTGATTTAGTCAATGCTGGCAAACAAACTGTAACCGCCTTGCCTGGAGCAAGCTTCTTTTCGAGCGCTGATAGTTTTGCGATGATTCGTGGCGGTCACATTGACTTGACCGTTCTGGGTGCGATGGAAGTCGATGAAAGTGGCAGTATTGCAAACTGGATGGTTCCCGGAAAGATGATCAAAGGCATGGGGGGTGCTATGGACCTCGTGGCCGGAGCCCGTAACGTTATTGTGGCCATGCAACACACCGATAAAGAGGGCAACTCAAAGCTGCGGACAAAATGTACGCTACCGTTAACGGGTGTTAAGTGTATCAAAAAAATTGTCAGTGATTTCGGCGTGATTGAAGTAACTCCTCAAGGTTTTGTTCTGACAGAATACGCTCCCGACTTAACTCCGGAAAAAGTTCTAGCGGCAACCGAAGGAAAAATGACTATCGCACCAAATTGCAAAGCTATGACTTTCTAAGGGGCTAAAGTCCAGACCACGATTGCCCGGGCTCCATTTTAAAGAGATAATGGAGCTTCTAGAAAAATCGAGGTTGGCGCGTGGCAGAAGCAAAAAAAGTGGCAAAAGATACTTACTTGTTCCGTGAGGGTGACGCTCCGGATGCAATGTACATCATTAAAACCGGATCTTTTGCGATCACCAAAACAAAAGGCAATTCCGAAATCGTTCTTGCAGAAATCAACGCCGGCGCAATGGTTGGCGAAATGGCTTTATTCGACAACAAACCGCGCAGCGCCAATGTCAAAGCCACTAAAGAGTCTGAAGTGATATCTTTGCCCTACGATTCACTGACGAAACAAATGGAACAGCTCCCGGTATGGGTGCGCGCGATCATGAAAACACTGAACGAAAACTTACGTGAAGCGAATAAGAAAATTAAAATCTTAGAAAATTCCAATCCTGATGAGGAACGTTTTCCACCTCACATCGTCAATAAATATATTTCTATCTTAAACTTAGTCGGCAACAAGTACGGCAAGCAAGAAGACAACGGAGCTGTTAGTTTTTCCTCTGGATTGTTGCGCAACTACACCATCCAAATCTTCCAAGAGGCCACCAACAAAATGCAGGCCGTCGTTAACGCACTGACCGACCTTGGATATATCACACAAGAAGATCGTGGTGATGGTTTTCAAAAAATTATCAATAACCAACCGCAAGAACTTTTTGCCTTTGTCGATTGGTACAATGAATGGCTTTTCAAGCAAGAAAAGGATCGTTTGCCGATCCTTAGTGATGCCGAGGTAAAGATCCTTAATGGCATTTTACTGTTCGCCCGAAAAGTCGAACCGAATCACAAGGGTTTCCGCAAAGTAAACTTAAACGATGTGCAAAACGAATCTATGAAAGAAACCGGCAATCTGATTCGCGCCGATGACGTGAATCCGCTGATCGAGAAACGATATCTCACCGAAAAAATCATGGACGAACAAGGTGTTTACATTATGATCGCCCTTGAGGACGTCGAGCACTTGGCAAGAAATTGGACTATCGTAAATAATCTGAAACGCAAGTTGCGCTAAGAAACCTTCAGGCTCCCGAGCGACACTGCTCTGGACATCCAGATAAACAAAAAAAAAAAAAAAACGAGCCATGCGCTCGTTTTTTTTTTATGAAACTGCTAAAATACAAACCTAGGTTATCACTGGATCTGCCTGACAGCGCAGCGGCAAAGCCTCATCGGGGAGCTTTGAATAACCTTCTCCGTTGATAGTGTGCACATAAATCGAATTCGTCTTCGCTCCTTGTGCAATTGGCTGCCCCAAAGTCAAAATCACACGATCGCCAGTTTTTGCCAAACCATGTGTGACCATCAATTGATCAATCTGCGTAAGGATGTCTTCCATCGTTTTATAAGGTTTTACGACATGGGTTTGAATCCCCCACATCAGCTCCATCGAATTTAAAACATCCATATGCTGAGTAATTGAAATTATTCGTGCACGAGGACGGAAGCCTGAAATAATATTCGCGGTCTTTCCTGAGGTCGTTAAGCAAATAATTGCGGTGGCGTTTAACTTCAAGGCCGTTAACGACGCACTGGCAGCAATAGCTCCGGGTGTACTTAAGAACTCATTCTCTAAGGAAAGTTTGTAATATTCTTCCTCATTATTTTCGACTTCCGTAATAATTTCGTGCATCGTACGAATACACTTAAACGGATATTTGCCGCTTGCAGATTCTGCTGAAAGCATCAAAGCATCTGTCCCATCAAGTACCGCATTCGCGACATCGGTGATTTCGGCTCGAGTGGGCCGAGGATTTTCAACCATACTATCCAACATCTGGGTCGCCGTAATGACGGGCTTCCCTAAGTCATTACATACTTGGATGATACGCTTTTGAAAGCCCGGCAAACGACTCTGCCCAACTTCAACAGCCAAATCACCACGCGCAACCATCACGGCATCACTGACGCGACAGATTTCTTCCAGATTTTCTAAAGCTTCGATCATTTCAATTTTTGCAATTATCTTTGTACTTGGATTTTTTGCATCAACCAAATCGCGCAGCTTACGCATATCACGTGCGTGACGAACAAAGCTTAGCGCAATATAATCGACCTTGTTCTCTAAGCCAAATTGCAGATCTTCGAGATCCTTAGTCGTCATACATTCAACGGGCAGATTCACTCCAGGTAAATTCATACCTTTGCGGTCTTTTAGAATTCCACCATAGACGACTTCTACGTCTACTTCTTCCCCGCGCACTTGCAAAACCTTCACTTCCAGCAAGCCATCGTCTAAAAGAATTTTTGTCCCTGGCGCGCACGCCAACGGCAATTCTTTAAAGTCCGAAGGAACCAACCCTGGTTTGCCTAAGACGGGCGCTGTGGTAATGATTAATTTTTCACCGGGCTTAATTTCAATAGACCCGTTTTCAAACTTCCCCACCCGCACCTTGGGCCCCTGCAAATCCTGCAGAATTGCCACCGGAGCCCGTAGATCTTGGGAAAGTTTGCGCAAAGATTTAATAACCTTAAGGTGGTCCTCATGGCTGCCGTGAGAAAAGTTAAGGCGAGCCACATTCATGCCCGCCTTAATTGCTTTCTTTAGATTTTCTTCATCCCGTGTCGCCGGCCCAATAGTGGCCACAATTTTTGCTCGACGATCTGCTAACATTCCTTACGCCTTCCTGCTATATGAACTCATCTTTACAGATAAGTTTTGCATATCTTCCTGGTGACGTCTATTCATTCTGTCCAGCTGATCTTGATGCGCTTCATTCAACTGCGCAATTTTGGCTTCATATTTCATCGCCAACGACTCTTTTTCAGTCTTCACTGACTTCCCAGTTTCAGTCAGACGCTGCGAAGATAAATTTTCAAGACGTTTGATTTCACGATCTTGCGTTTCTTTCATCTGCGCGATTTTATCTTCATAAGTCTTTACCGTGTGTTCAAGTTTTGAATTAAAACTTGCTTCCATATTACGGAAACGCTCCGACATGACCCGATTGGTTGCCGTTTGATCAGCAGTGACACGTTCTCGATAGCCATCCATACGGTCCATGTAATTAGATTTCACCATCTCTAGAGATTCGTTGTAATACTTTTCCAGTTCCGTTTGATTTTTATTGGTCAAATCTAGAATCTTGCGTACCCGACCGTCAGCATTGTTGGCGACCTGAGTGACTTGATCTTTATGAGACTGCAACAAACCTTCTCTATCTTCGCGATGTCTCACGTTGGCCATGTTGGATTGCGATTTACTTTCGCGATCTGCGGCATGCAAAAGCTTGCGATTCTCGTCTAAGACTTTGCCGATGCGTTCGTCGTTAAGATCTTTCATCCGATCCACAGCATCTTCTTTTTGCTGATTCAGAAGATCGAAGCGACGCTCATAGGCCCCCGTAAGATTTCTTTGCTCAATCCCACGCAGACGCTCGTTCTTAGACATTTCGTTGTTAAGTTTATTCGATAACCGTTGAATTTGACTGTCGCGGGAACGGACTTGCGAATTCACCCGTTCATTGACGGTGTCGCGGAAGTCTTCATTTTGCCGATCCATCGTGTCGGTTTTTTTCACTAAAACGTTTTCGTACTTATTGCGTAATGTTTTACGCTCCTCGTCCAAAATCATTTGCTTCATTTGCAAGTTTTCGCCGTACTCTTCCGATTTATTAACAACCGTGTCCGTGTACTTTTGAGACCAACGCGAATTATCATCTTCTCGACGACGCTCACCTTCCCTTAGGCGAGCCTCGTAAGATTTACGCATTTCATTTTGAGTCCGCTCTTTAGACTGCATGGTTTCGCCATAACCCTTGATAATGGCGTCGCGCTCTCTGGTGTGTGCTTCTTGCATTTTTCGCGTATTGCTTTGTACGGCCACTTTAGATTCGTCTTGATTCACTCGAATCATTTTACCAAAACGCTCGTCGCGCTTTTCAACTTCGCGATTTAACTGACTGACTAAGTTTTCTTTCTGCGATTCAGAAATTTCTTTTTGCTTTGCAATCGCACCTTCATAGCTTTCTTTTTGCGACATACGCGCATTATAAGAATCCTCGGTCTTATTTCTTAAGGATTCCCGATAGGCTTGGCGCACTTCCTCAATTTTACGATTGTTTTCACTATCTCTATTGCTGATAGTTTCACGATTGCGATCTTTGAGCTCAAGAATGCGATTTTCATAGCTATCAGCGATACTACGAATCTCATCTCCGTGTTTCTTTTCAAGGCGTTTTAATTCCTCGTTGCGCTTTTTAGTGTTCTCGCTTTCACGATTTTCGTACTCCTCACGAGTTTGCCGAACTTTTTCGTCATAGCGATTGCGATCTGAAGATGAAATAGAAGACATCCTATCCTCCCAGACCTCAGATTATCATGAGCCCGGCCAAGAAACTTCTATTCCCTCACAGTACAAATTAAAATCACGACCCAGGTCGGGTCTAGAGTGCGCCAAATACTAACGGTCAAAGACGCGGGCGCGATACAACTCTTTTATCTTTTTGATTTCTTCTGCTTCGCGCTCTTTCTTACGTAACAACACAAGATCGCGCTCTTCTTGAGAAGCAATCCCCCGCATAACTACAGATTTATATAGGGCGCTGCTTTTTTCAGCCATATCACCCCAATTATATTTTAAACGCGCCACAGCTTCGACGAAATCATCTTTACTGCCTTGGAATAGCGAACTCCACAGACTCAAATGATCTTTCAGATCCACAGGCCGCAACATCCCGTAAAGAGATTTACCTTCGGTGTTTAGGCCCGAGATCCACACTTCAAATCCCTGAGGCAAATCTAAAACCTTTCCATCGCGCAAGGAAATTTTCAAGTCGGCGTCGACATTGCGAATAAGGACTTTTTTGTCCTGTTCAAGCACCCAGAACTGTCCTTGTTGACCCGTGATATTCCCAAACACAGTTTCAACTTCAAAGCCTGGACCTTGCTCCACCCACAGGGCCCCACGCACCAAACGCCAGTTTTTTAAGGACTGACGAACCAACGTGGATCCTTTAACCGCATGAATCTTCAAACCATATTGCTGGTAATGAAACCCCTCTTGAACCGCCTGAAGGGCGCATGAAACTGCCTTTTCCGCCAGACACTGATTCGGTTGCTGCAAGACTTCTGCCGCAGCCCGCACCCGGATCTCCATTTGGAAAGCAAAGACAAATAAAAGAAGTTTAAAGCCATTTTTCATTATTTGTACTCAACACTCTTCGCCAGCTTTTGCGCCTGACTTTTTAGATCAGGATTCCTAAACTTGCTCAACACAGTCCTATATATTTCAGAGGCCTCTTCAGTCTGATTATTCACCTCGCTGATCTGCCCCATTCTTAGCAGAATGAAACCTGTCAAATCATGTTGAGGATAAAGAGTGACCATGTTGTCGATCTCGCCAAGGCTGCTGCGAAAATCTTTTTTTAAAAAATAACTTTCAGCGATAAAAAAACGCGCTTCTACAGAGTGTTGTGACAATGGATACCGATCTAATAGCTTATAGAACTCGCGAATCGCCTTATCGTAATCACGATCATTGAAATATCGTTTCGCTTTCTCGTATGAAGCACCTGAAAGCTCGATCGCATCCGCACTAGCCGGCGCCCGCACAACTGCACTCAGATTTCTAAGGTCATACTTTGCTTGCAACTGCTTATCATCTGGCAACACTTGCGCTACCGTCTGTTGAAAGTCTTTCAACTGATAAGTAAGTAAAGTGTTATTAAACTTTTCCTTTTCTATCTGATGATTCATGTCAGCTAAGCGGCGCTCATACTGCTCCTGACCATTGAAGTGTCGAACGAAGGCCGAATAGGCCCCTAAAAAACCGACTGTTAAACAAAGACAGAAAATTAAGAATAAAGAGTTTTGATTCTTCATATCTGGCTTATCGGAAAAAACCGCTAAAAATTGAGACTTTTCACTCTGAATTCGGAAAAAATGTATCGTTTCGATACGGACTTTTAGCACACCCTTGCGCACGAAAACCTCGCCGCAGTCCCAACCCCTTAGTCCTAAGTCCATGAATTTCACTCAAATCCAAGTCTCTTGGATACTGCAACAAAAGAGGCGCATTTAACTTGACCTCTTAAACGACCAAAATTAGCTTGGGGACTCTTCATTTAAGGACACGCGCTCATGAATAAAGCACAACTGATTGATCTTGTTTCCGCAAAAACGAAAACCACAAAAAGCCAATCGGAACAAATTCTGGATGCCACCATCAAGGTGATTCAAGATGCCCTAAAAAAAGGAGATGAAGTAAAACTCGTCGGCTTCGGGACCTTTTCCCGCAGCGTAAGAAAACCACGGCAAGGAAGAAATCCTAAAACAGGCGAGACGGTCAAAATTCCCAGCGCTTACGTGCCACGATTTAAGCCCGGCAAAGACCTCAAAGACGCTGTTAATTAAGTACTACTAATAAATTCCGGACGATCCTGAATGCGACACCAGCCACTCAATCCCGGTTTCCATACATATTGATTTTGTGAAATCTTTTGTGCCGACAAACCTTCACGCAACTCGTGCAAAGAATAAGGTCCCTCTTGCAATACCGTGTCACGATCCGGGGCCTGCACCAAAAGAACCCACTCTTTTTCATGTGTTAACAAATCTTGCCCAGGAACATATTCTTGGGCTGCCGGAAAAAGAGATATCTCAAACTCGCGCCACTCCCGAGCCGCCCGCCACTCCCCGGCCTCTCCGCAAGAAATCAGATCAAAGGGACCAATGGATCCTTTCAGAATATGTTCGCGCATTTCTTGGCGAGTTATCGGACCTTGCGGTTTCAAATTTTGATTATAGTACCAAGCATCCTGCATCACAATTTTTCCTTTTTACTATGAAAAGGAGTCGGCAAAGACTCGATCACTTCTAGCATATCATAATAGACAATATTAAAACCCTCTTGATCGACCGACTTTTTTAAAAAACTCAACAAGGTTACGCTC
This sequence comes from Bdellovibrio sp., assembly GCA_013360185.1. Lineage (GTDB taxonomy): Bacteria > Bdellovibrionota > Bdellovibrionia > Bdellovibrionales > Bdellovibrionaceae > Bdellovibrio. The sequence goes on from JABWCO010000020.1 coordinate 34,205, forward strand.
GACACCAGTTTTTTTCGATATCCGCCAAACAGACGCTCGCCCAACATTCCACCTAACAACTGTGCCGCAATAATATAACTGCCTTTTTTCAAAGGCCTGGTTTGCGAACGATTTTGCGCCACACCGGTAATCATCATCAGTTCATGCATTTTTTGCGAAATCGCTAACTGCAAAGCCTCTTTTCCTAAATATCCCGGGCCACGCGACGCAAGACTGGCCTTAATGTCGGCGATAGTGTCTGCCTTACGTTTATGATTGATAATTTTTGAACCAAAGTAGGCCATTCCCTCCGACCAAATCATTGGCAAAAAGTCTGCGCTTGTCGGCAGCAAAAGCCTTTTTACACCACTTAACTGCGCATGCACATAGCGCATCGCTAAAGAAGCCGCATGATTCACGGTTCCTCGGGCCAAGTACGCTGCGCTGATTTCGGGCAGATAAAAAGACACTTCTTCAGCGATCATGAACTCAATCAAAGCCAAAGATTTTGCATCATAGACCTGGCGCACTTGACTCCAAAATGAAGGATCGCGCGCGGTATAAACGGACAAGTTCGCCTCTGAAACCGACGCTCCAAGTTCCTCAGAAATGATTTTGACGTAACGCCCGATATGATCGGTATAATCCAAGGCCACTTCATCTTCGTCGTCCTCATCCAGTTCTAGGTCATAGGCTTGCTCTAAATAAAGCAAATAATTTTGCCACTTCACCCAGGGCGGAACGCTCATTAAGCAGAAAATGTTTTGCGACAATCGCACTAACTCTGTCGAAGCTTCAAGCTCTTGTTTCAACAACTGAAAATAGATACGTTCCGAGTTCTGAAAAATACGTAAAATTTTCTTCGCAAAGGACGGTCCAAGAACCTTGGCGATTTCCTGGGGAATGTGTGGCCCCGCTAAATGCAAATCCCCGTAAATAACAAATACTAAATGATCCGGATTCTTAAGCACCAATTCGGCGATTTTTTTTCCAGCAAAGATGTCGCGAGACTTTAAGCTTGCGGCATTGCGTTTTTTATAACCCTTATTCAAACCCTGAATAGAAATCTTATGTTTCTGAGCCCATCGCAACAGCGGACGATAATGCTCCCAGGGGAACCCCCACTTTTCCTGCCATTTAACGGACCTTAAGAAATCCTTTTCAGTCATTTTTCCCGACATGAATTGGTCGATCTTGTCTTGGTCTGCGGCTTCAAAGAACTCCACCGCCAGAATTTTTTTTCGTTCTTTCGGTAGGTGCCGCAAAATACGTACCTGAGCCTTTTGCGATTGATGAAGCGCGTGAAAATCACCCATCAAAACGACTTGTGACTGGGCAATTTGTTCCCAAAGGGCTTCTTT
>JABWCO010000136.1 GCA_013360185.1 Bdellovibrio sp.
GGCTTATTCGGATAAAGGTAAATAGAGACCGCGCGTCGGAAAGACCGCCGATGCACCTCTACCGACCATTTCGCGAAAAGAAAGGTTTCTTTGCCACTCATCACGACAGAGAATGACTTAGGCTTTAAAAACTGGCAAGTTCATATTCATGGATAAAAGCTCTTCTTTTTATAGTCTCGATCCGGAAAAAGTTCTGCAATCTGCGGAAGACGCTGGCTATTATCCCACAGGCGAATTCACACAGCTTAATTCTTATGAAAATCGCGTGTTTGACATCAAACTTGAGTCCCCTGCACAAACAGATCTTTTAAATAATAACGTGATTGCTAAGTTCTATCGGCCCCAACGCTGGAGCAAAGAGGCGATTCTAGAGGAGCACGAATTCCTGTTGTCGCTAAAAAACGAGGGGATTCCGGCGGTGGCTCCGTTGCTACAGAAGAATAACAGCACGATTTCCGAAATCGATGGCATGTATGTTACTTTTTTTCCGAAGGTCTTAGGCCGCATGCCGCAAGAATTTTTGCAGGGCGAATTGCAAAAGGTCGGGCGCTTGATGGCGCAGGTTCATAATGTGGGAGCAAGAAAATCAGCCCCCCACCGCCCCACCTTGGACACGAGCTATTACGGGGGTTGGCAGACTTTAGATTTTTTAGAGGACTGGATAACTCCGGAAGTGCGCGACCGTTATATCACAGCAGCGGAAGATATTCTTTATGCCATTGATGACACGTTTGATAGCTCCGAGTTCATTCGCATCCATGGTGACTGCCACAAGGGAAACCTTCTAAATAACGGCAAAGAATTTTTCTTGGTCGATTTCGACGATTTCGTGAATGGCCCCGTCATCCAGGACTTCTGGATGTTATTATCCGGCGACGCCGACAGCTTAGACGACGAAAAAATGCAAATCATTGAAGGTTACGAAGAACTCCGTGAATTCCCAGATCATCAATGGTCGTGGATACCTTTGCTGCGTGGTTTAAGAATTATCTCTTACGCTGGCTGGATTGCGAAACGCTGGGAAGATCCCAGTTTTCCACGCCTTTTCCCAGAGTTTAACTCTTTCAGATATTGGGCCGAAGAAGTTGAAGCCCTTGAAAAGATCGCCTGGCAAATAAGGTAATAAAAGAAAGACCCGCACTGCGGGTCTTTCACTTTTAGCGGCTTCGCACTGAAGGATTCACGTGATTTTCAGGCAGACTTTGGCGACGCTGTCTTTCGCGCAACTGATTCGTACCCCTTTTAGAAGGGCCTTTGCGCGACAAACGCATTTTTGGCTGCTCTGTCATGCCCGATCTTGGGGGTTCCTCAATGTGGTCTTCAGGAAGCTCTCGACGAGAAGCTCGTCTTTTATTTGCAGAAATCGTCTTGGTCATCTTTCCGCGATAAGAAGCGCTGGTTGTCTCCGCTTTTTTGCTAGTCACTTTTGGTGCCGCCATTTTGGCGGTGGCTTTTATCCCCCGCTTACCAGTTTTTGCTGTTTTGCCTGCGGTCTTTGCCTTTTTCGCAATTCCAGAGCTTTTTACTGCCGCCCTTTTAACTGGTGCCCTTAAAGTTTTTTTTGTCCGAGCTATTTGCGCTTCAGTTCTCATGACAGACTCCTTTTAAGTCGAAATGGTGTTCTTGAGAACTATTCTAGGTAACTCTTCAGACCGCACCCACTTAAATTGAATCCTCTGTCGTAAAACACAGAAGCCCCTAGGCCTAAGTAGACCGCCGGACATATCAGAATCTAACGAACTTTCAGACTCATGGTTAAGTTCGGCAGATATTTCCCCTCAGCCACTTTCACGCCAAAGGGTTCCCGCCCGGTAACTTCAAACCCCAAGCTCTTGTACAACTTTATCGCCGCCACATTTTCTTCCATCACGGCCAACTGAATTATTTCAACACTAGAGTGGTGCTCCACCCAGTGAATTAGACTTGATAATAGCAATCTGCCAATTCCCTGGTTGCGCCACTGCGAATGCAGGGACATACCAAGGGTCCCAATATGGGCGACCCGTTGCCGCGCTCCGTTTTGAAAGTCCAGCATACCAATAATTTGCCCATCCACCTCTGCAACAATATTTACGTAGGCCGGGTTGTCCTCAAATTTTTGCAGACGCTGTGCCTGCATATCTTCGGTAAAGGACCGAAATTCCTCTGGCGTGGTTAGCAAATACTCACTTGTACGAAAGACTTCGTTTGCCAGTGCCAAAATTTTCTTTGCATCCATCGCGGTCGCAGAGCGGATGGTGATCGATTTACCTGTTTTTGTCTTATGAATTTCGTTTTGAATTGTTCCCATACGCTAATTCTATTTTTTCAAAGTGATTTGTCATTTTGTTTTTTAATTATTTTTCACTTTCTTAAAAATAGTATTTGTAAATTTCATATATTTTCATTTATTATCATTTTTAATGAGTTTACTTAGTCCTTCGCTTGAAGCTTTCTGGGCCGTAGTTCAAAAGGGCACAGTCCTGGAAGCCGCTAAAATGGTCGACCTCACCCAGACCGGGGTGACTCAAAGAATCCGCAGCTTGGAAAAACAGCTGGGGACGACTCTTTTTACGCGCTCTCGAAAAGGCATGCGTTTAACGTCTGAAGGGGAATCTCTTTTACGTTACGTGCAAGCAGCTCGAGATTTAGAGGGGGAAACGTTACTCACTCTTGGCGGAAAGCAAACGCCAAGGATTCAAGAGATCTGCATTAGCGGATCTTCGTCACTGATGCGTTCGCGGATTATTCCAAGAGCAAGTGCGGTGATGAAAAAGTATTCACAACTTCGAGTGCGCTTCGATATTACGGATGATGACAGCGTGATCGGAAAATTGAAGTCAGGATTTGCACAACTTAGCACCCTTCCCGTTAGCCAAGTTGGCAAAGAACTAGATTCCAAAATCCTTTCACCGGAGCGCTACTATTTTTTCGGCCCTGCTAGCTGGAAGAAAAGAAAGTTGGAAGAGATAATTCAAAATGAAGCCATCATAGATTTTGACCCACACGATATGATGACCTTAGATCTGCTAAAAAAATATAAGTTCAGCAAAGCCAACAAGCATCGCCACTTCGCCAATAACATCGATGCCCTTTGCTCTTTGGTAAGTGAAGGCGTGGGGTATTCTGCTATCAGCGAAGAAGTCGCTCGCCCTTTTGTGAAATCGGGAATCTTGGTGTGCTTAAGCTCGCAACATTCTATTGAGCATTCTATTGCATTAGCCTGGTATCCGCGCGCAGCGATGCCACCCTATTTTAAAAGTTTGATCGAAACCCTGACAAAAAAAATGTAAACTGCGCTAGAGAAGCGGCCGCGGTTCCATCGTGGAACTGGCTCCCACAAAAGATTTCAAAAATTTTAGTTTACTTTTTTTGCACTCTCGCAGATATTGAAAGAACTCTATTGAAAGGAGGCCATCATGACTATGATGATTATCGACATTCTAAATCAATCCGAACTATCTCTAGTGAACGGAGTCGACATGGCCTCCGCCAATCAATTCTAGGTACTTTAAAAAGTTCCAATTCACGACAATAGAATAAACGTATTTCCCAAGTTAGAAATTTGGCCCAACAGCTTTGTTTCGTTCTTGGTCTTTAACCCAAAAAATTTAGTTTTAAACACTCGCAGAAGTTGCCATCAAACGGCCTTTGATTGCGCCTTTGCGAGCATTATCAATCCTGAGGAGGAAGCTATGAACGCATTATTGCGTCAAAAACAGAAATGGGAATCCCAAAACGAGCGTTATTTATTAAGGCTTGTTGAAACCTCAGCTGATGTGTCTATTGAAAGCGTAAAAAAGGCCGGTCTTATAACAAGCTTCCTCGCGTACCTTGTGTACAAACTGGTAAGGGTAATGCTTGCAATGGCTTCGGCCGTTTTTCATGGACCGCAACTTGTGCGCCACACATCACCTGAAAAAGTTTATGAAACGGTTGATGTTTCAAACTATCAAGTGGAAGCCCAAATAAAGAATCCGTATATCTGGCGGTAATTCTTTTGGGGGGACCCTTCGGGTCCCCTGTTTTACCAAAGCAGATTATTTTCCTTTAGCACCGTGACTTTCATCATACGAATGGACGGATCCCAGGTCACAAATAGTTCCCCCACCAAGGAGCATCCGTTGTTAAAATAATTCTGCCAGTGCTACCTTTTAATAGCTTATCCCACAGGGGACTGTCTTTTTTGTATTTAAAAGCAAAGCTCTAGCTCTTGGATTTTTTGATAATAAAAATTCAGTCAGCGCCATCAAACGCCGACTTCTCGCATACTATTTCGAACTATGATACAGCGGCATCACCCTCGGTAATAACGCTTGAATATTTCTGATACGCGTTTCATCCGCGGGATGTGTGCTTAAAATTTCCGGAGGCTTGCCCCCTCCGCTCGCTGAAGCCATCTTCTGCCATAGTGTTACGGCTTCTTGGGGATTGTATCCAGCCCTGGCCATAAGTTCTAAACCCATATCATCGGCTTCGGATTCTTGACCGCGACTGTGGGGCAACGTCACCACCACGCTTGTCAGTTGATCGGCAAGGCCTGCGTATTTTGCATCTAGTTTGCCTGACATCAAGATGGCTTGCATGCCGACGTTTTTGACGAGCTCTTCTGACATTCTTTCGCGACCGTGTTCTCGCAAAGCATGCGCGATTTCGTGACCCATGATGGCTGCGATCTCGCTGTCAGTTAATTTTAACTTTTCAATGATGCCTGAATAAAACATGATTTTTCCGCCAGGCATGCAATACGCATTAAGTTCTGGGGAGGTAATCACATGAACTTCCCACGCCCATCTTGGCGCATCGGCGCGATAAATGCCAGTTTGCGCGACCAGACGGTTAGCAATAATTTGTAAACGTTGAAGCCTCTGTGGATTTTTATCTAGGATTCCCTTTTTCTGAGCTTCTTCTTTTGTTTGACCGTAACTTTGTGCGGACATTGCCACGATTTGATCGTTCGGAATAAGTAACAATTGACGACGTTCAACGCCCACTGCGCCTTGCTCTGTTGTAGTTACACATGAAACCAAAAGACCACTAAGAATAAAGATAAGTTTTTTCATGTCGACATCGTAATCGGAGGATTCCGCGAAAGCAAATCAGCGCAACACAAGAGGTCAATGTGCCCACCCACTAAAACCCCATTGACGGAGGGCCCGCGAATTGAGCAACCTATGTGAGTAGGCATCATTGCTAAGGAGTTTTTCAGTGAAGTGGGTCGTTGCATTTTTTTTGGCTTTTGCGCTGTCTGCGTGCTCCAAGTCTTCAAGCTTTAAAGGCAAAGGTAACAACAACTACGAAGAAACCAAGGACGGCAGTGCGCTAAAGAACGAAACAGATTATTCTGTGTGCGGAAACACGACGACAAGAACTTCTATTGAAGGTCTTTGGACTCTGCAAAAAGGTCAGGAAAATTTTAGAATCACCACGTCTTTAAATATTCGCGCCGATGGCGTGGATATTACAAACACGTGCACATACCAAGGCTATGCGTCTCTGACCGCGCAAGTTTCAGTGAGCTCTCGTCACGCTGACGGTATTCTGGAAATTTTGGCTGCGGGTTCAAAATCGGAACAGCGAACTGAAACGGATACCGACGGCAACACCATCAACATCAATTGCGATACCAAAATCGATGCGGGCCGCATGAGTTATTATTTTAAAGGCAACTGCCTGGCGCTTGTCATCCAGGGCCAGCGCGAAGAGCTTGCGTTTGTGCCCCAATAGGACCTTTTAAGTTCAACTTAGAGTATCAGCTCAAACTACTGTTTATAATCCAGCCCTCGTATCCCGGGGGCTTTTTTATTTCCTAACAGCCTCAATCATCCGTGACTGCCCTTGTCATCAGGGGTTTTAGGCGATGAAGCACCCCAAGATGCCCGGTTTTTCTTTGAAAGAGTTCGGCATTCATTCTATATTTTCAAGGCTTTACAATCCCAAATCAAAGGACCGACTATGAACAAAATCAAAGTTGCAAATCCCGTCGTTGAACTCGACGGCGACGAAATGACAAGAATCATCTGGAAATTCATCAAAGAAAAATTGATCCTTCCTTACCTAGACATCGACATTAAGTACTTCGACTTAGGCATGGAACATCGTGATGCTACGAACGACCAAGTAACTGTTGACGCTGCAGAGGCGATCAAAAAGTACAACGTGGGTATCAAATGCGCGACGATCACTCCTGACGAAGCTCGCGTTGAAGAATTTAAACTTAAACAAATGTGGAAATCACCAAACGGCACTATCCGTAACATTTTGGATGGCACTGTTTTCCGTGAACCCATCATCTGCAAAAATGTTCCTCGCTTGGTTCCTAACTGGACTGCGCCAATCTGTATCGGTCGTCATGCATTCGGTGACCAATACCGCGCGACAGATTTCGTGACTAAAGGTAAAGGCAAATTGACGATCACTTTCGAAGGTGAAAACGGCGAAAAAATCCAGCACGAAGTTTACAACTTCAAAGGTGATGGCGTTGCGATGGCAATGTACAACACGGATGAGTCTATCTCTGGCTTTGCACGTTCATGCTTTAACCAAGCGTTGACGAAAAAATGGCCTTTGTATCTTTCAACTAAAAATACCATCTTGAAAAAATACGATGGTCGTTTCAAAGACATCTTCGAAGAAATCTATCAAAAAGAATTCAAAGCGAAATTCGATGCTGCTGGAATCACTTACGAACATCGTTTGATCGACGACATGGTTGCGTCGGCTTTGAAATGGAATGGTAACTTCGTATGGGCTTGTAAGAACTATGACGGGGACGTGCAATCAGACACTGTTGCACAAGGTTTCGGTTCTTTGGGCTTGATGACTTCTGTGTTGATCACTCCAGATGGTAAAACTATGGAAGCTGAAGCTGCGCACGGAACAGTGACTCGTCACTACCGTCAGCATCAACAAGGTAAATCAACTTCAACAAATCCAATCGCTTCCATCTTTGCTTGGACTCGTGGTCTTGAGCACCGTGGAAACTTGGATGACAACAAAGACCTTGTGAAGTTCTCGCAAACTTTGGAAAAAGTGTGTGTGGAAACTGTGGAAGCTGGTTTCATGACTAAAGATCTTGCGGTTTGCATCTATGGCGACAAAGTGCCTGCAGATAAGTTCATGAACACAGAGCCGTTCTTGGCGAAATTGGATGAGAATCTTAAAAAAGCTCTTTCAATGTAATTTTGAGTTTACATAAAGCTTAATTGAAAAAGCCCCAGGAAATCTGGGGCTTTTTTTTTATTTTAGCTGATATGAAGTTAGTTTTTTACTAACTTAAGAATCATGCTTTTTTCTTCAGAAGAATTTCGCAAGAAATCCAGATTCGCCGCGCATTGCGAGCTGTTGTTAGAGTCTGCGACAAAGCTATGCTCAACCGTAACCGACGCGCCCGTAGCACTTGTCTGAGTCATCGTTAGCTTTTCGATATGCGTTCCACCACAAGAGATGGTTCCATTGCGGTCCGCATTTTGAAATGTCGAAGAGAAGTGCTGTTTTTGCATCAAGGTTCCCACATTCCCTGTGATGAAAAGCTCGCCTATCATGAATTGGTCTTCGGCCTTATCAACTTCGAATAAAACGGTGCTACCACTTTTACAACCATCAAATGAAGTGTCAGAACAGACTCCAGTTGAAAATGCGCCTGCGACGACAGATCCCTGGCCATAGTTTTTATCCGTTGAAAGTTCATTGTTATTTTCCCAACGAACTCTGTAACGTTTTTTACAGGTTGCACTGCCCCAATCAAAATCAGGATCGCTACCTCCGTTGCTTAGGGCTCCGGTGATACAATACAACTCGCAGGCTTTGGCATTCATGCCCCAGCCACCACCTGTCCAGTCCACTTCACTGCACAAAGTTGTTCCGGATACGATGGCTCCGCCGCCAGATTTTGTGGTCTTACCACAAACCGCCGTTGTCGTTCCTCCGTTATCATGCATTCTGACTTTTGATTTTGCGGCAAGGGTCGCACGATTGCCGTCCGAGCTGATATCCATAGAGACTCCGCCCGTCATTGCACCGGCCCAGCCTCCCGTCGCTGTCCAACCAGCATCTAAAGTAACGCCTTCTTTGTTACCGCAGTTTTGTCTTGCCGTCGCGTCTTTCCAAACCGCCAAGCCGTTTTTTGCTGCGGACCCATTCGTAGCTTCTAGTTGCTTCAAATAAACTGATGTTGGAATATCTTGAGCGCTTTGAGCGCCCACACAAGTCGTAACCGGTGATCCATTTTCATCAAGTTCCTTTTCACAAGCACCGGCAATAGTCCATGTTCCTGTTGGATCAGCCCAGACAACTGCAGGTGGAGTGCTTGAGTTTTGCGTGATGTTTGCCACAGGAACAGTAACGACTGCTCCACTTAAACTTAAATTAGCCGGCAACTGAATTGCTGTTGCACCACTATTTACT
>JABWCO010000137.1 GCA_013360185.1 Bdellovibrio sp.
TTTCCCGTATGAAGAAACTGACGACCAGATGCGCGCTATTAACGACATCTTAGCGGATCTAAAATCCACCAAACCAATGGATCGTCTGATTTGTGGCGACGTGGGCTTTGGTAAAACCGAAGTGGCCATGCGGGCTGCGTTCTTTGCCGTGCAGGCGCGTCGTCAAGTCGCCCTGCTGGCGCCGACAACAGTTCTAACCTTTCAGCATTTTGAAACGTTAAAAAAACGTTTTCAAGGTTGGCCGGTTGAAATTCGTGTCTTGAATCGTTTTGTCTCGACTGCCGAGGTGAAAAAGACTTTGCAGGAACTTAAAGACGGTAAAGTTGATATCGTTGTCGGCACACATAAGCTTTTGGGCTCTTCGATTGTGTTCAAAGATTTGGGTCTTTTAATTATCGACGAAGAACAAAAATTTGGTGTTACTCACAAAGAGAAAATTAAAAAACTTAAAAACAGTGTTGATACCCTGACCCTGTCGGCTACGCCAATTCCTCGCACTTTAAATATGGCACTGGTGGGCATTCGAGACTTAAGCTTAATTAACACCGCGCCCGTGGACCGCTTGCCAACACGCACTTTCGTTTTAAAGTTCGACGGCGAAACCATACGCAAAGCCATCACCGCCGAAATCGCCCGGGGCGGACAAATTTATTTCATTCACAACCGTATCGAATCTATTTACGGCTTGGCGGATGAGATCAGAAATATTGTGCCCGAAGCGCGCATTCGCGTGGCTCACGGACAGATGGAAGAGCACGAGCTGGAAAAAGCCATGCTCGCCTTTTTCCACCATGAAATTGATGTTTTAATTTGCACGGCGATTGTTGAATCCGGCATGGACGTGCCGCGCGCAAATACGATGTTCATTGATTCTGCCCATATGTTTGGACTTTCGCAGCTGTATCAATTGCGGGGCCGCGTGGGTCGCAGCAAGACACGCGCTTATTGCTATTTGATGATGCCGCGCAATCGGCAGCTCGACAAACAACAACAAGAGCGGCTGAAGATCATTCAAGAAAATACCGCTCTTGGCAGCGGCATTAAGATCGCACAGTACGATCTTGAACTGCGCGGCGCGGGGAATATTTTAGGCGACGACCAGTCCGGCCATATCAATGCCGTCGGTTATGAATTGTATATGGATCTATTAAATGAAGCCTTGGCCGAAGCAAAAGGTGAAGGCACCGAGGACATGGATTTGGATCCAGAAATCAACTTGCGTGTACCGGCCATGATTCCAGAAGATTATATTGCCGATATTCGTATTCGTTTAAGCTATTACAAAGCGTTAGCAGAAATAAGTTCTCAAGAAGATTTAGATCATATCGAAGAAGAGTTGCGTGATCAGTTCGGGCAGATTCCAGATGCGACAATTAATTTAATGGGTCTTATGCTGATTCGCCATCAATGTAAAAAACTAGGTGTTCGCGACATCAGTGCGGGCGTTAAATCCGTTTCATTGATCTTTACTGAACAAACAAAGCTTAAACCAGAAACAGTTATTCAATTGGCAGTTCGCGAGAATAAAAAGTACTCTTTAACTCCAGACAATCGTTTGAATATTAAGTTAAGCACGATATCTTGGTCTGCGGTTCACGAAGAACTCGAAACGCTTTTAAAACTAATTTAGCCTTAAAACTCTAAGCATATTCCAGCACCCAGTATCAAATCCGTCGTTGTGTCTGGGTCGTCTTCGCCCGCGGACTGCGCGTATTGGGTGGCATAAATATCTAAGAAGGTATTTTCTAAGCCCCAATTAAACGTAGTATTTTTCGCCGTCTCACCATCCAACCAGTCTAGCTGAATCAACAATCCCACGGTGTAATTATAGCCAATGCCCGTCACCTCTGACTTTGACTCGTTCAACGAGTCTTCTTCAATGCCCAATTGCCAAGCTGTTAAGCCCACGTAAGGCGCGACATAAGGTTCGGTTGCAATTCTATCGGCGGTAAACTTGGCGCCCAAGCCGAACTTCGTAATATTCAAAGTTCTTTCTTCGCCGCTGACCCAGTCAGAAGCGTTGCCCTTTCCTGCCTGAGCGCCCACCGAAAAGGCCCCAATTCCTGTGTTATGTTTGTATTCAATGTTTAACAGCGCCATGCGAGTCGGCTTGTCTTGTAACAGTTCGGCGTATTCTAAACCATCAATGGCAGAAATAAAATTTTTCAAAAGAAGTTCTTCAGAGGAAACGCGAAAGTAAAATCCATAGTCTTCTTGGCGTTCCGTATAAGGTGCCAAGTTATCTTGCACAACTTGAACTTCGACCAAATGATTGTCGGGTGCCTGCTCATCCACTGCAGTTTCGTCAATCGCGGCAAAGGCCGACACCGCAAAGGCGCAAACCATTACCATAAAAACAGAGATTTTAACCAAAAATGTCCATATCATGCCGAAGCCCCTTAGGCGTTCTTTCACGATAACAACATTTCATAAAACTTTTTAGCATTTCCAAAATTCCCTACCAAGAGCTAGGTGGACGCAGCTTATTCCCCAACCTGGTCATTGTTAAAAGTCTAGACAGTTGCTTCCCAAGCAGGGCCCTAATGGCTTGAGTCTCAGAATGAAACGTCCTAAATGCATTATATTCCCTTAGGGTCGGCACACAGGTTGCTTTTAGTGCTGGTGATAAGGAGTTTTTATGAAAAAATATTTAGCGGTGGTTCTTCTTGCTAGTTTATTCACGGCAGCTTGCGCAAAAAAAACAGACTCGGCACGCTCGATTGTTAGACCTTCAGCAACTGCGGGTCCAACTGCCACAGATCAACAGGCTGCGGCTGTTGGTTTAAACATGGACTGGCAGAAAACCGACATTGTTGATTTCGGCGAAACTTCAATTACTTTGGAACATACATTTACTTTGAATGGCGCCACCCAGACTGCAAAGCAAACTATCAGCACCATGACGGTAATGTGTGACAATAAAGCAGGCCTTCAATACGACACCACCATGGTGAACAGCCCCGATGCAAAAGTGACCACGGCTATCGGCTATACTGGCTGCTGGCAGGGTGAACACTTTAACGTAGGTCTCAGCTTTATGGCCTGGAGTGCAAATCAATATCTGACCCAACAGTTCATCGCCATCAATGCCTCCGAAGGGCAGCTAAACCAATTGCAGAAGTTAGTTTCATCTTTAACTTCCGGAGTATACTTGCCAGACTGGTTTTCGGCACAATTTAGCTCTTACTAAGAATTGAACCTAGATTTAAGTACTAGCGTCGAATGAAGTTGGACCAAGGTGCAATTTCATTCGACATTTTTTTTCTGGTCGCCCAGCACACTCGTGAAAATGCTAACTTTAAGTATGAGAAATGTGCTCTCGTTAAAGCCTTATTTCCTTTTTATATTTTTCTTATTTTATTCCCCCGTCCTATTTTCCGAAAACAAGAAATTCGATTCACTTATCCAAGCTCGCATTCAACGCATGACCGTGGAAGAAAAGGTCGGGCAACTTTTTCTGGTCGGCTTTCCGCAGAATCAACTTTCTGCTGATTTAGAAAAGTTTATTGCCACATTCAAGCCCGGTGCGTTCTTACTGTTTAAAAGAAATATTCAGTCCGTGACGCAAATTCGCGAGTTTAATCAGGCGCTTTATCGTGCAAGCTTTAAACACACAAGGCTGCCTCCGCTCATTGCCATTGACCAGGAGGGAGGTTCTGTTTCACGCTTGCCGATTGAGCCCTCACCTCCAAATGCCCTTGCCTTGGGGCAAACGCAGTCCCCCTTGTTGGCGGAAGAAATGGGACACCAAATGGGATTATTCCTGCGCGAGGTCGGTTTTAATATGAACCTCGCACCGGTGCTAGATATTGCAGACCCTCTGCAATCAAGCTTTATTGGTGTGCGCTCATTCGGAGCAAATCCGGCTTTGGTGGCAGAAATCGGGACAGCATATTCGCGCGGACTGTTGCGCGCGCGAGTCATCCCCACAGCTAAACATTTTCCAGGTACGGGCAGCTTAAATTCGGATCCACATGTAAAAGTCGTACGCAATCTTTCATCGTATTCACAATTGCAAGAGCGGGATTTAAAGCCCTTTGTCGCTTATGCAGGGCTCAGTGAAAATTCTGCGATGATGTTGTCGCATTTAATTTATCCCTCTCTTGATCGCTCTGGAGAACCCGCAAGTTTTTCTCGGCAAATCACTGAAGGACTGCTGCGTGAAAAGTTACGCTATCAAGGCCTGGTCGTAACTGATGACTTACAAATGCAAGGCTCAAAACAGTTGCTTCGTCCCGAGGTCGCTGCCCTGCGCGCCCTTCAGGCGGGATCAGACATAGTCATGCTGACCTGGTCATTCAAAGATCAAGAGGCCGCGTTTAATTACGTCAAAAAAGCTGTGACGGAGGGTCGGCTGTCTGAAGCCGAGATCAACAGTAAACTAAAACGAATCTTAAGAGTTAAGGCCTACGCTAACTTGTATCGCCGGGATCCCCAGCAGCCATCCTTGCTGCAAGGACTTAAGCTGACATCGAAGGGATATATTAATCTAGAGTCAGACATCTTAGATAAAAATTTACAGAACAGCTTAGCCCTGAAGTCTTTTCCAAAAAGCTCCGCCGCGCGCGCGCCGGCCTCTGTCGGAAATTTGTGTGTGATTTCTCCGTCAGGAAAATTTATTGAATCTTTTAAAAAAACCAGCTCGCGAAAAATATCAGCAAAGACTTTATCCGGCACGTTTACCGCCAACGGCGTACAGTCTTGGATGCAGAAGCAAAAATGTTCCTTGCTGGTCGCAGCGATTACCGGTCCAAAAACCGCGAGCCTGCTTGGCTCGTTTAAACCCGAACAAAGACGTTATGTCATTGCAGTGAACTTAGCGGCGCCCAGCTTAGTGCGCGACACAAAGGGGTACTTGCGGGTCATTCAGCTTTATTTTAATCACGCCGATTCTGGAAGGAAAATTGCGCAACATCTAGAAGAAATTCTAAAGGATCCCGCAAGTTCCTACGTCGCCCTTTAATGAAAAAGGCCCTCGTTTCCGAGAGCCCTTTAAAATTCTTGTTTTTTTCGGTATGACTATTTTTTGATTTGGCCCTCGGCCATATCAAGCTTCGCTCTTGCGCGGGACCAGTCACGTTGAAACTCTGTCCAGTTTTCATCTGTGATAAGCTCGTTCATGATGCGCTTTTCAGACGCTGACAAAAATTCTTTTGTCGCTTGAACGTCAATTTCTTCAGGCAGGTCGGCCATGTTCGCAAGAACATTCACGCCCTCGGGAGTTACTTGGCAATAGCCCCAGCTAATGACAGCTTGGTCTTGCTTTTCTTTACCCTTAAGCTTCCATTTCATAACACCCGTTTCAAGTGTCGTGATAAGTGGCGCGTGACCAGGAAGAATGTTGAGCTCCCCCTTGAAGCCAGGAACAGTCACCTCATCAACCTCTTGGCCAACAAGCAAACGTCTTTCTGGAGTCACGATAGTTAGTTTAAACATAATAAGCCTTTCAAACTTACTGGCTTCATCAATTAAGTGAAGCCAGAGCAAAGGCTACAGGACTAAGCCTGTAGCTTTTTAGCTTTCTCGATAGCATCTTCGATAGTTCCAACAAGGTAGAACGCTTGCTCTGGCAGAGCATCGTGTTTACCGTCAAGAATTTCGCGGAAGCCTTTAACAGTGTCTTTGATATCAACGTACTTACCTTGAAGACCAGTGAACTGCTCTGCAACGAAGAATGGTTGAGACAAGAAACGTTGAATTTTACGAGAGCGTGATACAACCAATTTATCTGCTTCAGACAACTCGTCCATACCCAAGATCGCGATGATATCTTGAAGTTCACGGTAACGTTGCAACAATGCTTGAACGTCACGAGCGCATTTATAGTGCTCTTCGCCGATAACAGCTGGATCCAAAAGACGTGACGTTGAAGTCAACGGATGAACCGCTGGGAAAATCGCCATAGCAGCGATATCACGATCCAAGTTTGTCGTCGCATCCAAGTGAGTAAATGTTGTTGCCGGAGCTGGATCCGTATAGTCATCGGCAGGTACGTAAACCGCTTGAACTGAAGTGATCGAACCTTTTTTAGTTGAAGTAATACGCTCTTGAAGAGCACCCATCTCTGTTGCCAATGTTGGTTGGTAACCAACGGCAGAAGGGATACGACCCAACAACGCAGAAACTTCAGCACCCGCTTGAGTAAAGCGGAAGATGTTGTCTACGAAGAAAAGAACGTCTTGGTTTTCAACGTCACGGAAGTATTCCGCAACAGTTAAACCAGTCAATGCCACACGCGCACGTGCTCCTGGTGGTTCATTCATTTGACCGAAAACTAGCGCTGTCTTAGCTAAAACGCCAGACTGCTTCATCTCTTGCCACAAGTCATTTCCTTCACGAGTACGTTCACCGACGCCCGCGAATACAGAGAAACCACCATGCTCAGTTGCGATATTGCGGATAAGTTCTTGAATAAGAACTGTCTTACCAACACCCGCACCACCGAACAAACCGATCTTACCACCCTTTGCGTAAGGTGCTAACAAGTCTACGACCTTGATACCAGTCATCAACATTGCAGCAGAAGTCGCCTGTTCTTCGAATTTTGGCGCAGCTCTATGAATGCCCCAGTGTTCTTTTGCGTTTACTGGACCTTGTTCGTCGATTGGCTCGCCAACTACGTTGATGATACGACCCAAGGCTTCGCGGCCTACGGGTGCAGTGATTTGAGAGTTCAAAGCTTTAACTTTTTCGCCACGAACTAAACCTTCAGTTTGGTCCATAGAGATCGCTCTAACCACGCCGTCACCCAAATGCTGAGCAACTTCAAGAACTAGATTGTACTCTGTTTCAGAGATAAATTTATTTGTTACACGAAGAGCAGAATTGATTGCTGGAAGTTCTCCGCCTTCAAATTCTACGTCCACTACGGGACCCATAACTTGTTTTACTTTACCGAATGCCATTATTCAGCTCCCTATTTAAGCGCTTCCGCGCCCGATACGATTTCAGTCAATTCTGTAGTAATTTTTTCTTGTCTCAATTTATTGTATGTCAGAGTGAGCTTGTTGATCATCTCTTTCGCATTGTTCGTCGCAGATTCCATCGCGCTCATACGAGCACCATGTTCGCCGGCAACCGACTCTGACATAGTTCTGTAAACTTGAAGATCGAAATGCTTTTCCAAAAGATCTTTAATGATCGCTTCTGGAGCTGGTTCGAAAATCATGTCCACAGAGAAATTCGTCGCACTCTCTTTTTCAGTATTGAAAGTCGTCAAACCAAGATCAATTGGCAAGATTGTTTCACACACTACAACTTGAGAAATCGCTGATTTGAATTCGTTATGGATAATACGAACTTCATCATAATTACCTTCTAGGTAATCATTCATCACGCGACCAGCAACTTTAGAAGCCAACTCATAAGAAATGTCCTTATCAAGCTTCGTGATGTAATCCACTGGCGTGATATCTCTTCTGATAAAATAATCATGAGCTCTGCGGCCGATGAATAAGAAATCAATTTTCTCGAGTTTGTCTTTATTCTCTTTATAATAAGCTTCAGTAAATTTGTTGATATTGCTGTTGAAAGCGCCGCACAGACCGCGATCAGAGCTGATAACAACAAGTAGAACATTCTTTACTTGTTGTTTCTTCTCCATCAACGGATGCGATACTTTATTTGTCACAGCGATATCCGCAATCACCTTACGCAAAGTCAGAGCATAAGGACGCATATTAACGATGTTATTCTGCGCCTTTCTCAACTTCGCAGCAGACACGAGCTTCATCGCTTTCGTGATCTGCTGGGTGTTTTTAGTGGACTCGATCCGAGCCCGGATATCCTTCAAGCTTGCCATTTAAGCACCAATATTAATTGTTAGAAGGTTGGAAGATAGCTTTGAATTCGCCAAGAGCCGCAAGAAGCGCCTTCTTAGAGTCGTCAGAAATAGCTTTCTTCTCTGAAATAGTTTTAAGAATTTCTGGGTGCTTGTTTTTCAAGAACTCAATCATTTCTTTTTCGTATTTCTTAACGTCTGATTCAGGGTAAGCATCAACAAAACCATTTGAAGCAGCAAAGATCATAACGATTTGCTCTTCAACTTTTACCGGTTGGTATTGACCTTGCTTTAAAACCTCAACTAAACGACGACCACGAGCCAACTGTTGTTGAGTCGCTTTATCCAAATCAGAAGCAAATGCAGCAAACGCTTCCATCGCGCGGAACTGAGCAAGTTCAAGTTTCATTGAACCGGCAACTTGTTTCATCGCTTTAATCTGAGCGGCACCACCTACGCGTGATACAGATTTACCTACAGAGATCGCCGGACGGATACCTTTGTAGAATAGATCTGATTCAAGGAAAATCTGACCGTCAGTGAT
>JABWCO010000138.1 GCA_013360185.1 Bdellovibrio sp.
ATTTGCCATAACACTCCACAAGGCAGTGCCGTCCCACCAACTGGCCCCCTTGAGCTTTTCCCAGCCCGTGTAAGCGTAAATCACCGAGATCTGCACTTGCAGCATACGGATCATCATTGAGCTGACCAGGTCACTGTTTTTGAAAGCCATTTTCTTACGCCATAAGTTCAGAACACTTAAACGTTCACATGACTGTGTGAAAAGCATATAAAACATCAACAACGAGGCAATGATATCCGCACCAAAGTTGACCGAATAGTTGCGCTGGATAAAACCCATGTCGATCACCCAGGCAAGCCACATCAACCAGCGTCCGCCGACACCTAAGGTCAATAAACCTAAAAGCACAACAAGTAAAATATGCATTGGCATATTGGCCGAATCCGGCCAAAAATTCCAAGAAAACAACGGACGATACAATTCCACGATCGCATTCAGGGCCGTATCTTTTTTTATCCAGCTTTCGTCGCTATAGTAACTAAGATTTAGCAATCGCACGGAATACATGTAAAACATCGTTCCGCACAAAACGATGCGCATAAAAGCTAGACCCAAAAGATTTTGAGGAGCAAACCAAAAGTGCTCCCACCAATTCCAGATCTTCTTCATTGTTCGACCTCATCCCCACGACCATCGCAAGAATAGGTTTCGCGTACATACTTTAATTCTTTGGACAGATCGCGCATGTCTTCATATTTAAACGTCACGGCTTGATCTAGCATTGCGACCGTTTCAATCACATGTTCCATTTCCACCGAAGACGCCCCCGGATGTCGTCGACACAGCCACGGACCAAAATAGGTTTTTAATCTTTTAGGTTCAATCACCATAAAGCGCATGGCATACAGATCCCGCTTGCGCGCAAGGTCCAAAACCGGCGTATTTTTTTCTAAAGGAAAATAATTTTCAATCGGCTCCTGGGTTTCAACCCCCTCAGGACCGATAAAATAAACGTGGTAGCGAATGTACATGGTATGCGCCGGATCTGGAGAAAAGAAATTCCAGCTGGCATTCAGGCCGACGCTGTTTGCATACGGCGTGATAAATTTTGAAGTCGTGCGCCCAAAATAGGCTCCTATATTGGGCATCACTAACATCGTAAATATATTATAAACTATCCACAGACTCAGCAGAGTCTTAGACAGAAGCTTCGCCTTCGCTGTCAATGTCGTCAGCCTCTCCTAAGAATGGCAATTCCTCATCGTCAGAAGACTCGTCTTCATCATTGTCCGCGTAAAGCTGATCATCAGAGGCCTCTTCAAGATCTTCGTCGTTATCAAAAGACTCAATGGCTTCTGCCAATTCTTCAGAGACTTCTACCTCTTCAAGATCTGAATTTTCACCGACTTCTTCAGCAGAAGCTTGCAAAGACTCCTCGCCTTGTCCCTCTTCGCTCGCTTCGGCAGCAATCGCCTCATCTACAGAGTCAGATGACGCAGCAGTTGATTTATTCATGAAGGAAGCTTTTTTCTCTGCCGCGATAGCGACCAAAGTCGTCCCTGCAGCTAAAGCCTCATCGTACTTTTTTAACCAGTTCGCATCACGCGTGGACACTGGCTCACCAAAGGCCAAGGCATCACGAATATTCTGAGCTTTTTCTTGGTCGCGTTTTTCAGCTTGGCGACGCTTTTCTTCCTCGAAGAAATTGGTCGAAGTCGAGATGTCTTCAAGTTGCTCTTGAATCTTCATCAACTCTTCTTCACCTTGCGAGTAAGAGCCTACGTAATTTTCAGACATTGAATCCGTGACCGATGCCAAAGTTGGTTTTTCTTCAGCCTGCTGTTCGTCCATACCCTCTGGCAGAAGCTCATCGATTTGCGACAAAGTCGGAAGTTCTTTTAAGCTGCGCAGACCAAAGATCTCTAGGAATTTTTTCGTAGTTCCGTACTGCATAGGACGACCCGGAAGATCTGATTTTCCTTCGAAAGAAACCAAGTTTTTTTCCATCAAAGCCCGCAACAAGTGTCCTGATTCCACGCCACGAATTTCATCAACTTCAAATTTTACAGTCGGCTGTTTATAGGCCACGATAGAAAGTACTTCCAAAGCGGGACCCGAAAGTTTGAACTGACGAGTTTTCAAAGTGCGCTTTAAGAATTCCATGTTGTCGATCTTAGTGCGCAGTTGATAACCCCCTGGAACTTCTTCCAAAGTAACCCCACGACGGCCCCCGGCATATTCTACGGCCAATTGATCAAGGGCTCTGCGGATTTTATCCGTACGGATATTTGTGCCTTTAAAAAGTAATTTTAACGAGGCTAAACTGACGGGACGATCGCTCGCAAAAAGAACACTTTCCACGATGCTTTCCAAACGTTCTTCTTCTACGAATTCGACTTCTTCAATTTCTGCAGAGTCAAAATTATCTAACTCCGTTCCTTCAACAGAAACATCACCTTCTTCAGCATCCGCTTCCAGTGTTTCTTCATCCGTGACTTCAGGCAAGAAACCTTCAGACTCTTCTTCTTCTTGCAAGAAAATCGAAGTTTCCGACTCTATGCCACCCTCTGTTTCAGACATCTCCACAGAAGATTCATCAATTTCAGTGTCGCCTTCGATTTCGATTTCAATTTCAGCGTCTGCTTGCGCTTCGATTTCTAACACAGCTACGTCAGATTGTTCTTCGATCAATGTATCTTTTTGTTTGCGTTTTCTAGCCATGATTCCCTCTAAACTTCTGAAACATCATCTTTAAATAATTCATTTTCTGCCGCCAAGATTTCATCATCACTGGCAAGTTCTTGGTCGACACTCAGGTCTAGACCTTCTTCAGAAAATTCGGCAGCGCCTTCTTCAAAATCCAAATCCATCGCCAACTGTGGGGATTCGTCCGCCTGTGCAGCCGCAGCTTCTTCAGCCTCTGCTTGCAACTCCGCTTCTAGGTCGATTTTTTTAGAGTCTTCCATCATTTTTGCAGCCACTTCATCGGCACGCATTGAATCGTATTCCTCCACGCGGGATAATACGTCAGTTTCGATGGTTTTTTTTGTTTCCACCCAGATGTCAGAATAAGCTTCGCTCTGATAAAGGCTGACGAAACCCATTTTACCCAACTCTAACAACGACAAAAACGTGATCAAAGACTGACGGGCCCGCTCTTCTGTCGCCGTCACTAATTCCATTAAGGTCACGCGGTGACCAACGATTAAGCGGTCTTTAATTTCCAAAACGCGGCTGGCAATAGATTGAGCCTTTGCGGCAACCTGATGGACTTTATTTTTCACTGAACGCAACATACGGCGGTAACTAGAAATCAAAGAAAATAGGGCGTTTTCTTCTAAGATAATTTCTTCTTCTTTTTGATCTAGTGACTCACGCGTCCCACGCAACCAGACATCACGCCCAACCAGGGGACGATCATAAAGCAATTTCGAAGCTTCTTGGTACTTTTGATACTCTAAAAGTTTCTGGACAAGCTCTTTGCGTGGATCTTCTTGTTCGATGATCTCGCCATTTTCACCATATTGAGGCAAGAGCATGCGGGACTTGATTTGAATCAATGTCGACGCCATGGCAACGAATTCGCCTGCCACCTCAAGGTCTAATTCCTTCATCAATTTGATATACTCGAAGTACTGCTTGGTGATTTCATGAACCTTGATGTCCATGATATCCATTTCCTCTTTACGAATTAGGTAAAGAAGAAGTCCTAACGGTCCTTCAAATTTAGGCAATTGAACTGTAATACTCATGAATTGGTTATCCCCTCTTACCATTTCACACCCAGCGCCGCTGATTCAATCAAGACGCTGTGGATTATTCAAGAACTCTTTTAATTCCGGAAAGCGCGAACATTGATGTGCTACATCAAATCCCAAACCCCCGAGAAACCACTTCCAGCAGCTGATTATATCCCCAAAAAACGGGAATAGATAAAACGCGCAAGGCCCCTGTTAGCACCAAGGCCATCAAAATCATGCTCGTAATATGTTCATTCTGCTCTAACTTGTAATTTAGCTGCGCCGGAAGAAAGCGCGCTAAAACCTTACCACCATCCAAGGGATGAAGTGGCAAAATATTAAAAACTGCCAAGAAAAGATTGGTCAAAATAAATGTCTGCAGAATCTTCCCCATGCCTTCGGCATACACAGAAGTTCCAAAATAGACATGCACAACAGCAATCAGAATAGCGCCAACAAAAGCTAACAGGACATTAGAAAGAGGGCCTGCTAAGG
This sequence comes from Bdellovibrio sp., assembly GCA_013360185.1. Classification (GTDB taxonomy): domain Bacteria; phylum Bdellovibrionota; class Bdellovibrionia; order Bdellovibrionales; family Bdellovibrionaceae; genus Bdellovibrio. The sequence goes on from JABWCO010000138.1 coordinate 4,176, forward strand.
CGATCCAAAACATATCAACTCGGGGATTTTTTAGATTGCGCGTGTTAACAGGAACAGGCTTGGCCCAACCGAAAAAGATGGGCGTAGCCAAAAGAATTGAAGCTAGCGGCAAAATCAAAGTTCCTACCATGTCCATGTGCGCAATCGGGTTCATAGTCAGGCGTCCCATTTGCTCTGCGGTGCGATCGCCGCGCAACCGCGCCACCCAACCATGAGCGTACTCATGGAAACAGAGTGCAAAAAGGAACGGAATAAAATAAACGCCAATCTTGGCACCAATCTCTATGAAATCCATATCACCTCACGCTAAATCACACCTAGACCCTTGTCTAGTGTGTCGAAACACTTGCTTATATAAAGTGCAATCAGTCTAACACATGTTGTTAAGAGGAAAGCTCTCGTCTTTCCAAGATCTTGAATAAATTCTTTGAAGCGGATACTTTTCTAGCACTTAAATGAACATCCTAAGAATCTTGAAAGGGACCCATCATGTCTGACGTAACCAATGCTAGACCTGCACTTACAATGCTCTCAGAAGACGAAGCAGCTTTCCGTGACGCTGTAAGAGCTTTTGCTGAATCTGAAATCAAACCCCATGTGACACATATGGACGAAAAAGCTGAAATGGATCCTGCGATCGTTAAGAAGCTTTTCGAAATGGGTTTGATGGGTATTGAGACTCCGGAAAAATACGGCGGAGCAGGTTCTACTTTCACAATGGCATGCTTGGCTGTGGAAGAAATTGGTCGCGTTGACGGTTCAGTTTCAGTTTTGGTCGACGTACAAAACACTTTGACGACAAATGCATTCCTTAAATGGGGAACAGAAGCGCAAAAAGAGAAATACTTAGGTAAAATGGCCACCGAATGGGTTGGCGCTTATGCTTTGTCTGAATCATCTTCAGGCTCAGACGCTTTTGCTTTGAAACTAAAAGCAGAAGACAAAGGTGATAAATTCGTACTGAACGGCTCAAAACTTTGGATCACCAATGGTAAAGAAGCCAATGTGTTCATCGTGTTTGCAAACATCGACATGGCTAAAGGCTATAAAGGCATCACAGCGTTTGTCGTGGAAAAATCATTCCCTGGTTTCAAAGTTGGCAAAAAAGAAGACAAGCTAGGTATCCGCGCTTCTTCGACTTGCGAATTGTTATTTGAAAACTGTGAAGTGCCAAAAGCCAATGTGCTTGGTGAAGTCGGCAAAGGTTACAAAATTGCGATCGAAACTTTGAATGAAGGTCGTATCGGTATCGGCGCACAAATGATCGGTATCGCACAAGGCGCTTACGAAGCAGCTCTTGGATACGTAAAAGGTCGTGAGCAATTCGGCAAACCTATTGCGCACTTCCAAGGCGTGCAATTCCAATTAGCTGAAATGCGCACAGAACTAGAAGCCGCTCGCTTGATGGTTTACAATGCCGCTCGTCTGAAAGACGCTGGCCAAGACTTCATCGAAGCTGCTGCGATGGCAAAACTTTACTCTTCTCGTGCAGCAGAAAAAATCACTTCTAAAGCGATTGATCTTTTCGGCGGCAACGGATTTACAAAAGAATACCCCGTAGAAAAATTCTGGCGTGATGCTAAAATCGGTCAGATCTATGAAGGAACAACAAACATGCAATTGCAAACAATTGCAAAGATGGAACTAGATAAATAATTTTATCTTAAAGAACATCTTGAAGTTTGCAAAAAAAACCACAGTTACTCAGACTGTGGTTTTTTTATTTAATCCGCCCCTTTAAATTGCTCCGATTAGAAGTAAAACCTCCCTTGGTAAACCCCCTTAAAATTTGCTACACTTTCAACATGAAAATCATCTTAGCCTTTCTTCTTAGTGCATTTTTCTGTGTAAATACCTCGTTTGCGACAACGCCTGTTTATCGACTGCATTTAGCTAACGAGCCCGGCGGACTGGATCCGAACAAACAAAAGACCACTGGGTCGAGTTATGTTTTGGGTAATATCTATCGCAATATTTTTTCTTTTGACGACAATAAAGGCCTTATTCCGGATTTGGGTGAAAGCTGCAAACGCGACAAAAAAAGCAACCTCACCTGTACCTTAAAAAAGGATCTTAAATGGAGCGATGACTCAGAGATCACCTCCGCTGATTTCCTTCGCACCTATAAAAAAATGTTGGCTCCTAAAAATACCGCCCCGCGCGCCGATTTACTTTTTAAAATTAAAAATGCCGAAGGAATTTACAAAGGGCAGCTCCCATTGGAATCTCTCGGCGTATCAGCGCCTGATAAACGAACCTTGAAGTTTGAATTTAGCTCTTCAGCGCCAGACTTCGAGTATAATCTGGCAAATTTTCAATTAGCGCCCACCAAAGAAGACCTGTCCGCCTTCACTGGCCCTTATAAAATTAAAGAATGGAAAAAAGGCCAAAAAATTATTTTAGAGCCCAATTCTTTCTATCACTCAGGCCACGCCAAACGCCCTCTGGTGGAAATCCTTTTCATCGAAGAGGACACGGTCGCCTTGCAGCTCTATGAAAAAAATGAATTACAATTCCTTAGACGTTTACCCACTTTATTCATTCCGACCTTTAAAACACGTAAAGATTTTTATTGGTATCCGGTCACTCGTTTAGATTATTTGGGTTTTGGTCCTGAATTAAAAAATGAAGAAGATGTCCGTAAAGCTTTGACCTATTCCTTGAACTACGTGGAACTGCAGAAGATTTTTTCTTCCGAAGGACGCCCTGGCTGCGTTGGCTTGCCGGACTCTTGGTTTCCGACAAAGGCTCCTTGTTATGATTTTGATTTAAAAAAAATCCCGACCTTAAAAAGCTCAAGAACCTACACCCTGATGTTTTCAGCATTAGGAGGCGAAGATCATAAGCGGGCCACCGAATGGTTGCAAAATCAGTGGAACAAAAATGCCGGAGTAAAAACGCAACTGGAAGTAAAAGAAAATAAAATCTTTTTACGAACCTTACAGCAAAATCCTCCCGCGATTTTTCGTAAAGGCGTGGCTCCGGATCGACCGACATGTCTTTCCGCTTTAGAGACCTTTGCACCACAAAGTCCCGAGAATTATTTAAAATTGCAAGCTGAGGAGTATAACAAAATCCTTGCGACCCTGGCGAAGACCAACAAAGTTGCCGAGCAAAAAAAATTCTGTCTTGCTGGGGTAGATTACTTAATGAAAAATCACCTGCTTATTCCGATGGGGGCTATTCATTTTTCAATCTTAGCAAAAACCAATTTTGTGGGCTGGAAACTGAACCAAATGAATCAGCTGGACTTGTCTGACCTTCACCCTACACCCTAGAATGAACATCTATGACTTCTGCAGCTCAGTCCGTTGATATCCTTAAAGATCAAATTATTTTTAGCGAAGGCGACGGCGGTGACTGCGCATATATCATCGAAAAAGGTCGCGTTCTGGTGTACCTGAGCAAGGATCAAGAAGAAATTCCTTTAACCATCTTAGGTGAAGGTGAAATCTTTGGCGAGATGGCTTTAATCGACAATCAAACACGCTCGGCGTCCGTTCGTGCTCTTGAGGACGTTCGTCTAGCTATCGTCACCAAACAGCAGGTCCTGGAGCGTATTTCTACGGCAGATAAAGTCGTGCAATTGTTAGTTCGTGTTTTGTTAAAACGTCTGCGTCGCAAAAATATGCTCACCCCTGGCGGAAATTTTTCAGAAGTTGAAATTGATAATTCAGGTGCAGGCGATGACGGCACGGAAAGTGCCCTGGATCAGATCAAATTAGAAAATCAAATCTTTCAGGCTTTTCAGAATAAAGAATTTGAACTTTTTTATCAGCCCATCATCAATTTAAAAACCAAGAAGATCACGGGCTGCGAAGCTTTGTTACGCTGGAACAGCCCCTTGCATGGCTTGATTTCACCGAATTTATTTATCGATGTAATCGAAAACTCTTCGATGGTCATCCCGATTGGTCATTGGATTATCAATCAAGCCTTAAAAGATTTGCGCACCATTCAAGACCAGCTGCTGCTTAATAAAAAAACAGACCTAGCAGCAAACTTTATGATGAGTATCAATATCTCAGGCCGCCAATTCACCCACTCTGACTTTGTGAATAACCTTGAAGATCTGCGCGAAAAGCACGGTATTGAGACTAAAAATATCAAACTGGAAATGACTGAAAGAATTATGCTTGATG
>JABWCO010000139.1 GCA_013360185.1 Bdellovibrio sp.
AAAGACTCCCCTTTTTCAGAAATCTTAATAACAAAAGAACGACCATCTTTTTGGTGCATTTCTCTTTTTACCAAATCGACTTTTTCAAGACCGTTCAGCAATCCAGAAATCGTCGCCTGCGTCACACCCACTTTATTGGAAAGCTCTGACGGCATCAAACCTTCAGGCGCATTGTTCAACATAAAAAGCAAGGTGAAGCGACCGGCAGACAAATTGTACGGCACCAGTAAACTGTCCATATAATTTTCTAGCTCGTTTGCGACTTTTAAAACTAACAAGTTCGCATAAAGAGCCGACGAATCCGCTGACTGATCCAAACGAGTCACAGAATTTCGCAACTCGTCTTTAGTTGGTAACTCTTGCATAAATAACTTAGCCATAAATACCTCCGAAAATTAGGTCTCTGATACTAGGTCTGCGGTTTCAGACGAAGCTTTCTCTGACGAGCCTACTTTTACTTCTACGTGTCGATCTTGTTTTTCTTTTTTATTTGTCGTGATCTTTGCACCAAAGCTGTTCGCCCAAATTCTGAAGCGATCCACGTATGTGAACACAGCAGGGACAACAATCAAAGTTAAGATTGTCGAGGAAATCATACCACCGATAATCGCAACACCCATCGCTGTACGTGATTTTGAAGCTTCGTTCAGACCAATCGCCACTGGCAAAGTACCTGCAATCAAAGCAAACGAAGTCATCAAGATGGGACGAAGACGTGTTTTGCCTGCAGCGACCAAGGCTTCTGCACGAGACATCCCTTGATCCATCATCTGTTTGGTATAGTCGACCAACAAGATACCATTTTTACCAGCCACCCCGATCAACATGAAGAAACCGAAGATCGCAAAGATCGTCATTGTTTCACCCATCAAGAACAAACCAAGGAAGGCACCACACAAGGCAAGGGGTAAGGCCACCATGATTGTGATCGGCGTGATAAACGATTCATACAGACTTGAAAGGATCAAGTAAATGAACATGATCGCAAATCCCAAAGCCAAAACTGTTGAAGTCATAAGCTCTTGCATATTTTCTGCATCACCACCCAATGAGTAGCGGACAGAGGCTGGGAAAGCGGTGTCTCCTGTTGTCATGTACTTGATTGAGTCATTCACCACATCACTTAAACCAGCCCCTGGGGCTAAGCCTGCTGTGATTTGGATGTAACGACCCCGATCTTGACGTTCAATCGATGCGGGCCCTGAGGTCACATCCCCCTTTGCAACATCCGAAAGACGCACAAGTTTTCTGTTCACGTTAGGAATGTATACCTGATTGAACGTGTCCTTCAGATCGCGTTGTGAATCCACCAAGCGCACTCGCACTTCGTACTCGCGACCTTTTTCGCGGAACTTAGCTGGCGTAAAGCCTTCGACTTGTCCGCGCAACTCTTCACCCATAGTTCGCGAGTTCACACCGTAAGCTTTGGCAGCACCCGGCATCAACTGGACTTGCATTTCTGGTTTACCAGGACGGAAGTTGCTGTCGACGTCTTTAAGACGAGGATCGGCTTTCAATCTTTCGATCATGCGCATTCCGGCGGCTTCAAGTTCTTTTGGATCCGCAGAGATAATATTGAGCATCAGTGGCTGGTTACCCATACCGCCGGAAGCATCGTATTTTTTAACTACAGGGTTTGCCACAGTGACATAAGAAGCCAGTTGTTGGCGGACTTTATCACGGAACTGTTCTGTCGTGTAACCACTGCGTTCTTTGACACCCTTCATGCGCACATAATAAGTGGCCTTGTTCGATTCACCGTATTGCGAACCGATGATCATCGTCGTGTAGTCGATTTCTTTGTTGGCACGAATGATATGGTCAATCTCGTCACCGACTTTATTCATACCATCCAAGCTTGTGCCTGGTTGCATTTCTAGAGTCACTGTGAATTCACCGGCATCGTCATCCGTAATGAATGCCCCAGGAACTTTCGTCACCGTATAGATCGAAAGGAAGAACACGACAAACGTAGCACCAATCGTCATCAATGGATGACGTAAAGTCACACGCAAAAGTTTTTCGTAAACGGTTTCTAACCATGATTGCACACGGTCAAAACCTTTCACCAGACGACCTAAAGTTTTGTCATAGAACGAAGCTGGTTTATTGTGATCTTTATCAGCTCCATGATGACCAGAGCCTCCGAAATAAGCTGTGAGCATCGGAATGATTGTCATCGCGACAAACCAACTGATCATCATTGAAAACACAACCGTCATACCGAACTGTTTTAAGAACTGCCCGATCGTACCGGACATCGTTCCAACCGGAACGAACACGGCGATAACAACTAAAGTGATCGCCATAACGGCCATTTGGATTTCAGTGGTCCCTTTTTCTGCCGCCGTTAAAGAATCCTCGCCTAGCTCCATTCGGCGATAAATATTTTCAATAACCACGATGGCATCGTCGATCAAAAGACCCACGGCCAACGTTAACGCTAGCATGGATACGATATTAATCGAAAAGCCTGCGACCTTCATGATCATGAAGGAGCCAATTAAAGACACTGGCAGTGAAAGTGCCGTAATAAAGGTTGAACGCGCACTTCCTAAGAAAAAGAACACTGTAATGATCGTTAGAATGATACCTAAAATGATAGTTTCCTTAACGTCATAGATATTGTTTTTAATTTTAGTTGAACCGTTAGTGACTAACTGAACAGTTGGCGCCCCGTCCATTTTTGCAAGATCGGGTTTTAACTTATCCATTTGCTTGATCACATCATCGGCCACACGCACGGTGTTTGAACCGGCTTGACGATACACTTGCAAGAAGATCGCTTTTTCACCGTTAATATACGCACGTGATTTTTCGTCTTCTAATGTATCTTTAACCACGCCAAGGTCAGCAACCCGAGTTGGCACCTCATTGCCGTACAAGTTAACTAAAGTGTCTGCGACTTCAGGAACAGACTGGAATTCACCTAGACCGCGGAAGACCAACTCTTTGCCACCCTGCTCTACTTTACCACTGGGAATATTTTGTCCGGAAGCTCCCAGTTGACCAGCCACCTGGCTGACAGAGATTTCACGCGCTCGCAATTTGTTACGATCTAAAAGCACTTGAATTTCTCTTTTGCGGCCCCCGAAAATTTCAATCGCACCGACATTGCTCACTTGTTCTAAACGCGGCTTGATGAATTCATCGGCAATATCAAAAAGCTGCGCATCGTTCAAACCTTTCGCGGTCAACGACACCATCAAAATGGGCGTATCAGCCGGGTCAAACTTTCTGATAACGGGATCTTCCGCTTCATCAGGCAATTTGGGTTTGGCGATATTTACTTTATCGCGCACTTGTTGTTCCGCGTACTTCACATCAACACTGCTGTTGAATTCGACGATAACTTGCGAAACACCTTCTAAGCTTTTTGAAGTCAAACGTTTGATACCAGAAATCGTACTGACTTCTTCTTCAATTGGACGACTGACCAAGGTTTCGATCTCTGAAGGACCGGCACCCGCGTACACGGTTTGCACAGTCACAACGGGAATACTGACGTCAGGGAACAAGTCCACTGACATAGATTTAAAAGAGGCCCAACCAACCACCACGATAGCAATGGTCACACAGGTAATAAAAATAGGTCTGCTAATCGATATCTTAGGTAAGCTCATGGCTAGTTACCTCCTGCTAAAGAAGACTGGTAAAGTTTAATTTGTGATTGAAGTCCCAGAATTGCCGAAGCTGCTTGCACTCGGCTGACTTCGGACTGAGAGAAGTCTTGTTCAAACAAAAGAACCTGATAGGTCGTCGTACGCCCTTGACGCAAACGAGCCCGTTCGTTTTCAAGTTTTGCTTTTTGTGCATCCACGATGTTTGTCGCTAAACGCAGATTTTCTTTGGCTTCGCCTAACTGCTGAGTCAGGTTGGTCCAATCTTGATCTTGCACGAATTGTTTGTATTCATAGGTTAACTGCGCAACCCTTTCGGCTTTAAGAGCCCCGGCTTTGGCATCAGAGGTCGCAGACAAGTTCAATGGAATATTCATACGAACACCAACAAATGCGGTGTCTCTTTCCGTACGACCTGCGGCCTTAATAGCTTCATTCATTTCCGCATTTTGACCGTTTAAGGCATAGCTTCCGTAAACGTCTAAAGTTGGTTTATTTCTTTCGCCAACCAAGGTCGCTGCCGCTTTTGCCAAGGATGCTTGTGCCTCTGCAGCTTTGACATCATAGCGATCGCCAGGTTTTGTTGCGGGTATCGACACTTTGTCTAAAGAAGCAAAGTTAATACCGCCCAACTGAGGAGCAGGCTCTTCTGCATTCTTATGAATATAGGTATTGAAGTTTCGACGAGCCGCTTTTTCTTGATTGCGCGCTAACTGCAATTGATAGGTGGTAGCTTCGACCAACGCCTTTGCTTGCAGTACATCGGCGTTTTCACCCAAGTTCATTTTAGCTTTGCGGCTGACATAATCCAAAATGCTTTGCGCCTGCTTACCAGCTCGAGTTTGCACCGATACCACTTCTTGGGCGGCGGCTAATCTCCAATAAGCTGCTTCAGCTTCAACCAAAGTACCTTTTAAAGAAGCTTCAGCCCCGTATTGCTCTGCTTGATTTGCGTAACGAGTTTGTTCTTGATTCGCGCGTGCTGTGCGCCCAAAGCCATTACCCCATAAAGGCATCGTTAACTCTAAAGTCGGAGTCGCCGTCCAAAATGTGTTGCTTGTACCAGCTGGCAAAGTTGCACCTTCCACCTCGGTTCTATCTAAGGCATAAGATAGTTTGGTCTGCAGACCAAAGCTAAACTCCTGCGACACACCCAAAGAATAGTTTTGCATACGCAACTTATCGTAGGTGATCGCAGAGGCGAATTGCTCTTTTCCGTCGTGGCCCAGTCTTGCATTCAACAACAGGCGCGGCGTGAACGTGACATCGGCCTCACGCCCTTTAAGTGCGGAAGCCTCCACTTGTTCCGAGCTGGTTTTATAGCCCAAGCCTTCTTGTTTTACTTTGTCCAGATAAGCATCTAGTGACATGGCTGTTGCAGAACTTCCTGCTAAAAGAGCGAGGAAGACCAACAACAAACTAGAGCCCTGGAGGATATCGATTTTTTTCATATTTTCACTCCGTTATGTAATCGCTTACATACTTAAACTAGCTGAAGTCGCCTAAGTAAGCAATCAATTACTTGATTGATAATAAAAATTCCTTATGATACACTAGACAAAGATAAGAGATTTCGGGTATTTATACTTATTCTCAGGAGGTTTTCAATGACGGAAACATCTCAAAAAGACGCGGCCCTCGATCAGGGTGATGCTCAAGTTAAGTGCAAAAAGAGGGACCGTTCGGCCTCTGAGGAGCGCCTATTAAATGCAGGTCGCGAGATTTTTTCAAAGCATGGCTTTGACGGAGCGACGACCAAAATGATCGCAAAAAAAGCAGATGTGAACGAGTCCTTAATCGCACGTTACTTTGACGGCAAAGAAGGCCTTTTGCTTGCGATTATCGAAAGCTTCTTACACGAGATGAATCATCGCGAGCTGCCCTACCCTGCCCAAGAAACTTTGGCGCAAGAGCTAGAGTGTTATGTAAAAGATCGTATTAAGGATGGCTGCACACACACCGACTTTGCAAAAATCATCTTTTCGCAAGCCTTGGTAAATAAGCAGTTTAAAAAACGTATGCGCGAAACAATTCCCATGCAGCTGGATCACCGCTTGGTCGAACGAATCCAAGGTTTGGCAGACAAGGGTAAATTACGTGCTGGCACTAAAGTGGAAGAAGTGTGTTTTGATGTCGACACATATATGGACGGAATGTTTTTCTTTGAGTGCATTTTGCATGAAACTCCCAGGGAAGAACTCATCACACAAACCGTGCGTTTCATGAAAAAGTTCGCGGAACTTTACGATAAATAGCTTTTCCTAAAACACTTTCTTTATCAAAACAAAAGCCCCTTCCTAGAAAGGGGCTTTTTTATTTTTAATCTAATTTAGGAAGATCTACGATCACGCCATCATTGCTTCCTGCTTCCGGAGCATCTGGCGGTCTTATCGGTGGCTGGCGTCTTTTGTTTTCTTCTTCTTGTTGTCTCTTCTTTTCTTCGTCACGCTGCTTTTTATTAGCTGCCTCTTGCTGTTTGCGCTGTTCTTCTATTTGTTTTTTGCGCGCCTCTTCTTGTTGAGATTTGGCTTCGTTTTGTTTCTTTTGTTCTTCAAGCGGCTGTTGCTGTCTTTTCTTACCTTCTTCTTGAAGGCGATGTTTTTCTTCTTGCTTGGCAATTAAGTCATCAAGGCTTTTTTGTTTTTGCTGCTCTTCAATGCGTGCTTGCTCTGTTTGGCGGCGCTGCTGCTCTTGCTGACGTTGTAGTTCGGCGGCACGCTGAGCCTCCATCTGGCGGCGAATTTCTTCCTGACGACGCTGTTCTTCCATGCGGCGCTGGACTTCCTGTTGAATACGAATTTCATTTTGACGACGTTGTTCTTCTAAACGGCGTTGCTCTTGTTGTTTGCGCAAGTCTTCCTGGCGACGCGCCTCTTCTTGACGTTTTTGTTCTTGTTGACGACGCAGCTCTTCTTGTCGGCGTTGCTCCTCGATACGACGTTGCTCTTCAATGCGGCGACGTTCTTCTTCTTTGCGCGCCTTAGTTGCGGGGTCGTGCTCTTCGAAACAAGAAAGAGCCACATTCACACCTAAATTTTTATCATTGCGACCATAACCGGCCTGGAACTTTTGAATGATACATGCGTTGAGTTCTTTATTAGTGCCCTGACGACACAAACGATCGGCATCAATCGGAAGGTTTTCTGCTGAGGTGACTTGGCCTCCGTTATAGTGCAATTGAATCACACACTGCGCATACTCAGGGTTCGTCGCGTTTTTACAAAGACCCATGACAAAGGGTTTAATATTTGCCACTTTAAGGCCGAAGTATTTAACTAAATTAACGGCACAAACTTGTTCCGCAGAGTTTATTTGCGTGTACGTACAGGCGTATCCCGCGAAGTCTACGTTGGCTGCCTCTTTTTCACCTAACTGCAAGGCTAAGTTATAGGTACAAGAAAGAAAGTTTGAGTCGATTCTACTAGGATACGAACAAGCCGATTCAATGCCTGATTCAAAGGTTCCGAGCTGCGCCAGATGCCTCATGCATTGTTCAAGAGACAGGGATCTGCCGTCGTATCGTGGAGTTGAGGAAGGAACGACAACGCCGGGACGAATATCATATGCGGCACTGCTGGACTGAGCCACAAACAAAACAGACATGAACATCACAACAAATTTATTCATAACAACCTCTTACCTCGAGTTGTATCTGTGCAATGCCCAAGCCATCCTGTAAAACATTCAATGGGTCTCCACGTCTCAATTTTGTACAGTGATTTTACGAGGTGACGGAAAACGCCGCTCGGGATGTAAAAAAGTCGAAAGATGAGGGGCCGCTGCACAAGGTAAAAAGAGACCAGGGAAAGAAGGTGGTCCAAATAAAAAACCCCGGAGTGGAAAAAGAGAGGGAACCACTCCGGGGCAGCTAGAATTTAAGGACGATGAATATTACTTCATCGGTTTTGTGTGAACGGCGAACTTTTCAAACTCACCGTATTCGTGAAGTTTGTTATAAAGAGTTTTGATCGTAATACCCAAGTTGTTAGCCGCTTGAGTTTTATTACCACCAAAGTGCGCCAAAGCTTTAAGGATGTAACGCTTCTCTAGTTCGTGCAAAGTCATTTGTGGATCGTAATCAATGATGTCTTTTTCTGTCTCGCCATTGCGGATGTTTTCAGGAACGTCATTCAACATGATCATGTGGCCGTCAGACAAAATCTGCAGTCTTTCACACACGTTTTGCAATTCACGAATATTGCCTGGCCACTCATAACGAGCCAAAGCTTTCATCGCATCTTCATGCAACGTGCGGCCGCGATTCAAATACGCGTGCTGAGAGTGATTCAAGAAGTGATTCACCAGTGCAGGAATATCTTCTTTACGACGACGAAGTGGTGGAGCACTTACTACGATTGTGTTGATACGATAGAAAAGGTCCTCACGGAAATTGCCTTTAATAACCTCTTGGTCCAATTCGCGGTTGGTTGCGCAGATCAAGCGGATATCGACACGAATCGGGTCTTTACCACCGACGCGATAAACTTCACCTTCTTGAATGGCCCTTAACAATCGAACTTGTGCAGACAATGGTAACTCACCAATTTCATCCAG
>JABWCO010000140.1 GCA_013360185.1 Bdellovibrio sp.
GAAGACGGAAACAAGGGAACGCTAGGATGGCTCTCCCAAGTTTCATAAGACCAGGGAAGGTCTTAAAAAGGAGGGCTTATGACGGACTTGCATGGTGTCGCGATGTTCTGCCTCTTCTACTCAGGAGTTGTGATGTACTCACTGTGGATCACTGTGGCACGCAGCCCCGCCCGGGTTGAGGCACGACGCAAACGACTCTAAGAAAAAGGTTTAAAAAAAAGTTAGTGGCGACTCTGTGTGAAGGTTTGGTGGTTCCCTTCATCACGAGTCCGGGGGAGGGATAACCTCCCCCATTTTTTTGGCAAAACGCACAAAGTCATATCTTTTCCGATTTAAATTTGCACCATCTCGGCAAACTCCCTATGGTATTTTGATGACATTCAAATCCTCGCCTATTCCCTTCGGCAAGTCTGAAATATTTTCGTTAGGCGTTGAGGTGGAGTTGCAAATCATCCATCCGGAATCACGCAACCTCCACCCCATCTCGCCAGAAATTCTGCAAGAGTGGTCTTTAGCCGGGCCACATCTGAAACCAGAGATTTTTCAAAGCATGCTTGAGATCGACACGCCCATTTGTAAGTCCGTGCAAGAAGTGGAGGAAGAACTCTTATTGACCGGCCGTGAGTTGTTACGTATCTGCAAAAAAAACGGCGTGCGCTTGGCCGCGAATGGAACCCACCCTTTTGCACGCTGGCAAAATAGAGTTTTCTATCCTGCAGAACGCTATCAAAATTTAATCGAGCGCAATCAACATATTGCCCGCCGCCTGATGATCTATGGCCTGCATGTGCACCTGGGCACCCGAAATGGCGAACATTGCATCGAAATGATGAATGAGTTTTTGTACTATTTGCCGCACCTTTTAGCCTTATCAGCAAGCTCTCCATACTGGACGGGCAACGATACCGGATTGGCTTCGTCGCGCATCACGGTTTTTGAAGCCCACCCTGCTGGCGGACATCCTTGTCGGGTAGAAAACTGGCAAGACTTTGAAGATATCGTCGGAAAACTTATGCACAGCAACTCCATCCAAAGTTACAAAGATATTTGGTGGGACATTCGTCCCAGCCCCCACTTTGGCACTCTAGAAATTCGTATCTGTGACGGGGTGCCGGGCATTCGCCGCACCTCCCGACTGGTGGCGTTTATTCATCTTTTAGCGCGCCACATACAGCGCCGCTTAGATCAAGGGGACAGAAGACCTCTTCCCGCAGACTGGATGATTCGTGAAAACAAATGGCGGGCTGCGCGCAGTGGTTTAGATGCAGAAATTTTGCTAGATAACGAAGGCAGAACCAAGCCCGCCGTCACGGACATTCTGGACTTACTCGCAGATATGAAAGACGATAGCCAGGCCCTGGGTTACACGCAGTACATACAAGATCTAATTAACATAGATATGAAGACACCAAGTTATCAGCAACAACGAAACGTTTTTTCTCAAAATGAGTCACTAGAGGATGTCGTAGATTACTTGTGCGACGTTTTCGAAAAAGACCTCGACGTTGTATAAATGTGGGTCTCTGTTTTGCTTTATCTCTAAGGTATGATTCACAAAACTTTGAGATCCATTATATGCAATCTTAAGCGACTCAGCTGTTTAACTATTTTACTGGTGGCGCCAATCTGCGCAAACGCAGCAGATCCAAACCTCACGCCAGAATTGCTACGCCTGTATGAATGGAACCCGGGAAATACGCTGGCTCCCCTGATCTTACCGGTGCGCGCCGCGGAGACTCCTGAAAATGCGGCGCAAAGATATCTGCATGAACTTTCTAAAAATACCGATTTGCTAGAACTTTTTTTGGGAAGAAGTCCGGACTTGCCCCTGCAGGGATTTAAACCTTTGGCTTCCACAGATCGCGAGCAACGCGCTCTGATGATTGCAAACCTGCCAAAAGACCTCACCTTGAATTCTGAACGCGTGCAAAACTTTAAAACAATATTCGCCCAAGCAAAACATCAATCCTACATTTTGCCATTGGCTGCGGACTTAGGACTTTCGCGCGGAGAAGCGAAAGATCTGCAACAACAGATCGCCTTAAAATTTCCTTTGCTAGTAGCAATCGGAGGTGAAGATGTAACACCTGCGGCTTACGGAGCTGAGGACTTTCATGCACGCAACACCGTACCCCGTCGCGACCAATTCGAGCTGGAGCTGATTAAGTCTTACGTGAAATATGAAAAAGGGTTTTTGCTAGGAGTTTGTCGTGGTTCACAAATCTCAGCGGTCGCCTTGGGTTACAAACTGATTCAAGACTTGCCTTTTCACAAAGGCACGCGCATTGAGCATAGCAACAACTGGCACCCGATTGAAGTTTTAAACACCAAGAACAACCTCTTAAAGTCAATTGCTGGTGAGCAACGCCACCTGACAGTAAATTCTTTGCATCACCAGTCGGTGATCTATCACCCCGGGGGGCCTTTGGAAGTAGCCGCCCGCAGTCACGATGGCACCGTCGAAGCCACGGAACTAAAAAATGGCCGCGGCTTATTATTACAGTATCACCCCGAACTGATGGGTAATGCTTTGGGAACACAGATTATTCACTCGGTCTTGCGCTATAAAAACACCGTCATGCCGAGAATGTGCAGTCAGATTCTTTAGTTTTTAAATTGCAAATTTTGCTACCACCGCCCTAACATACCTGTATGTTAGAACAGATTTTTTTACACCAAAAGCAACACAGTCTTCGTCTTCGCAAAGAATCCCTTGCCGCTCGAGTGGAATTTTTAACGACACTAGAAAGGTCGATTGAAAACAACACAGAAAATATTGTTGCCGCCTTAAAACAGGACTTTAAAAAGCCCGAAGCCGAAACTTTGCTAACAGAAATTTATCCTGTTCTTAAAGAAATTCAGTACGTGAAAAAGAAGTTAAAACGCTGGGCCCGCCCCGAAAAAGTAGCGCGTTCATTGATGCTCGCGACCGCTAAAAGTTACATCTATAAGGAACCCCGCGGCGTTTGTTTAATCATTGGTCCGTGGAATTACCCCTTTCAGTTGATGATAACACCGCTGATCTCAGCCCTTGCCGCCGGTAACTGCGCCATTTTGAAACCTTCTGAGTTTACCAATCACACCAGTCGTCTGATTGCCAAAATCATCCACGACTGTTTTTCAGAAAATCACGTAACCGTTATCCAAGGTGGTGCTGAAACTACACAAGAACTGCTGAAGTTTCCCTTTGATCACATTTTCTTTACGGGAAGTACTCGGGTCGGTAAAATCGTCATGGAGGCCGCTAGCCGCCATCTTAGCAGCGTGACCTTGGAGTTAGGTGGAAAGTCCCCCACGATCGTTGATTCTTCGGCAAATATCGAAATTGCCGCAGAAAAAATTGCTTGGGCAAAGTTTGTAAATGCATCCCAGACTTGTATAGCCCCAGATTACATCCTGGTAGAACAACAGGTTTACGAGCGCTTTAAAATGGCTCTGATTAAGAAAATCAAAGATTTTTATGGCCACTCGTCTTTAGAACAAAAAAACTCCCCTGACTATGCCCAGATTATTTCGACTCAACACACCCTCCGGCTGAAATCCCTGATTGAGGACGCGGTAAAAAGAAATGCAGAGATTGGGTATGGTGGTGACGTTGATCAAGAGCAACGTTTTGTGTCGCCGACACTTTTAGAAAAAGTAGATCTGAACAGTGACGTCATGAAAGAGGAAATCTTTGGCCCGCTGCTGCCCCTGATTTCCTTTCAGAACCTGAACGAAGCTATTCACTTTATCAATGAACGCCCGAAGCCCTTGGCTCTGTACATGTATTCACACAGCCGGCTGAACATCGATGAAGTTTTACAGAGCACATCGGCTGGCGGTGTATGCATCAACGATTCGGTGATTCATTTTAGTCATCACGGTTTGCCTTTTGGCGGAGTCCAAGAAAGTGGCCTGGGTAGCTATCACGGAGTTTATGGCTTTAAAGCCTTTTCCCATGAAAAGCCAGTCTTAATCCAAAGCGCCTGGGGAAAATTCATGCGTCTAGTGTACCCACCCTACACCAGCTTCAAGATCGATATTATCCGTAAACTCGTACGCTGGAAAATTTAAACCAGCGCCAATATTTTATCACGGTCGCCGACTATCCATAAGGTATCGCCGACTTTAAGAACCTCGCTAGAGTCCGGATTAAGAATCCTTCTTCCTTCGCGTTCGATACCGACAACCAAACCGTTGGTAATTTCGCGCAGACCGCAGTCGCGAATGGTCCTTTGCAAATAGGGCGAGGTCTCGCTGAGCAGGTACTGCTCGAGACTGTATTCTACGTCTTCTTCATCTTCAAAACTTTCGAGCACTCGTTCGGCATCTACGAATAACTTGAACTTCAACAATTGTTCATCCGTACCGATCACGTGCACGGAATCGTGAGGCATTAAAGATTCACTTCGCCCTGGCGCCGTAATACGACGGCGTCCCCGCTCAATCAATGCTATAGTGACACCGTATTTTTCACGGATAGAAAGTTCTGACAAAGGCACCCCCACATAGGCAGCCTCTGAGGGAATCAAAAACTCTGTAATATGCGCATCCCAAGGAGCTAAGGCTCTTCGGTTTTTTCGCGCATGATTTTTTTGAACTTCATCATTCAGATTAGACAAGAAACGATTTTCAAACCATTGGTAAATTTCACTTAGCTTTTTCGCCAAAATAAAGCCCACAACGATGGCCATCCAAACTGTAATTCCGACGGCCCACACGAGTGGGACAAACTGCGCCACCATAGCGCCAACTAAGCCCACGGCCAGCATAATGCGCGAAACAAGAAACACGTAATTATGGCTGACCCTATTCTGATCGACCAAGAGCAAATCAAATCGCCGAGTCCGACCGAATGCGAGTGCCCAAAGAAAGGGCGCGCTTAAAATTAAGGTGGAGCTTAAAGAAATAAATTTTGCCGAACCTTCTTCCATTTGCCGTTCTAAAAGGAAAGGCAAAAAAACACGAGACATTAAAAGAAAGATCGCAATGATCACAACTGAATTTAAAAGCACCTTTAGAATGTAGGCACGCACTTGTTCGCGCCACTCTCTGCTTCCTGACATGGAAAACGAAATCATACTATAATTATCGAGGGCAATAATCCATCTTGGTGGCAGCGCCTTTTCAAGCAAAGTATACACTTTTTCGGATGAACGAAGCATGTACGGAGTTGTAAAGGCCGTAACTACGGAAATTGCCACTGCTAGCGGATACATTTTCTCACTGATGACTTTCAAGTTCAAACCGAGAGTCGCGATAATAAACGAGAACTCTCCGATCTGCGCTAAAGCCATTCCAGATTGCACCGAAGTTTTTAATGTTTGCCCGGCCAAAATAGATCCCAAAGTCACACTGACGGTCTTACCAACAATGACCACTGCAGAAAGTAACAAGACCTCACGCCAGTAAGTTACAATCACACTAGGATCAATCAACATGCCGACAGAAATGAAGAACACCGCAGAAAAAAGATTTTTAATTGGCGCCACCAGATGGTGAATACGCTCACCCTCGATAGTTTCTGCCAAGATAGAACCCATGATAAAAGCACCCAGAGCCGAAGAAAAGCCCACCGTGGTAGCGAATACCACCATAACCAGGCATAAACCCACGGCAACAACCAAAACCGTCTCCTCAGTTAAGAGCCGTTGCGCTCTTTTTAAGAATGACGGCAAAAGAAAGATTCCTGCAACAAACCAAATAGCCAAGAAAAAAGACAGCTTCACAATTGCAGCTAACATTTCTGTGCCAGCAAAATCTCGCGTCAGTGCCACCGTGGTTAATAAAACCATCAACAATACCGCGACGAGATCCTCGATAACTAAAACTCCAAATACCATCCCGACAAACTTTAAGTTTTTAAACCCTAACTCTTCAACAGTACGAATGATAATCGAGGTGGAGGAAATAGAAAGAATTCCCCCTAAAAACAAGCTATCCATGGTACTCCACCCGAGAAGCCTGCCACTTAAATAGCCAAAGAAGATCATCATGGGTACTTCAAGCAAGGCGGTAAAGCTAGAAGTGCCTCCGACACGTAAAAGACGTTTGAAACTAAACTCTAAACCCAAAGCAAAAAGAAGAAAGATAACGCCGACTTCAGCCCACAAGCTGATACTGTCACCACTAACCACCGTTGGAAAAATAGAAGTCTTGGGACCGACGAGGAATCCCGCGACCAAGTAGCCAAGCACAATAGGCTGATTCAATCTTTTAAAAACGAGTGTCACAAGACCGGCGGTCCCAAGGATTAACGCCAAATCAGAAATCATCGAAGGTAAATGCTGCATGGAAAAATTATGACAAGATAACGGAAGTCGTACAAATAAAAAACGGCCCCAAAAAAGGAGCCGTCTTAAAAACTCAGATTAAATATCTAAGCCTAGTGTGGAGCTGCAACCGCTGCGTTAACCGCTGCTTCTGCATCAACAAGACCCGAACCGTATTCGTTGGTCGTGTTAGGTCCCAATGGAACCGCAGTTTGTTTCAAGATTGCTTTAACTTGTGCGCCAGTCAAAGACTTGTTCGCAGCTTTCATCAAAGCCACAACACCCGAAACGTGGGGAGTTGCCATTGAAGTACCATCGAAACCTGAGTAATCAGTTGCAATAGTTTGCAAAGTCGCTTTAACAACTTGACCCGCTGTGATTTGCTTCAACAAATCCTGACCAACAGTTTGTTCGATCATAAACACAGCAACTGGCAGAGTTGAACCGTCCTCTGTCAAAGCACCTTGGATCAAACCTGGAGCGTTGTTGTAGATCACGATACCGGCAGCACCTGCTGCGATAGCGTTGTCCACTTTTTCGCTGAATTTGATTTCACCGCGAGCGACCAAAGCGTATTTACCTTTTACACTCGATTTTGCGAAATCCTCTGGTTTACCAAGACCCGCAGGAACTAGAGTGTTTGTCTCTGGAGACAACAATTCTTTTGCACCTTGGAAAGTCGAAGCATTCACTCTGCCGCCTTTTGTGCCTACAGAGATTTCAACAGAAGCTTCACGACCTGTGCCCATTGGTACAGAGGAAACAACTGCAACACCTGGAGCAACAACTGCTAGCTCAGGACCCCATTGAGAAAAGTCTGCTTTCTTGTGGTTACTGTCTACAGCGCCGACTGCGATCACAGTTGGAAGAGCGGCTGGGTAAGAAACACGTTGAGTGCCATCGTTACCAGAAGCTGCAACAACCGTAATACCCGCTTTGTCAGCTCTGCTTACAGCATCACGTTCTGCGGGAGTCGACCACATGCCACCAAGTGACATAGAGATCACGTCAACTTTTTGCTGGATACCCCAGTTGATACCTTGAGCGATGGCTACGTTTGAACAGCCATTAGATGAACATACGCGACCAGCTAAGATTTTTGCTTTTGGCGCAACACCAGTGAAACCTTTTTTATCCAAAACACCGGCAATTGTTCCCGCAACGTGAGTTCCGTGACCAATGCTATCAGTGTAATCAGATCCCGAAGAGTTTGAAGTGAAGTCTTTACCGGCTTCAAAATTCGCTTTCAAAGAAGGATGAGATTCGTCAATGCCCGTGTCTAGCACAAGAACGCGCGCGCCTTCACCTTTTTTAGAAGCAGCCCAAGCTTGGGGAGCTTTCACAGAGTAAATACCCCATGGAGTTTGCTGTCCTACTTCTTGTTTAGCAGAAGATGTGCGTGCCGCAGCCAAAAATCCTTTAACTGGACGTGGGGCTTCGTGGAAGATTTCTCTTTCAACGTAAGCGACAGATGGATTGGCTTTCAATTTCTCAATTTCTGATTCATTGGAAGCGTTAACAATAAGAGTGTTCAAGTTTTCAAGGCTGTCTTCAACTTGAGCATCAACTACTGACAAATGACTTGGCTGTCCGTTAATTCTAAATCCTTTAAGTGCGTAGGCTCCCTTTGCCTTGTACGCCATGTGCGCCGATTTGAAAGACTCTTTGTCTTTCATGATAACGATAACTCGCTCCGCTTGAGCTGCCGTTGCAAACAATACCGTTAGGATAATTGTAAACACGTTGCGTTTCATTTCAATCCCCCCAAAATCCATGGACCTCAACTATTGATGTCCTCTTGAGGAAGCACTTCATTTCAGCCTGAAAGATTTATCAAGTACTCTTTTGG
>JABWCO010000141.1 GCA_013360185.1 Bdellovibrio sp.
ACCCCGCCACTGTTGCCATAATTTGATTTTTAGGATCAGAGGAAATATCGATTTCAGTTTCATTCAAAGTGATAGGCTCGGTGACAGCATCGTGTTCCAGTTCAATCAGAGCAAAATCGAAATCAGAACTATCGGCATCATATTGAGGATGTTCGATCACACGCTTGGCTTTGATCGCTTCGGCTTTTGCTGCGCTCTTTTGATCGGTCAACCCAATCATAACTTTTTTAATCGATGAACCTTGCATACAATGGGCTGCTGTTAAAACCCAATTTTTTCGAATTAAAGAAGCACCACAAAAGTGTCCTGAAGAATCCTGCAATGAAGCTATAAAAGGAAAGTCTCCCTCTGCAGCTACAGATCCTCCGACGATAAACGGTTGAAATTCGCCATTTGCAAAAGACAAAGACGAAGTCACGACCAAACCTAAAAGCAATAAACGAGCTGCATTTTTCATGTAATTCCCCCCAGATGTCCATGAAAGACACATAAAGCTTCACAAGAAATTTGAACTAAGTATAGGAATTATTTGTCCCCACATTGCGGTTTATTAAAAATTAAAGGGAGCTTACAAAAAGCTCCCTTTTTCATTCCTGTCTTTAAGTTAAGACTTAATACTATTTGTACCCGATACAAACAGAGCCATCACTGTTATCACCCGCAACTCCTGTTGTGCCGTGATAAAAGAACACCCCGAAAGCCGTATCACCACCATAAGCACCCATGTACATAACTAGACGACCATCCGGCAAACCGATGAATGCCGTCAACACTTCACTATCATCCGTTTGCTCGATGGCTTTGCCTGGATCTGACTCGCCATAAGAACCTAGAAATGAAAGAACTTGATCCTTCTGCAGGTTGGTCAAAATACTTTCTGGAGTTAAAGAGGGACCGTCTTGATAAGTCACTCCTGGAATATTCAGAAGCCCCTCGGGTCCCTCGTAAGATGAATAGCGACACAAAAACTGAGTGCTCAGCGACGCTTCCGTCAAAGTCACTTCGCAGTTTTCTGCTTCAGTTTTTAAAACAGAAACACGGTAAGAAGCATGACGACCATCAACTTTGTCTTCCACACTCACCGTTAAGGAAACTTTCGACTTAATGGGACTGTATGAATAAGTCACATCAGCCTCGAGCTTACCCGCAACAACTTCACGTAAATCTGCAAGGCGTGTCGTTTCAAGAGACAACGCTTGCTGTTCAAGCTTTGCTTCACATGCCTTTGAAAGGCTGAATTCCGCCGCAAACGCCGTAGGTGTTGATAAAAGAATAAGTACTAAAAGT
This sequence comes from Bdellovibrio sp., assembly GCA_013360185.1. Classification (GTDB taxonomy): domain Bacteria; phylum Bdellovibrionota; class Bdellovibrionia; order Bdellovibrionales; family Bdellovibrionaceae; genus Bdellovibrio. The sequence continues at coordinate 1,288 of JABWCO010000141.1, forward strand.
GATTTCATAAAAGCTCCTATTTGGTTGATGGGAGAGTTTTATGTCCAGAAGAGGATTTATTGTAGACCGATAATAATAAAGAAATTATTCATTTTATGAATAGATAAAAAGACGTTTAAAAAAAGAAACTCATAAGCGCAAGGGCTGTAAAGAAGTCCGTGAAAGCCAAAAAAAAGGGAGCTGAAACAGCTCCCCTTTTTCTTCCTGATCCAAACAATCTTCGCCGAAGCGAAAATCTTAACGTTTAGAGTATTGGAATCTACGGCGCGCACCCGCTTTACCGTATTTTTTACGTTCAACCATACGAGGGTCACGTGTAACGAATCCAGCTTTTTTCAAAGTACCTTTGAATTCAGCGTTGAATGCGATCAATGCACGAGTGATACCCAAGCGGATTGCACCGGCTTGTCCAGACTCACCACCACCTGTAACAGTGATTTTAGCGTCGAACTTGCCCATTTGGCCCAAAAGATCCAAAGGTTGTACGATAACCATGCGCGATTGCATACGGCTTAAGTAGTCTTCAGATTTTTTACCGTTGATTGTGATTGTGCCTTTACCAGGCTTTAAGAAAACACGCGCTGAGCTTGTTTTTCTTCTTCCAGTTGCATAATAGAATTTATCTGCTGCTGCCATTGTCTATCTCCGATTACTTCTTAGAAGGAAGTGTGAAAAGAGCTGGCTTTTGAGCAGCATGAGGATGCTCAGCACCAGGATACGCCTTCAATTTCATGATAACGTGACGAGAAAGCTTGTTTGTAGGAAGCATCCCGCGCACAGCTTCGTTCAAGATGAAAGTTGAATCTTTCTCTTTCGCTTGAGCTGCAGTCATCTCTTTCATAGAACCAAAGAAACGAGAGTGACGATAGTACTTTTTGTCTTCCCATTTAGTTCCAGAAAGCTCTAGTTTATCCGTGTTGATAACAACAACGAAGTCACCAGTATCCACGTTTGGAGTGTAGATAGCTTTGTTTTTTCCACGAAGGATAGTTGCGATAGTTGTAGCTACACGACCAACTTTTTGGTCAGCGGCATCAACGATCCACCATTTTCTTTCAACTTCATCTGCTTTAGCATTAAAAGTTTTCATTATAGATCTCCAGTTTAATTGAATGCGTAGTTTTACCGTCTGCACATTCGGCAAAAATATGTTTGAGTTTAACAACGGGCTCTTACACTATTTTGCGGGAAGAGATGTTTTAAAGTTCTATACACCCATTGTCAAGGTTCTCGGGATAATAAACTCGCATAAGATACAGTCCCTGAGCCGGCGCCGGAGCCCCCGCATTTCGACGCTCTAAGGAATCCATTATCTCTTTCATTTTATTGGGGTTTTCGCCTTTTTTTTCAAGCAGCAGGGAGGTTCCCACGATATTGCGAACCATCTGCTTTAAAAAGCCGCTGCCAGTGATCGTGAACTGCAAAACCCCGGGTCTGCGCCATTGCCAGTCGGCTTGGTAAATATGGCGCTGGGTATTTTTGATTGGCGTTCCGACCGACTGAAAGGACTTAAAGTCATGATATCCCAAAAGAAATTTAGAACTTTCCTGCAGGTGAGCCAGATTGATTTCCTGTCTTTCCCAGGCCATATAGCGGTTTAAATGAGCACTGGGGCGAGGACGATTCAAAATCAGGTAGCGGTAAGTTTTATGGGTCGCTGACAGGGTCGCGTGAAATTCTTCGGGTGCAATCCAGGCCTTTTTTACCACGATCCCTGGTGGCAGTTGCGAATTCATGGCCCAACAGAAATCCCATTTTTTAGCCGGATCGAGCTTGCGCGAAGTCGTAAAGTGACAAACCTGATTCAAAGCATGAACCCCGGCATCCGTGCGCCCGGAAGCAAACAAATCAATCTTTTCATTAAAAAGCTTTTCCAATGCCTGACCAATCACATGGCCAACAGAGATCTGCCCTTCTTGTTTCTGCTTTTGCCAACCACAGTACCCAGTACCATCATAAGCCACAGTAAATCGAACCTTCGTCATGGGCGGAACGTACCAGCTTCCTGCCGCCCACGCAAGGTACCTGCGTCCCTTCGACAGAAAAAAGGAGTTCAAGACTCTGAACTCCTTTTTTTAGATTATTTGACCAGCAAAGATTTTAACAGCTCTTCTTTCGTTTCATCGTTCACATATATGGGCGTGACCTCTAATAAAGCGTTAGCAAGTTTTTCTTGCAAAGCTAACAGTCGAGGCATGTTTTCCGAATACTTAAGATCCCCTGCCCACAATTGATCTGCTGTGGGGAAAACTGAAATCAGGTTTTCATCTGTTGTGGACCACTTAAGAATCAATTTGTCTTCGCCGTTCACTTTTCGCAAAGCCAAGAAACTCGCCATATCAGAACCCAACAAAGCCCCCAACCCATCCAGATTTTTTGTCGCTAAAGCATCCCGATAATTGGCCAGGCCGCGCTTCACTTTAGGATAGTGACTGAGATAATACATCAACAGGTTATCTCGCAACATTGGGTTTGTTTTTACCGCACATGAAAATGTTGATGCGGGAACACGACAGTCATCTTTTGCTCGCAAAATATCCGCAAACTCAAAGTATAAACTTTTTAATAGCGGTTCTCCGGCCAAAAGCGTTTCTTGAGAAATTGCCGTTTGTGTTAACGAAAAAGCGTTGCTAATCCACCAATAGGATCTCTGCCAAGACAAGTCATAGCTGCCCTTAAGAGAACTTTTATCTTTTAAAAAATGTTCCCAAGTTGTTTTATCAAACGACACTATCGGACTTACCAACAATAAGATTTCTGCATATCTTTCTAGGCCTTGCGCTGAAATTAAGTGCTGTAGGTTTTCTAAATAACGATTGCTGTCAGGGCCTCGTTCATACAGCTCTTTCTTCTGTAAGGTCGACACATTGCCCGCCGGAATGTGCAAAGCTAATGCGGAATAGCTGCGCTCCTTTTCAAGAACTTTAAGGCGTTGCAATAGGGGGACATATTTTTCCCGATAGAATACATTCAGCAGATTCTCTTCCGGACGCTCCACCAACTGAATGGGATTTTCTTTGGCCGACGAGCTTGCAAACGCTTTATTTAGACCCTCTTGGCAGGAAGCAAACTTGCCGACGCCCAGGGATTGAATAAAGTCATTCATCTTCCCGGCATCTTTAAGAGGCGAATAGATAACATCTCGGTTCAGCCCCACGACACTAATGTTGTTGTTCTGAAAAGGATTATCGTTCAGATTTTTATTCATACGGACCGCAAAGTTAAGCATTTCCTCACAAGAACGAATTTCTTGATGGGCACTGATCAACTGCGCTTCATAATTCATCAAGGTCAAACCCTTAAGCTCTTTTAGCACATACATTTGTTCACGATGGTAAGACTCTAACATTAAGGCCAAATCGCGGATTACTTTCATTGTCTCCACTTGCATCTCAAGCATTTGCACCTGCAGGCGTTTGATTTCTTGAAGCTCCTTTTTTATTTCTTTCAAATCAGCAGCCATAGCATCCTGAGCACCACCACCAAAAACAGCTAAGCCACCGTCACCACCCAAAACCCCTAGCGCACCCACAAATCCACCTGTTGCATAGGCGGTCATCACGTTTTTCGCGACACTGACTGCAGAAGAAATTTGTCTTGCCGCTTTCATCGCCTCTTGAACGCCAGGATCTAGCTTTATGCCCAATTTCGTCGTTATTGCTTCCGTCGCATTAATGATATTATTTAGACCGTTAGCTGCAGAGGCCGCGCTATTCACAAAGGTTTCCATATTTTTATTGAGCTGTTGCCGAGTGGAAATAAAGCTTCCTCCCGGACCTTCTTGCAAACGTCCCCTTATGGCGTCATCGATAAGGCGCAAACTTTCAGCCCGGGTTTGATCGCTGATACCCATTTTAATTTCTTTTACGTCCTTAACAAAACCGTTCATGCCCTGACGCATTTTATCCCAGTCTTGTTTCATTTGTTTTTTGTTGTTTTCAATCGCCTGTACCAAGCCCCCGACCTCTTGTACAAGTTCGACTGTTTTTTTAAATTCAGTCACCGCAGCGATGATCTGCTGTGCGGTTTGGTGATTTGCGAGATGATCTGCGACAACCCTGGCGACAAGACCCAAGACAACAAGCTTTGTGTTGTCTTCAGGGTTAAATTTATAGGCCGAAAGCGTTTTGTCGTATTTTTTAAGAAGAACCACGATCTTTTGAATCTTTTCTTCACGCGTCCCAGAAACAGCATTCACCTTTTGTAAATCTTCAGACGTCAGCTCGCGCAGCACATAAGGAGCAAGTTCCTTCGCAACCTTTTCAGCCCGATCGGTGAAGGCTTGTACCAGCGACTGCATCGCTCGATTTTGAACTTCTATTTGCAAGGCCCAGTCGAACTTTTGTACAAAACCTTCGGAACTAAAAGCGCGGTGATCTTGGCGGTAAAGCAATGAGCCATTTAATAAATCAAAGTCATCTGCAAAGGGCACTTGGCCGACCAAATACTTGTGCTTAATAGCTGTTCGCTCTCGCAAAAATTCCTTCATAAACTGGGCATCGGGCGTTAACTTTTCTGATCTCGCTTGAACAAGGTTTTTATCAAGATAAGGGCGTAGGAGTTCTGCCAGGCCAATTTGTGGTTGAGTGCTCACGGCCACGTCACTCCAAAAATCAAAGAACTCGTGCTCCTCTTGAGATATTGCGCCGACCTTCTGCACTTCTGGAGCTAACGTTACGTTGTTGTTAGAGCTGCATGCCGATAGAAATAAAACACTGCTCATGCCCATAGATAAAAATTTATTTTTTTTCATTAGAATACTCCCTTAACAAATCGTTGAACTGTACATGAATATTGATCGCCCTTGTGAATGCAGGATTGATTCAGATCACCCAACTCGCCACGCGCCCCTTGCGCACCGTTGTCGCCACGATCTCCTTCTGCCCCAGCGCTAGGAACCCGTGCACAAACATCTGCGCGTTTTCCTGGAGCGCCTCCCACTCCGCCAAGACCTCCTTTGCCACCTGGGCCGCCTTCGCCGGGCTCTCCTGGAGTGGAGGTCACTTCGTAATAGAATCTGTTGGTCTCATCAATCTGCAGCATCAAGTTGCCGGTTCCGCCACCTTTTTCCCCGCGGGCTCCGGGACCGCCTGATTTGCCTTTACCCCCCTTTGTTCCGTCTGCCGCTTCGCTGATGCAATAGGCTTCGATGCCTGGAATATCCAAACGCACATTTCCTCGCGTCCCAGGGTTCGCTCTTGCGCCGCCCCCCTCTGCCCCGGCGGATCCCCGATCAGAGTCTGCGACATCGTAACCTCTCACGCCGGGTCCGCCTTTGCCTCCGCGCATATTTATTTTTAAATAGCCTTCAATTTTTCGTACGCTTAAAGTGATATTGCCGCCGTATTTTCCCTCTTGTAGTTCGCGAGCTGGAAGCGCTGCACTTTTCTCAGAAAGGTTTTCAATCACCGAACCCACTTCAGCTTCCAGATATTCGGCGGTCACGACAACATTACGACCCTCTGTCGAAAGAATGGCATTGCGACCCAGCTTAATATTTCTGAAGCGCAAAGAGTTTGTGGAATTGAGATATAAAGACAAATTCAGTCTAGAGTCGATTTTAAGGTCTTTATATTCTTTCACCTCAAAGGTGTGTGTTGCTCTTCCCGCTTTGACTGAGTATTTTAAAACCCACGGTAAAATGCTGTCCCCGGCAGGCACAACATCTTCAAAGTCTTGCCCAGGGTGAAGTTGATATTCCTCCACTTTGCCCGTGCCAAAATCCAAACGCTTAATCGAAAGAATGTCGACTGTCCCCGGGCGGATTAAAACTTTAAGCTCATTCGTAAGTTCATTTCTTTCGATTGCTAAGGAAGGACGTTCGCTGCTGGAAACACCTTCTCCGCCCTCTGTCTTTGGACCTTCGCCACCTGTCGCTTGGACCCCAGAATTTGGGGTGTCGTTACCGCCCCCCTGGCACCCCGCCATCAAATTTGTTAGAACTAATAGTGCTAGAACTTGTTTCTTCATAATGACCCCTTTTAAGTTGTTCGCCGGACTGTTCTTCAAGGGTTGCGCCTGGCTCTAAGCGCGTTTATTCACAGCTGAGACTTTTAAAAAAGGATTTCGTCCAGGAGTTAAGAACTTTGTCCTGACTTCCGGACATGCCGGACACCGTAAGATACCAGTGGGTCGCATTGCCAGCCGCCCTGTCGCTTTATCGTCTAAAGATTAGACATAGCGAGTTTTCATGGTGGGTGGTTCGGACTTGCCTCTGCTAAAGAGCGGGGGTACTTCTTGCCGCTGAAAAAATAGGACTCTGAAGGAGTAATTCATGAAAGCATTTATCGTATCTATGATGTTGGTTGCTGGTGCAACTGTAGCAAATGCCGCTAGTTATGTTGAATCTGTTGGTGGCGATCAAGAAGTTGAATATCTAACTTGGTGCCAAGGCAACACAGTGGTTGGTTTGACTGAAAAAGGCGACGTTTACGCTGTTGCAAATTGCGAAGAGCAAGCGTTGGTTTGCAAAACGACAAAAAGATATTTTTCAGCTAAGACTTTAGTAACAGCTTCTTGTAAAGCTCAATAGTCTGCAACGATTCCCGCACCTAAAATGTTAGAGCTGAAATCCAGGTCTTCATTAAAGGTTTTAAGATAGCGGTAATCCAAAGACACCCACAAATTCGCGATACCGTATTCCGAACGCAAGGTGAATGCGGTATCTCGATTCATCGCCGTAATATTAAGTAACAATCCCGCAGCACCATAACCACCCGGCGTACCGACCAGTGAAGGT
>JABWCO010000142.1 GCA_013360185.1 Bdellovibrio sp.
TACCAATACCTGGGTCGCCGCCCACTAAAATCAGCGAACCGCGCATAATTCCGCCGCCAAGCACCCGGTCTAATTCACCAATTCCCGTGACCAATCGTTCTTCCGGTTCGCGCTGAATCTGAGCAAGCAAAATGGGATGCGATGGAGTTGGCGCTGCCGCGCCGTGTAAACCGGTAAACCGGCGCTCCTCAACGGCAGTAATTTTTTTTTGCTGCTCTTCGACCAACGTATTCCATTCGCCACAGGAAGGGCATTTACCCGCCCAGCGAGGCTGCGAATATCCACATTGTTGGCACACATATAAGGTCTTTGTTTTCATAATTTTATGGTTGTAACTTTTTGCATCACCGTCGGTTTTTGTAAATTGAGACCTGATTTGATCTTTTTATTCAAAGTTAGCAGGTCTTGCCTTTATGGAGCGAACAGACGAAGAACTTTTTGCACTGGTACGCGAGCATAACGACGATACAGCATTTCGTGAGTTATATCGCCGCTACGATAAACGGCTTTTTGGATATTGTCTCAGGGTCATGAAAACCCGTGAAGCAGCCGAAGATGCGTTTCAGACAATTTTAACCCGTGTTTTTGAAAAACGCGAATCCTTTATTGGCGGTAATTTTTCAGCCTGGCTTTTTACCATTGCGCATAATCAGGTTATTAACCTGAAGCAAAAATACAACAAGAATGTTACCGATATAGAAGAAATTTCCTATTTTTTGCGCGATGAGAGTGATACAACCGGCGAAGACACGCTACTCAGTGAGGCGCTCAAAAAAGCTATTCAGTCGTTGCCTGAGGAATTTCGAGAACCGTTGGAACTCAAACATTTTGACGGATTTCAGTACGAAGAAATTGCGGCAGTTTTAAAAGAGTCCGAAAGCAACATCCGCCAGATTGTTAGTCGCAGTTTACGTTTGTTGCGTGGCCTGACAAAGAAAAGCTAAGGAGGAAAAATGAAAGACATTAAAAAAGATTTTGAGTCTTTTGTAAGCGAGTCCGACACGACCGCGGGATCCTCTTTTGTGCTGGCAAAAATTCAAGCTGATTTAAAAAAAGAACTCCCTTCGACCGGGAAAGTGGCTAGCAAGTTGGGTGTGGCTCATCTGCTCGGCTCAGCCGTGTCTTTGATGGGTTGTTCGCAGTTTGGTATTCAGTTGTTTTTTAAAGGCGGCGGCATGATGGATTATTTCATGCGCATTACTCCGCACTATTGTGAGTTTTTCTGTGGCGCTTTGTATTTGGCCGTTTCGCTGATTGTCGCGCGAATGATGTTAACTCGTGATGAGTGGTTGGTGATTCGTCGTTCAAGATCTTTCAGTATCGCAGCCTTAGCGTTAGTTTCTTTAGGCGGCTTTGCGATGGTCAGTCACGAAGTCACCTTTGAAGCCGGGCTTATTTGGCTCTTCGGGGCAGCTGTGGGAGGAGAGCTCGTCACGGTTGTAAAATCTCCCTCACTTTGGTTACGCCGCGTGGGAGCTTCTAAATAAGGCGTTCTCGCCCTTGCCTTCTGTAGTGATTAAAAGTAATAAAAACGCCATGAGAATCCTCTTGGCGTTTTTCTTTTTCAGCGTCCTTTCCTCTTTAAGTTTTGCGCAAACACGCATCGCTTTTCTGCAGTCCTTTGATAAAAATGGGCAGCCCGTTGAATACGAACCAGGGGGGCGCTTTACGCACACGGCGATTCAATTTGAAGAGCTGGGTGACATGTGGCTCAACGCTTATCCCAATGATGACGTGGCCATTATTTCTTTAAGTCGTTTGCAAACTCACGGGACAATCACTGAAATCATTGAAATCCCACAAACCGTGCGCATGACGGAAGCGATGCCTTACATGGGTCTGCCTTTTGACTATTGGTATTCATGGAGCAACGAAGCCATTTACTGTTCCGAGTTGATTGGGAAAATTTTAAATATTCCGACCATGCCCATGCACTTTAATAAGAATTTTTGGCCCAAAAATTATTGGAAACTTGAGGGCACCCCGGGGCTTTCGCCGGATGCCCTTTATGAGTGGGCAGTTCAACAGCGCTTGTCGCCGGTGCCTTAGTTCGCCTTTAAACCGCGGCGAATGTATTCGATCATCAATGACTGATATTTTTTCCCATCGTGTTTGGCCTTGAATTTTACCGAGCGCAAAACATTTCCTGGGACACGCAAACTGATTGAAACCGTGGGTTCATCCACTTCACTGGCCATGATTCGCATATCTTCTAAAAACTGAAGTGCCGCTTCCGGTGTAATGCCTTGGGGCTCCTTAGTCCTTCTTTGTTTGGCTTTTGTTTTAGCTTTTGCCATTTAACTTCTCTTTGATGTTTTGAATATCGACAAGATCTTGTGGGCGCCCTGACTCTTGCTTCATTTCAAGTAAAGCTTCTAAGGTCGCCACAACGATCTTGCGTCCCCCTATAGAAAGTTTCACTGTATCGAGGTCTTTCAGATCTTTAGTAATAAGAATATCCACCTGCCGTGATGGATTTTTATAATCCACAAACGACCAAGCAATCAAATTTCGTGTGCTAATATATTCTTCGCGCATTTTAATGATATCCTGTGCTCGCACAGGAAGGCGGGATTGCAAGTGAAGGCTTGCCAAGACCCTTTCCGCCAGCTCGAAATCTTCAAGCTTTAAACTTAACACAAAATCCACGTCCATTGTGGCACGGACCAGTCCGTGCACCGCCAAGGCATATCCGCCCACAAGAGCATACTTTAGTTTCGCTTTATCAAAAGCATCTGTCAGTTCATATAGCAACATATAAACTATTGTATATACATGTATATACAATGGCAATAATAAACTTAGGCTTTCAGTACTTGGCTAACGGTCTTCACTACGAACTGGGCGGACTCTAGGGCTTCTTTGGCGTCCTTTTCCTTATAGAATTCAGAGGGTGTTAAGTCCTCACTGCCGTAATACGCAAGCTCGCGATCGCGACGTAAACTGCGTGAAATATCACAAATTTTATCGAGATCCTTGTGGATAGCAGCTGGTAACTTTCGCTTCTCCTCCGTTAAAATTCCTGACACGTCATGAATTCTAGGAACGTCGATATTGCAATCTCGCAGTAAAGCCTTTAGGGCCAGCTCGACGATCTCTTGCGATTCGCGCACAACATCTGCCCAAGACTTTTTTGAAAAAAGATACTCGACAGCTCCAATGCGGACTTGGGCTCTTTCGATATAATCTTGTACTAAACTTCTATTCTGCATCTGCGTCCCGTCTTATCCAGTATGATTGCCCATAGCTCTGTTTACGAACATACAGTCCCAAAGAAACTTTTCGCCGAATTTCTAAGAAAGTTTTTTTAACAATTCCGGCATGATCATACAATATCTCAGCTTCCATCGCGTTTTCAAGCCATATACTCCCCACCGGAGCATCTGCTTTTGGCAAGTGAACGAACTGCGGCGACAACTTAGAATCTATGGCCTTTAAACGATCCCACTTTTTGTAAATGTCCCGTGTAATGGGCTGCTGTTCAGGCAGAACGATAAGAAGATCTATGTCACTATTGGCGTTTTGCTCCCCCCTTGCGACAGAGCCAAACAAAGCAATGCCTACCGGAGAAAATTCATCCCGAATATTTTGCACTAGCTCTGACCACGCAGGGTTTGTCGAATCACTAAGGCCTAAAATTTTTTGAATGCACAAAGAGTTCAAGGACTCTCCCTTTTGCAGAGCCTCGTCACGAAGCGCCTTATGAAGTTTTGGGTCCACGCGAAGGACGAATTTTCCCGATAACATAGTACTATTGTAAGGCACAAAATAGTACTACACAAGGGGGATGATTTTCTTAATAAGTATCATATACTTAATAGACCTCCCGCCCGTCTCGTTACCTATGTTCCACAAATCACCAGCCTACGTTCAGGCTCTTCACCTCTTGCTCTTGCCTGTCAAAAGTCTCAACAAAAAGGACCGCCAATTTGCGCATATTTTCAATAAGTTGGAGCCCATAAGCAATTAAACTAAGTTTTATATGGCCCTAGGCTTGCACGGCTTGAATACATGGCAAAAAATCACTTAATTCTTAAAGTAGTCTTCGTATCTGGCTTTCTTGGTCTGAACGCGTGTTCATTTAAGAAAGGCAGCGATGAAGCGCCCACAACCCCGCCGAATGTGATTATCGAAAAAGAAAGCGTCCACGCAAAGTCCCCGCAAGAGGCCTTGCTTGCGAGTGATATGGCAGGCTTTGAAAAACACCTAAGCACGATGAACGCAGAAACTGTGAACGCGTATCTTGAAGATGGCGGAACTCTTTTAGAGATGGCTGTTCGCAATAACAACCTTTATGCGGTCGAGCTGCTTTTAAAAAAAGGTGCTTTGCCTTTAAAGCCTCGTAAGAATTCCTCGCAGACTCCGTTGGCAATTTCTGAAAAACTAAACCCTTCTATTTATCAGGCGTTTGTTGAAAATTTAACGGTCGTTAAAACAGACATCTTGGCTAAATTGCAACAAGGACAAGCGCTTGCCGCTTTGCAAGTGATGGACACTAATTTTATCTCGCGTGATGCGAAGATTTCTGAGAGCTCAAATATCTTAGAGATCCTGATTGATTCTCAAGCGACGTTAACGCCGGATACTCGCGAAGCGTTGATGACACTGTTGCCTTTAAAGGCTTCCTTAGAAAATCGTGCAGAGAAGCTCTTAACCTTGGCGTTGTCGGATAAAGAGTTGTTTAAGGTTTCGGTTGAGGCTTTGAAAAAACAGGCTGTCAATGTTCCGGGATCTTTAAGACTGACGCTTTTAAAGCAGACTTCGCTGGAACTGTTTGCTGCTCACCTAGCTAGCTTTAACTCTTACCCAAGTACTCAAAAAGTTCCTTTGGCGGAGCTGCAAAAAACATTGATCACCAAAGCGATTGATTCCCAACAAGAGGGGCAGTTTATCAACGTGGAAAGCTTGCGTTTGCCTTTGTCTTTGATGAAGTCTGAGGCCTCTGATCAAGTCTTTTCGGCAGAATGTATTGAATTGATTTTACGAAGCCCTAAATTAGCTGCGCAACGGGCGGAAATTGTAAGCCTTGTGATTATGAACTCTTCTGATGCTCCGGCGGGTTTTATTAAATCCCTGGTCGGTCGCTTGCCTTTGAATGATTTTAAGCATGTGGTGAATGTTCTGCCGTTGAAAGTTCGTCAAGAGCAGAAAGATGCTTTTGATAGCAACTGGTCGAAGGAAGAATACAAAGAGATGAAGAACGCGGGGCTGGTGATTCCTGCGAATATTACTTTAAAATTATTTAGAGAGTTGTTTGAGGATAGATTTAAGGGGAACACCGCTGCGAGCGAACGACTTCAAACTTTAAAAGACGAACTAAAGGATATAAAAAAGGACATTACCAAAGAAGAAGCCAACAGTCTTTTTCAAAAAGAGTTCATTTATATCGTGGAAAAAGATCTGAATGATGAAAATCTTTTTTCACTGATTGGTCGTGCCACTTCTGAAAAAATTGAAGGTCTTTATCTAGGGCAAGTTGAAAATCAAGAACTCAATGGATTTGTTTCTACAAAAGAAAGTCTAATTCTGAATCCGCTGCAAGTTCTCGATCACAAATACTTAAACAGTACAAATGCAACCTTTAGAGCGAACGTCCCTTTAATTACGCAAACTATCGCGACTCTAATCCCAGATAGCAAAGAAAAGTGGTTTATGAAGTCTGGCACCTGGAAGTTGACTCAGCATGATGCTTTAGTACTAAGTCTCTCCAACGACGCGGAATTGCAGTATTTATTAATTCCTCAACTAAAAAATCCTTTGATCCTAAAAACGTACAACGCATGGAAAACAGAGGAGCTACATAACTCAGAAGGTTTCGCAAATGCTTTAAAAGCAGAAGATTCAAGATATGGAACTGCGGATGCAAATTACAGAAACAAATATTTGCCATTCTTTCTGTCTGGAAAGCTAAACGAACTTAGATTAAGACTAGTCCTTGATACTGTTGGAGCTATGCCGCTATCAGCTTATTTAACTGACAAGTCGGCGGCAGGCAAACTCGTCAACTTCATACTTTCAAACGTTAATAATAAGTATAGAGACGACCTATTCAAGACTTTGCTTATCCCCTATATTAAAAAACAAAACCCGCGTTTTATGCTGGCCGTCGATGGCGAACATAAAAGATATCTAAGTTTCTTAAATGGAAACTTCAAAGACGATCCATTATGCACATCTCAAGAGCTTAATTCCTACAAAGAAGTTTGTGCATCTCGTGAGGAGACAACAGGATTTAAGTATCCATTCCCAGAACCAAAAGGAATGGGTTTAGCAAAAATATTGAACTATAGAAATGCCAAAGAAAAATGGGAAGAAGACTCAAAGCAAAGATATATTTTTGAGAAAATTGGGCAAGACAAGATTACTATCGAGGCGCTTAAGGAGCTTGCCAAAAACGTAGCTGCAGGGTCTGAAATAGATTCTTTTATCAAAGCCAACCCTTGGATCTTTGAAGCCACATTTGCTAAAAATATCAATACTTTTAACTTTCCGAAGATTAAATAGGACACCGCAAAAGTAACGAGGATCATTTAATTTTTAAGAGGAATTCCCGTCTTGGTATAACGTAACAAAATACCCATATCTCGATTGAGAATCAGTAAATGCCCGCTCTTATCAAGAGTTACTACATTCCCGGCGTCCATGCTACGTAAACATGACTTCCAATGACAGCAAAGCTATAGATCGTATGCTTTCCAGAAATCGTTTGCCCGTGGTCAGGCGGAAGATGAACAGTCAACGCCGAAGTGCCTGAAGCAAGATATGCCGTAAAGGAACAAGTCGTTGCATTTGTTCCTTGAACAGCAAACATGTAGGTGCCGCCATCTTTCAAATTCCACAAATCAAAAGCCCCACAGTCACTAGTCGTGTATTGCATGTTACCAGATGCAAAATCAATCGTTGCGCTGGCATTCGACACTGCAGATTTACCTACAATCGCTCCATTTACATCCAAGGCTGCACGCGGACTCGAAGTTCCGATACCGACATTTCCCGACGTCGGCTGCAAAAGCAGTGTACCACTAGAGGTTTGCCATTGAGCAGCCAAAGTTGAACCTGGAACTTCACACACGCGGCACGCAGAGCCTCCACAATTTGCGGAAAGTGGTCCGGACGTTGTTTGCCCTAAATCACTCCATTGCGAGGGACAACTCGCCATAATGAGCTTTGATCCTAGTGGCAATGAAGTCGCAGATGCGGGGCTTTGACATGAAGAGTACGGAATATTTAACCCTGCCGCTGTTGCGGCACCTGATACCGTACTAATATAAATCCAATTTTTTGGGCAGCTCTCCATAAGAAGAACAGACGAAGATGGAATAAGCGCGCTAGGCGCTGGCGCCTGGCACATATGACAACTAGTACCATTGCAAGTAGCTGCTGCGGGCACACCTACAGCAAGAGTCCCTACGTCAGTCCATCCACCAGCACAGGAACTCATAAGAACGACAGAGCCAGCAGGAACAGATGCGCCGACATTGCCTGATGCAGTCATATTACCAACTACATCCAACGCTGCGTTTGGAGTTGTCGTTCCAATCCCAATATTGCCGCTTGCATAGTTAATTCCACCTGTCGCGGCACTCCAGTATGTAGCGGACGCAGGCAAATCGGCAGCAGCTATAGTTCGAAAGCTAGGAGCTCCGGCGCCACCACTGCTTGGACCTGCAAAAACTAGATTTTGCCCCACAGAGTTAGATCCTGTTCCCCCATTTGCAATGGGAAGAACACCATTCACGTCGGCTGTAAGATCCACACTGGACTTCGCCGCCAAAGAGCCAAATGTACCTAAATCAGAGATTTGCGATTTTGTGATCGAGATATTTTCACACAACAAACTGTCCGTTGCGGAATTAAAGGTCAGAGTTTTATTCGAACCACACGACGCCGACAAAGCTTGTGACCCCGTCACATTCGAGCGCAGATCTAACATCGAAACAAAGCTTGGTACCAAACTGCCAGAGGCGTACCTTAAAACCTGACCATTTAATGTCGGCGCCGCCGACACAG
>JABWCO010000143.1 GCA_013360185.1 Bdellovibrio sp.
ATATTCACTTAGGCCATTTGGTAGAATACCTTCAGGCGGATTTCTGGGCGCGTTTTCAGACAATGCGTGGCCATGAGTGTCTTTACATCTGTGCTGATGACACTCATGGAACTCCGATCATGGTTAAAGCCCGCGAGCTAGGCATTACGCCTGAAGCTTTGATCGCAAAAAGCCATGAAGAACACGCCAAAGACTTTGCCGACTTCCAAGTGCAATTTTCTTTGTACGGTTCGACGAATTCAGCAGAAAACAAAGCGCTGTGTGAATACTTCTATCAAAAAATGGTGGAAGGCGGTCACACTCGCACGCAAGCCATTCAGCAACTTTACTGCAACCACGACAAAATGTTCCTTCCCGATCGTTTTGTGAAAGGGACATGTCCTAAGTGTGGCGCCAAAGAACAGTATGGTGATTCGTGTGACGTCTGTGCTTCAACGTATTCACCAAGTGACATGAAGGAAGTGCACTGCTCCCTGTGCGGGACTACGCCTGTGCTTAAGGGCAGCGAAAGTATTTTCTTTAAATTAAATGATTTCAAAAAATATCTTGAAGAGTGGATCCCTAAACACAGTGCGCCTGAGATCTCTAAGAAGATGCTTGAGTGGTTTAACGAAGACCTGCATGACTTAGATATTTCCCGCGATGAGCCGTACTTTGGCTTCGCGATTCCGGGCACTGATAATAAAAAATTCTTCTATGTGTGGGTGGATGCGCCGATGGGTTACATGTCCACGACCGAACAGTGGGCGAAAAAGAACGGCAAAACTTTGCAAGACATCTGGCAAGATCCAAGCCGTGAAATTTATCACTTTATCGGTAAAGACATTGCACGCTTTCATACCATCTTTTGGCCGGCATTTTTAAAAGCCGCAAACTTCCGTTCGCCAAATCAAGTGTTCGTGCATGGGCATTTAATGGTGAATGGCGAAAAGATGTCTAAATCCAAAGGCACCTTCATCGCGGCACGCACGTACCTTAATCACTTAAACCCAGAGCATCTTCGTTATTACTATGCCACAAAGCTTAGCAGCTCTGTGGATGATATCGATTTAAATCTTGAAGACTTCGTCAATCGTGTGAATTCCGAGCTTGTGGGTAAAATCACCAATCTTGGTTCCCGCGGCGGACAGATGTTGAAAAAGAAAATGGATGGCGTGATGAGTACGCCAGACGCTGAGGGCGACAAACTGATTGCCCATGCACAACAAATGTCTGAAACCATCGCGGCCCACTATGAAGCCCGTGATTTCGCCAAGGCTTCAAATGAAATTCGCTCTTTAGCGGATGAAGCTAATAAGTACTTTGACGAAAAAGCGCCGTGGAAAACTTTAGAAAGTGATCCTGCGGGAACAAAACAAGTTATCACGACGACTTTAAACATCTTCCGTCTGTTAGCTATTTACTTAAAACCCATCTTGCCGTTTTATACAGCAAAGGTGGCGGCTTTATTGGGTGAAAAAGACTATGTCTGGTCTGATATTCATACGGTCTTAAAAAATCGCCCGATCAACGATTACGAACATCTTGCAACCCGTGTGGAAGGCGACAAAGTCAAAGCCATGGTTGAAGAGGGACGCAAAATCAACGAAGAACTGCAAGCGGCGAAAGCGGCGGTTTCTACGTCTGCTGCGAAAGCAAAAGCACCCGCTGCTGCGGCAACAGGAACTGCGGCTGACGCAAAATCTGACAAGCCTAGCGAAATTGAATTTGCGGACTTTGAAAAAGTCGATCTGCGTATTGGTTTAATTGTTGAAGCTGAAGAAATCAAAGAGGCTGATAAACTTTTACGCCTTAAAGTGGACATCGGTAACGGCGAAATCCGTCAGATTATTTCTGGCATCAAAGCCGCTTACAAACCAGAACAAATGTTAAACCGTAAAGTTTTAGTGTGCGTAAACTTAAAACCACGCAAAATGAAATTCGGTATGTCCGAGGGTATGATTTTGGCTGCCGGCACCGGTGGCAGTGACCTGTTCGTGCTTTCTGCTGACGAAGGTGCGCAAGTCGGTCAACGAGTTAAATAATGGCCTTAAACAGCCAAGACAAAAAGTCCCTTGAAGAAATTCATAAGCTCTTTATTGAGCTTGAAAAGTCCTCAAGGGATTTTTCTTTTTCTGCACCCTTGCTAGAATCTTTGAAAGAAAAGATTTTAGCCTTAGCTGCATCTGAAAATCCTGACGTATCACGCTTAAGTGATTTACAGCGCCACTTAACCCCACAGATGACTTTAAAACACTTTGTGGCTTACGTGATCCCGTTTGAACGTTTGCTGCATAAAAACCTGCAAGACGATGATTTTTTAATTATTGAAAATGATAAAAGCGAAAAAGCACAAGAGTCCCTGCCGCTGGTTTTTGTTTTAGATAATATTCGCTCGGCCTTTAACGTGGGTTCTATTTTTAGGACCGCAGAATGTTTAGGGGCGGAAAAGATCTTTTTATGCGGCTATACACCCAATCCCACGCAATGGAAGGTGGAAAAGACCGCCATGGGCACACAAGAACACCTAGCCTGGGAAGAGTCGCCACATATTTTGGAATGCCTTGAAAGCTTAAAAGACCGGGGCTATCGCTTGGTCGCCCTAGAAACCGCACAAAGTGCCACGGATCTTTACGAAGAGTTTTCACCAAAGCCCACAGCATTAATCTTAGGCAACGAACGCTTTGGCTTAGATCCCGAGATTTTAAAATTAATTGATGAGGTTCGTATCGTGCCTTTGCGCGGGCGTAAGAATTCTTTAAACGTTGGCGTGACCGCAGCAATCGCAGGTTTTGAATGGATGAGGCAATGGCGCAATCAATAGCCATGAACCCCATTGGTGTATTTCATTCAAGCCAAGTTGAGCCCTATGAGGCCGGTCGTCAGCCCGACGACATGCACGCAGACGGCGTGATCGAGTTAACCGCGGGAAACAATTTCGAACAAGCTTTGACCGGTCTTGAAGGTTGCGAGCGTATTTGGGTTATATTCTTATTTCATCATAATCCGAACTGGAATCCGATGGTGCTTCCGCCACGTGGAGGAAACCACAAGGTGGGCGTCTTTGCCACGCGCTCCCCCTACCGTCCCAACAGTATTGGTATGAGCTGCGTGAAAGTATCGCGTATTGATAAACTAAAGATTTTTGTAAGTGGCGCAGATCTTTTAGATGGCAGTCCTATTTTAGATATTAAACCCTATATTGCTTACGCTGATTCCTTTCCGGGCGTGGAACCCGCGTGGCTAAAGAACACGTTAAGACATCAGGTGGTATTATCTGATCAGGTTATCAAACACTTGGAGTTTTTAGAAGAGGCTGGTCTCAGCCAACTACGCGGATTTTTATCCCATCAACTTGAATACGAACCGACAAACTCAAAAAAGAAGCGCGTGAAGATGCAAGGTGATCACTTCGTGATTGCTTATCGTACGTGGCGCGCCTCTTTTCGTGTGATCGAACAGACCGTTGAGGTTTTAAATTTGTCGTCAGGTTACAGTATTGATGACTTAGCGATGAACGAGGATCCTTACAATGATAAAGATCTGCACCGTCGTTTTAAGACGCTTTTCCCGGTTGGGGATTAGGCGATGTTGCCGATACGACCTCTGTGGATGGCGCATTTGCATGGTTTAAACTTGCGGCAAAGAGCTGACTTTTCACGAACCCATACAGTGGTACAAATCCCAAAGCTCTTGCGACACTGCCCATAATAAACATCACATAGTAGCTGGTGATCTTTTCACCGAAAAACCAGAGTAACTTCCCGCCGACATAGGTTCCGGCGATGATTGCGATGGAATTTAACAGGTTATAAACTGTCAGCACGGGAACTTTTTCTTCTTGTTTTAAGTCTTTAAAGAAAATTAATGACAAACCCACTTCAACAAACGCCCAGGCAAGTCCGCTGACAAACTGGACAACGAAAAGGAATGCCGGCTCCGCACTGACCGCCCACAGCGCTGGCATTGGCACAATCGCCCCAGCACCAAAAATTAACAAATTAAATCCTGACGTCGAACCCCGGAATTTATCAATCAACATCAACGCTAAGATTTTTCCCACGAACAAAATACCAATCGCCGTCATGTACGTGCCGTAATCCATCTTCACTTGCGCAATCAAATACGGAGTAACAAATGGGGAAGAAATAAATACAGCCGCTTGAAACGGTGCTAAATAGAAAAAGAATTTTCTTTTGGGCGCATTTGACCAAAAGACTTTCCATGAAGCACGCAAGCCCAAACGGTCTTCCCTGCGGCTCCATAATGGATCAAAATGCTGAGAAGATAAAATAAGCGATGAAATCAAACGGCAACCACCGGCAAAAACAAATAACATCGTAAATACCGACGAAAATGGACCTAGTTCAACTTTGTTATGAAGGGCAACCCCGCCGCCAATCAAACCTAGCAAAATACCAAGTTGAGAGATGCGAGCGCGCTTTGCAAAGTAGCGATTGCCTTCTTCGACTTGCACCAAACGACCCATCCAGAAATTCCACGCAGGCCCAGCGGCAAAGCCAGAACCCCAATACAATGTCAGAATCAAAAACAACATCCAGAAGTTTGGCGCCCGAGTGGCCGAGAAATAAATCAAAGGCAAGAAGGTCAAAGCTTGTAAGGCCGTCGAAGCCACAACCCAATTTTTATGGGACTGCACTCTTTGCAGTCCCCGTGGCGTGATCAACTGTAAGAAGGCGCCACTGACAATCGGTAACGTCGAAAGAATTCCGGCAAAGATTTCGCCCATGCCAATTGAAAGAGCGTAAGCTGGCAAATAGGTTTCACCAGCTCCGACCATCAACGAGCACAAGAAGGCGTCTATTAAACTAAGCTTCAGTGTTCTTTCTCTCAAAAGATTTAATTATCCTTGCGAGATTTCTTGCGCATTTCTTTGGCACTTGCGACTTCTGCCTTACAAGCTTCAGACAATTCGTCTTTGTGCTTTTTCATGCATTTCATCATGCGCCCGCGCCCTGGCTTCACGTCTGCACAGAATTTTTCTGCGTCAGCATGGCAAGCCTCTTTCACATCTTTCATGGCTTCTTTAGCTTTGGCTTGATGAGCTTTACATTCAGCGGACAATTTATCAGCATTGTCCTGCATGCACTTCATCATACGGCCTTCACCGTGCTCAACACAACAGGCAACCCCAGTGGAAGCTCCAAGCATTATCTACGAGGTCACGGCGTGCCTCGACGGCACAAGCGAACGGAGTGCTCCACTGGGTACGGCTGCCTCAAAAAACGGTCGATAATCCGTGCCTGTCTTCATTAAGCCGTGCGCGACGCGGGCCATCTTCGCGGCCACGGCGGACATCGCTTTGCGTTTGCGATCGGCATTCCGCGGATCACCCTTCAGATACCGATCGTATTTTTGCCGGAAGCTATTTTCCCGCATCCGAATGGCGCCTTGCGCGGCCATCCAGAAAGCACATCGCAGCCGGCCATTCCCATGCTTGGAGAGTTTGCTCTGACCGCGGAACTGGCCTGACTGCTGGGTGCTGAGATCCAGGCCACAGAACTTGAGAAACTGCCGGTGATGTGAAAACCGGCGAAGATCGCCGGCTTCAGCCAAGATCGTCAGGGCTAAAATGGGACCCACTCCGGGCAGCGTCCGGAGGCGTTGATAGTCCGGATGCCCGCTGAGCTTTTGATCGGCCCGCTGTTCCAAGGAGGCTCGCGCCGTGCACAGCTCCTGGTGGTGCTGCAACATGAGCCGAAAGCTCTGCATGGCCTCACACTCTTCAGTCACGGGCAGGCCAATACTCTCCTGGGCTGTGGCATAGAGATCATCGAGGAAGCCCCGTTTATTGACCTTCCGCCCCACGACACTCCAGGCTTCTTGATGAAAGGCCTCCTTCGAGTAGCGGGTAATCGCCGCGGGACAGGGAAAGCGGTGCAAAAGCCGGCTAAACCACTGCGACCGCGACTGCGTGTAGTACCGTTCCATCTCCGGAAAATACAACGGCAGATAGTGCGTCAAGATGCTATGCTGGACGCGCGTCTTCCGCAGAGAGACTTGAAAATGCGCCTGGGCCAACTCCTGCCAGTCATTGAGCTCATGCACTAAGGGATCATGATAGCGTTGCGTCACACCGCTCTTGAGCAGGTGCAACAGCACCTGCGCGTCTTTGGGATCGTTCTTATCCCAGGAGTTATACAACGCATCCCGCGTGCGGGCCATGGCCAGCGAGGAGATGAGCCGGAGATCAAATCCCGCCTGTCCCAGAAAATAAGCTAACGGACGGTGATAGTTCCCCGTCGCCTCAAAGCCAATGAGGGGTGGCACGGTCAGGGCCTGCAGCCGATCACGAAGGAGCCTATAATGGTGCAGGGTATTCGTCATGCGCCAGCGCTGTCGCGTCCCATCCGGATATTCCATCAGCACATCATTGGTCTGCTTCGCCACATCGATGGCAACGAAGGTCCACGTTCTCGCCGGCATGGGTTCTGGGGCCATAGGGGTTCCCTCCTACTAGAGTGAGTCGCCAAACTGCATTCTAGCGGAGACCTGAACTACCTATGGCCCTTCTTCCGAATATACTACGGCGCAGAGTTCTCGCTCGCCTTTGCCCTCACGGTTCAACAGGCTGGGGTGCGGCTACGCTACATTAAGCCGCGATGTCCGGAGCAGAACGGCAAAGTCGAACGCAGTCATCGTGTTGATAACGAGGAGTTTTGGAGTCGGTCAACGTTTGCCGGTTTCGCACCGGCGGCCGAAGCCGTACTGGCCTGGGAACACCGCTACAACCACGAGCGCTTCTCCATGGCCCTCATTGGCCTCACCCCGGCCGAGAAACTCGCGACATTCACGGCTCCGTCTCCGCTTCCGTCAGGCACCGTCCTCTCGCATCCGGTTCCCACTTCGACCTCGACCATGGACCCGCCGCCAATCGCGTGTCCTGAGCCACTTGTGCGACGGGTGCTCTGTCACAACCACGACCTAAACCCTGGGGTCACTTCTTGACAAGTCATTACACCCCTTTCTCCATATGCCTGGATGTTTTGGTGCTACGACTGGGCCGTGCCTGCCCCAGGTCGATATACGCTTCTCGTGCGGGCTACGGATGGAACGAGCAAGCTCCAGACTTCTATCGAGCAAGACCCGGCTTCCGATGGCGCGGCGGGGCTACATGAAGTTACCATCAAGGTCGAGGTCTGAGCTCGTGCAGTAATTGGCAAGTATGGATAGCAGCGGCCCGCCGCCAAGTGAAGCGCGATATTGGGATGTGTCCCGGGAATCAATGGCGTTTTCGAACGTGTCGCCCATCTAGCGAGGAAGATCTGGAAAACCTTGTTCCATAGGGCGAAAGCGCCTATTTTTGCCTGGCATTTCAAGGGGAGGCCCATCTCTTTCTATGTGTTACTTAGAAATCCCAACTCCACCACTGCTTCTGCGCACGCGAGCAGCTCTTGTAGGGGGCGAGCATCTCAACCAGCACCTGGGCCACGCGGGACGGCGTATAGAATTGTCCGCCCTTCTTGCCTTCGGCAGCTTAGCCTCGAAGTCGAGGTTTGCGCCGGTGTCAGGTTTGGAACCCGTCTTTTCCTTCTTCGCCATCGACCCTCGTCCCTGTTGATCAGCCGTGCGTGTTTGCGGTTCGGTCCTGTCTCTCGATTCGCCGCTGAAGAATACCGGTTTCCTCGTGAGAAATCATGTCAGGGGCATGGAGATCAATGGCGGCCTGAGGCAACTTGCCTCAGGCCGAAGCCCGGCGGACTCTTGACGTTGGCTCCCTGGTGAGACGGTTATTAACCAGAGCAGACGACTGTTTTGAGCCTGCCACATGGTACGACTGGACAGTCCAGGCTTCTGGGAAGACGTGAGTGAAATTCTTCGGCTGCTTGATCTTGCCAGCTGGGGTCAATGCCAGCTCTGCGTGGAATTTCAGCGTGCGCTCGAGAGGCTACGGCACATTGAGCAGCCATGAGGGGAGCGACGTGAG
>JABWCO010000144.1 GCA_013360185.1 Bdellovibrio sp.
AGAAACTTTGAAATTAGAACTTAAAGGCAAACCGTCGCGTCCGGTGCCTTGGACTTTTGAAGCACAAGAAAAGAAATTGCAGCTGTGTGAAATGATCGCCAGCGAGGCGTTGAATCACAAAACAAACAACGCTCAAGAGCGTTTAAATAAAATCGTGGCAACCACGGAAAAGTTAGATCGTGTTTTACTTCATCCCTTTTTTGGCTTTCTGTTTTTTATTCTGATTATGGGTGGACTGTTTTCCTGTGTCTATTGGTTGGCAGCGCCATTTATGGATTTAATCGACGGATGGTTTACGACTTTAAACGAAATGGTTGCAGCCTTAGGCCCCGAAACTTTATGGGCTGATTTTTTAGCTAACGGAGTCGTTTCAAGTTTTGCTGCTTTCTTGGTCTTTATACCCCAGATTTTTATTTTGTTTATGGGTATTGGTATTCTGGAAAGTACGGGTTATCTGGCTCGGGCGGCAACTTTGATTGATCGCCCCTTTTCGGCTTTGGGCATGAGTGGTCGATCCTTTGTTCCTTTGTTATCGGGATTTGCGTGCGCCGTACCGGCTATCATAGCGACCCGAAATATTCCTTCTAAAAAAGATCGTATGATCACCTCTTTTGTAATTCCACTGATGAGTTGCTCGGCTCGTTTACCGGTCTATGCGTTAATGATCGCCTTTTTGTTCCATGGTGAATCACCTCTGAAGGCGGGCCTCGCCTTGGCGGCTCTGTATCTGGGTTCAGTCGCAGTGGGTATCCTGGCGGCGGGGGTTGTAAGTAAATTTATTCCGGCTCGCGAACCCTCGTTTTTCATGATGGAATTGCCGATATATCGTCGGCCCAAGGTTCGTGTTTTGCTACGCCAATCGTGGACGCGTACTTGGTCTTATGTCAAACGCGCGGGGCCGATTATTTTTGCTTTTGCGGTGGTGATCTGGGTGGGTACGACGTTCCCTCATTATGAACTCCAAGACGCCCATGAAAAGTTAGAACAAAGCTATATCGGTCAAATGGGTAAAGTGATCGAACCGGTTGTTCACCCAATGGGTCTGGACTGGCGTGTTGGGGTGGGACTTATTTCGGCCTTTGCGGCCCGAGAAGTTTTTGTTTCGTCGTTGGCTGTCACCTTTAACATCACGGACACCGATGAAGATACGCAACAGCAGGCCTTGCTAACGCAAATGAGCACGGCGGTGAACTCCCAGGGGGAAAAGATCTTTACCGTCAGCTCTGTGATAGGTCTTATGGTATTTTTCTTAATCGCTTTGCAATGTATGTCCACTGTGGGTGTGCAGATTCGTGAAAGCGGTTCATTAAGCTTTGCGTTAACGCAACTTGTTGCCTTTAATCTCTTTGCCTATGTTCTTGTCGTCCTGCTTGTTCAGGGCTTAAGATTCATAGGCATTTCATGAGAATATTACTTGATGTTAGCACTTTAAATCCGCAAAAAGTAACGGGAGTTGGCGTATATATGCAGCAACTCCTGCAGCACTTACCCGTGGTCAGTCCCGACGTGGAACTTGTTCCCGTAGTCAAAGTTTCGCGCTTTCGAAAGCTAAAAAAAATCCAAAATTTTATCGGAAAAAAGTGCCGAATTTTATTTCCCTGGAAAATCTTTTCTACAGAAAAGACCCTTTATCATGGTCCGGATTTTAAGTTAAACACCCGTGGGAATTTACCTTTGGTGGCCACCGTTCACGATATGGTGGTCTTTGAGCAAAAGTATAATCACGAAGATTTTTACGAAAAAGGTATTGCAGATCTTTCGGCCGTTTTACTTTCGCCGCATCTTTCGGCCGTGATTGTAAATACGGAGTTCACTAAAAAAGAAGTTTTAAAGTACTTCCCGAATTTGCATGGCAAAGTTTATGTGACGTATTTTGGTTGCAATCGAGTGGCTTCGGCAGATCTGACACAAAAGAAATTGGATCTGCCTGAAAATTATTTTTTATTTTTAGGAACCCTGGAAAAGCGCAAGAATGTTCTTGGGGTTATAAAGGCTTTTGAGATCTATAAAAAAACAGGCGGTCCGGGGCACTTGGTCTTTGCCGGAGCTTGGGGCTTCGGAGCTGATGACATTAAAGCCGCCTTGGCAAAGTCCGAGTACAAAGACTTTATTCAACGTTTGGACTATGTTCCTAACGAAATGCTGCCAGAGCTTTATGCTCGTGCCCAGGCCTTTGTCTTTCCGTCTTTTTACGAGGGCTTTGGTTTGCCAGTCCTTGAGGCAATGCAGTTAGGTTGCCCCGTCGTGACCAGCGATCACGGAGCCCTTGCTGAAGTCAGTGGCGACGCCGCTATCTTAGTAGACTGCCAAAGCCCAGAAAAAATCGCCGAAGGTCTGCACCAAGTTTTAGATAAGAACTTGCGAGAACAATTAAAAGCGCAAGGCTATAAACAAGCGCAAAAGTTTACTTGGGAAGAGTGCGCAAAAAAAACCTACGAAGTTTATCGCCAAGTAGTGAGGAATGTATGATTTACGATTGTTTTGCTTTTTTTAACGAACTAGATCTTTTAGAGATTCGCTTAAACACATTAAATGATGTGGTCGATAGATTTGTCCTAGTCGAGGCGACGCGGACGTTTCAAAAAAAGGAAAAGCCGTTATTTTTTGAACAGAACAAAGAAAGATTTAAGCCTTTCCTGCATAAAATCGAACATATCATTGTCGATGAGTATCCCGGTTTTTTTGCGAAGTGGCGTGTGCCAAAAACTTGGGATTATGACGATCATCAAAAAGAGCAAATCCTGCGTGGGTTAAAAAATGCAAAACCTGATGATGTGATCATCGTTTCGGATGTGGATGAAATTCCTCGTCCTGAGTTGGTTTTAGAATATGCAAAAAAACCAGGAATCAAAGTTTTTCAGCAAAAACTTTTTTATTACTATCTCAATTGTTTCGTGAATCGTTATCCGGAACCGATTCCTTTGGTGGATGGCTATATGCCTTGGTATGGCACGGTGATGTTAAATTATAAAGACATCAAAGATATCAAACGCACGCGCCTGCACCGTGAAAACCGTCAGAACACGGACAAGATCACGATTGTTCCCAATGGCGGCTGGCATTTTAGTTATCTCGGTGGAGCAGCTAAGGTGATCGAGAAAATCGAAGCTTACGCCCACAAAGAACACAATAAAGGTGAATACAAAGATCCCGCGAAAGTAGAAGCAATCATCCGTAAGGGTGGCAGTCTTTACGGACAAGATATTGATTCACGCTTTGTCGAAATTGATCAAGATTTCCCTAAGTACTTACAAAACAACAAAGAAAAATACACATCGTTGATTTTGAAATAAGTATGCGCGAATCAATGCCCACGACCACAGTCTTAGTGACCGGCGGAGCAGGCTATATCGGCTCGCACACGGTCACGCGTCTTTTGCAGCAACAATACAAAGTTGTTGTATTCGATAATTTATCGACGGGCTTCGTGGAAGCGGTAAGCCCTGATGCCGAATTTATCCAAGGTGATATCCGCGATCGTAGGCTTCTGAGTCAAGTGCTGGGGGATTATAAAGTTCACTCGATCATCCATTTTGCAGCAAAACTCAACGTCAAAGAGTCGGTGCAACAGCCCTTGGAATATTATGAAAATAATGTTTTGGGTCTGCTCTCAACTTTGCAAGCGGCGCAACAGGCGGGTGTTGAGAACTTGGTGTTTTCTTCTAGTTCTAACGTTTTTGGCGATGCTTCTTCCGAAAAACTTATTGATGAGTCGGTGGTCAAGTTGCCGATCAATCCCTATGGGCGCTCGAAACTTATTTGTGAAGAAATTTTGAAAGATTTTTCACGAACTACCAAGTTGCGACATGCCATCCTAAGATATTTTAACGTAGCTGGGGCGGCACTGGACGGCACAAACGGGCAGCGCACGGGCAATGCCTATCATTTAGTGCATGTCGCAGCCCAAGCCGCCTTAGGTAAGATTTCAGAAGTAGACATTTACGGCAGCGATTATCCGACCGCTGACGGCACCTGCGTGCGGGACTATATTCACATCGAAGACATTGCGCAGATTCACATCTTAGCGTTGCAATACCTTCTAAACGGCGGTCCATCGCAAGATTTCAATTGCGGATACGGCCGAGGTTATTCCGTGGCCCAAGTGCTTGCGGCCATGCAAAAAGTTTCGCAAAATGAATTTCATATTAAGACCGCGGCTCGGCGTCCTGGGGATTCGCCATGGCTTGTGTCCGATTCAACGAAATTAAAACGCCTTCTTGGTTGGCAGGCCGAGCATGATGACTTAGACGGCATCTGTCGCTCGGCTTTGGCGTGGGAACGGCGATTCGGTCCGTAAGATAATATTTAGCGACTAAAGAGTACGGTAAAGAGTTAAAAAGTGTTTCAAGGTGGTCGGCCACTGATGCTTTTCCATAGCCCATTGGTGAGCCCGGAGCCCTTCGGTCTTGGCTGCGTCTGGATGTTCTAGATAAAAGCGAATGGCGTCGGCAATAGAACGCGCGGAGTGTGTCTCAACTAAACGGCCGCGTTCGTTTGCACCGACTTGTTCAGGAGTTCCGCCGGCGTTCGTGCCAATAACAGGTTTGCACATCATCATGGCGTCTAGAACACTCAAAGAATAAGTTTCGTTGTAAGAGGCCAAGGCAAAAAGATCCAAGGCGCCAATATACGGAACATAATTCTTCTGAAAAGGAATTAAAACTAAACAGTCTTTAAAGCGCGGATGCTGTTTGAGTGTGTTAAGCCAAACTAAGAGTTCAGCAGATTCTGGTGAAGGCATGGGTTGGCCTTCGGGAGTTTTGCCAATGATTGTAGGGTCACCGATGATCCATAGTTGGACCTTGGCCAGTTCACTTTGGCTTAAGTGTTCTAAGGACTGCGCCAGTTCTCGCACGCCCTTGCCCGGATCAATGCGACATAAAGTACCGACGACGATTTGTTCGCTCGTAGCCCCATGCAAAGCACGCAACTCTTCGCGCTCTTTTGGATAGGGGATGAAGGACTCTGTGTTGCGCCCATAGCGTACCAAGTGCAGTTTTTCGGGAGCAATCGGGAAGTTCTTTTTTACGTCTGCTAAAATGTTTTCCGAAGAACTGCACAAGGCATCGACTTTTGAAAATAACCAACGATGGACGAAATCCTGTTTCGGCGTCGCGTTCATGTACAAGTTATAGATGTGTCGAGGTTGTTTTTTGCCCCACAAGGCCAGGGCGCAAGCCCACATGTCTAGGCGAGTGTGAGAATGCAAGTGTGTGATCTTGTCGGTTGCGACAATCTTACGAATCAGAGCCGCCGTTTTAAGTTTTGACAATTTTTTTTCAGGAAAGGCGACAATCTCTATGCCGGATTTTTTAAGCTCCTCGGCGACTCGGCCCTGAGCTGCGCACAACACCTTTTGATGGATGCCTGCGCCGGCCAGCTTTTGAATCAGCTCCACCGTGTAAATCTCAAGACCTCCCCAAGACAGGGAGTGAATGCAGTGAAGAACTTTTATTTCGCCCATAGATTTTTATAGTATTCAATTGTGCGCAACAAGCCTTGTTCCTCGAACTTAACTGTGGGTTTCCAGTTCAGTTCGTTTTCGGCCTTCGCAAAATTAATCGCGTAACGGAAGTCATGACCTTTACGATCTTGTACGAAATTTAAAAGACTTTCTGGCTTGCCCAAATGTTTGAGGATCATTTTTGCAACATCGAGGTTCTGTCTTTCAGAGTCACCACCAAAGTTATAAACTTCACCAGCTTTTCCACTAGTAAAGGCGCGCCATACGCCTTCGTTGTGATCGTCGACGTAAATCCAGTCCCGGATATTCATGCCAGATCCATAAATGGGCAGAGACTCGTTGGCCAAGGCCCGCTTGATCATCAACGGAATAAACTTTTCTTCAACTTGCAGGGGGCCATAGTTGTTAGAACAACGTGTGATCACCACAGGTAACTTGAATGTTTCAAAGAACGACCGGCACAATAGATCCGCACTGGCCTTGGAAGCACTGTAAGGGCTGTTGGGCGCGATGGGTGTATTTTCAGTGAACGCCGGGTCGTTCATCTGCAAGGTGCCATAGACTTCGTCAGTGCTGACTTGCAGATATTTAAAAGAACCCTTTTTTTCAAAAAGAGACAGGCTTTCTTTAAGTAAATTCAAGGTTCCTAAAACATTCGTTTCGACAAAGATGTTGGGGCTTTCGATCGAGCGATCGACATGGGATTCGGCGGCGAAGTTTAAAACACCCGAAAATTGGTGCTTTTGAAAAAGCTCATGCATTTTTTGTGAATCACGAATGTCGAGGTGATAAAATTTCAAGTGCGCGTTTTTATCCAGTTCGGCTTGGATATTGCTTAAGCGGCCAGCGTAAGTCAGTGCATCGACAATGACGAAGTCGTACTTCGCCTTGACGTCTTCGCGGCAAGCCACCGTTTTGACAAAATTAGATCCGATAAATCCAGCGCAGCCAGTTAATAAAACAGTTTGTTTCATGATTCCTCAGCAATAATTTTTTCTAAGTAAGTACGGTACGAACATTTCGGTAACGCGTTAGCAATACGCTTTAATTCGTCTAAGTTAATAAATTTCTGGCGGTACGAGATTTCTTCTAGGCAGGCGACTTTAAGGCCTTGGCGCTCCTCGATGGCGCCAATAAACGTCGAGGCATCCAAAAGTGACCGGGGAGTCCCGGTGTCTAACCACGCCAAACCACGGTACATCATGGCGACTCCGAGTTTGTCTTCGTTATGGTAAGACAACATCAGATCGACAATTTCCGTTTCGCCACGGGGTGAAGGCTTTAAGTTTTTTGCGCGACGGGCGACAGTGTTGTCAAACAGGTATAGGCCTGGGACGGCGTAATTAGATTTTGGATGTTCTGGCTTTTCTTCTAAAGTTTTAACTTTTTTAGTGGCTTTGTCGAATTCGACCACTCCATAGGCGCGAGGGTCGGCAACATAGTAAGCAAAGACACGTCCCTCCAGGCCGCCGTGTTTTTCTTTTTGTGCCTTGATGGCATCTCGGAAGAAATTCAGGTCGCCGTAAAATAAGTTGTCGCCCAAGATCAAACACACGTCATCGTCACCGATAAAGTCTTCGCCTAAAACAAAAGCTTCAGGCAATCCATTGGGCTTTTCTTGGATTTTATAAGAAAGTTTGATGCCGAATTTAGAACCGTCACCTAAAAGCTTTTGAAACAAAGGTTGGTCGTCCGGTGTTGTGATCAAAAGAATGTCTTTGATCCCACCCAGCATTAAAATACTTAACGGGTAATAGATCATCGGCTTGTCATAAACCGACTGAAGTTGTTTGGTCATGACTTGAGTCATGGGATACAATCTAGAGCCAGCGCCCCCAGCAAGTACGATACCCTTCATAAGCTACCTTTTGAAAAATGTGTGAACGTGTTCAAGAACTGTTTGCACTTCTGACTCGCTTAAGTCTGCGTACATAGGTAAACGCAACATGCGGGCAGATAAGTCGTCAGTGACTTTGAGGTCCCCGGAAATTTTGCCGTACTTTAAGCCCGCAGGAGCCGAATGCAGAGGCACATAGTGGGTGGTTGACTGAATTCCTTGTTCCTTTAGGTAAGACCACAAGGCAGCGCGAATTTCGGGTGTTTTTAAAGTAAAATAAAAAATATGTGCGTTGTTTTTGCAATCACTAGGGACAGTCATGCGTTTCACCTGGCCGGCCTTTTCCAAATCCGCAAGTCCGGCGTAATACTGATGCCAACGCGCTAGGCGTTTGTTGGTGATTTCCTGGCCTTCCTCTAGTTGCGATAACAAGAACGCGGCCGCAAGTTCCGAAAGCAGATAGGAAGAGCCTTTGTCTTGCCACGTGTACTTATCAACCTGGCCATTTAAAAACTGCTGACGGTTCGTTCCCTTGTCGCGCACGATCTCGGCACGGGCAACTAGGCGGGGATCGGTGATTGTTAAACATCCACCTTCGCCGCACACGATATTTTTTGT
>JABWCO010000145.1 GCA_013360185.1 Bdellovibrio sp.
CTTATTTTCGCCTTTTTTTCAGGCCGACCCAACAATCACGCGCAAATATGGAGGCACCGGTTTAGGACTGATTATTTCAAAAAATCTTATTGAAATAATGGGCGGAACTTTAGAAATGAAAAGTCTGGCGGGTCGAGGCACGACCTTCCGGGTATTGTTACCACACCGTCCAGACTTGGAAGGACAAAACGAAAATACCCCGATCAAAAGCTTTTCTTGGGAAGACGAATTTCCAGAAAAACGCTTTCGTATTTTGATTGTCGACGACTCCGAAGACAATCGTGTTTTGTTAATTCACTATCTTAAGAATCTGCCCTTTGACTGTTACGAAGCAGAAAACGGTAAAGACGCCGTGGAAAAGTACAAAACACAGAAGTACGATTTAATTTTTATGGACATTCAAATGCCCATTATGACCGGGTATAAAGCAACGGAGTTAATTCGCTATTATGAAATCGAGCATAGAATCAAACCCACACCGATCATCGCCTTAACCGCCACCGCCGTGGTCGAAGATCTTAAGCGCACGTTAGTGAGCGGCTGCAATTCATATGTCGTAAAGCCCGTGAAGAAGAGCGAGATCTTAGAAATTATCTATCAAAGCTTAACGACAAAAAGTCCGGTCAAAGATGCCATCAGTTTATCACCCCCGCCGCCGCCCAATATGTAGCTTTCAATCGATCCGCGCACTTTGCCGGAACTTACAAGTTCGGCGTAGAAAGCTTTTTCTTCCTCTGGCGAAGGAAACTTAGCCAGCACCTCAAAGTCAGTCTCCACAGGGCGCAAATATTCAATCTCGCCCTTGGCGATCACGATATTTTCAGTCTTGATGGAGTGCCCTTTTAAGCCCGCCAAAACCAAAGCATAGGCGGCCAGGACGGCGGTCGCATAAAGACTGCCTCCGAAGGCCGTACCTTTGTGATTAAGATTTTTTGCTAAGGCCACGCGAAAACGCACTTCGTCTGAACTGATACTTATCACGGTGATCCCCAGATGTTCATAAAGACTGATCTTATCTTTAAGAATCGAAATCAGTTCCTGCGGATTTATTTCCATTGCTCGTATCCACCTGCAAAGTTTTGCGCTTTTTTATAGCCAAGATACTGCAAAACATACGTCGCAGCCCCTGAGCGAACACCGTGATTGCTAATAAAAATCACGCGGGTATCCGTCGTGATACCATTTTCCGCCAGAGCACTTGCGATTTTTTTGTTAGGCAATCCTTTGTCGTCAAAAAAATCTTGCCATGGTAAATTCAGGACCTGAGCTTTAACGCCTTTACTCTGCGTCAGATTGCGTAACGCAAATTCTTGCGCAGAACGGACGTCAACAATCACTCCTAATTTCTTTTCGGACTCTGAGAAGTTTTTAAACTCTTTAAAATCAATACTTAAATTTTCTGCGACCTGGGGTTTCCAATAAGGTTTATTCTGCGTCAGAGGCGCCTCTTTGGTCGCATTCATTTCGCGATAGGACGTATGCACAAGAGTGTAGACCTCTTTGACTCCTAAAACCTTCAAAGTCCAGGCAATGCGCCCCTCTTCGCCAGAACCTAATCGCCCTTTACCCAAAACCACAACTTTGCTTTCAGGATCTACTCCGACAAGCGACAAACGACGAGCCAAGGCAAACAAGTCCGCTTGCAGCAGACCACGTGACTTGGGATTGTTTTGTGAGAAGTCTTCCCAACGCACATTGATCGCACCGGGCGCATGGGCCAAATTAAACTCAAACGCCGGTCTGGCATCCAAAATCACAGGTTGATTTTTCATCAACGCTTCGGCGGTAAGGGTTTCCCCAATCAACGGTTCTTGTACTGTGATTTTCGTAGGTTTCTGTTGGCAACCCACGAAGAGTATCAACGCTGACGCAAATATAATTTTTGAAATGTTCATACAAACCCTTTCACTTCAGCCAAAACAACGTCATAAAAACAAAAGGGCCTTTCGGCCCCTAGAGTTACTTGGTAATTCTCATCGTCGGAAAGAAAATAATATCACGTATACTTGGGCGGTCCGTCATAATCATTACGATACGCTCGATACCAATACCTACCCCACCCGTGGGTGGCATACCCGTATCAATGGCCAACAAGAAGTCTTCATCCATGGGATGCGCTTCATCGTCCTTGCTACGATTGGCTTCCTGCTCTTGCAAACGTGCCAACTGATCTTCAGGGTCATTAAGCTCCGAATACGCATTTCCGATTTCCATGCACGCCGCAAACGGCTCAAAGCGTTCAACCAATCGATTGTCCCGGCGATGAATTTTTGTCAGTGGAGAAATCTCCACGGGGTGATCCATCACGAAAGTCGGTTGCCACAAGTGCTCTTCCGCGGTCAGCTCAAAAAGCTCCATGATCATTTCGCCACGTTTACCTGGCTCATCGATATCTCCACCCGCCTTGCGGATGGCTTGAAACAATTCTTGTTCTGTCGCTTTGTCGGGATCAATGCCCGCGTACTCGCGCACCCCATCATGCACGGTCAAACGACGCCATGGAGGAGTGAAGTCGATCTCTTTTCCCTGGTAAGAAACCTTCATACTGCCGGTAATTTTTAACGCTAACTGTGAAATCAGCTCTTCGAATTGATTCATTTGATAGTTATAGTCTGTGTACGCCTCATAGAACTCTAACAACGCAAACTCGGGATTGTGGGTGCGATCAATACCTTCATTACGGAAGTTCTTGCTGATTTCGTATACTTTTTCAAATCCACCCACGATAAGGCGTTTCAAATAAAGCTCTGGCGAAATACGCATGTAAAGTTTCATATCCAAGGCTTTGTGGTGAGTCGTGAATGGCGTGGCCGCTGCACCACCGTAAACCGGTTGCAATGTCGGAGTTTCCACTTCCATAAAACCACGATCGTCCAAGAAGCGACGGATCTCTTTGATGATTTTCGAGCGCGTTTCAAAAACTTTGCGTGAATCGACATCAGAAATTAAATCCAAATGGCGATGACGGTACTTGATTTCAATGTCTTGCACACCATGGAACTTTTCTGGCAAGGGTTCTATGGTTTTTGTCAAAATTGTGAAGTTCTTTAAGTAAATAGAGAATTCACCTTTTTGGGATTTAAAGACGTATCCTTCAACGCCGACAATGTCGCCGAGGTCGACTAGTTCAAAAGCGGTGCGATCTTTTTCCGACAGTTCTTCAACCTTCACATACACTTGCACTGAACCGGTTTGGTCTTGAATATTAAAGAATGAGGCTTTCCCCATCATACGCAAAGTCATCAGACGACCCGCGATACGATAGGTAAATTCTGGCTTCTTTTCACCGGCCTGTAGGTTCGCCGCATGTTCGGCGATAACCTTAGCAATCGCCGCTTTATTTTCAAAAACGTACGGATAAGGATTGATACCCTTTTCGCGAAGCGCATGCAGTTTTTTGCGTTTCTCGGCTCTTAAAGGATTTTCGTTGATACTCATTTGTACTCCAGTTCCGGGCTCAGAGAGCCCTGCACTCTGTGCGTATCTGCGCCTATAGTTTTTTGCCGGCGAAAGCTTCCATGACATTATGAAGTAATTGGATTGCTTCTTTTTTCGGACGTTGGAAGGCGTTACGACCCATAATCGAACCGAAGGCACCGCCTTGAGCCAGGTCAGAAACCTCTTTCAAGATTTCTTCAGTACCCTTAGCTTCACCACCAGAGAAAATCACGATGCGCTTGCCGGCAAATGAAGATTGCACGACATGACGAGCGCGGTCTGCCAGCGTAGAAACCTTAATGCCTTGTTCTTGATAAACTTTCGCTGCAGCAGCCTGTTCGATATGTGCCGTCGGTGGCTTCACTTTAATGATATGAGCACCCAATTGCGCGGCGATGTGGGCCGCATACGCGATCACGTCAATCGCAGTTTCGCCGTCTTTCGACAACTGTTCACCACGTGCGTAAGACCAGATAACCACAACCAAACCCGCCTCTTTAGCAGCACGCGCCGCTTGGGCGATCTCTTCATATTGGTGTTTGCGCTCTTCCGAGCCCGGGTAAATGGTAAAACCGATTCCCGCACAGCCCAAACGCAAAGCATCGTCCACGTAGGAAGTTAATGCCGAAATGGGAGCTTTATTTGAATAAAGCGTGTCGGAGTTGTTAATTTTTAAAATCAAAGGAATTTCACCGGCGAAATCGCGCGCAATGGCCTCAAGCGCACCCAATGGCGCAGCATAAGCGTTGCAACCCGACTCGATTGCCAATTGCACATGGTAAGCAGGATCATAACCATCTGGATTTTTCGCAAAGGAGCGTGCAGGACCATGTTCGAAACCTTGATCGACTGGCAAAATAACTAACTTACCCGTGCCGGCCAACTTTCCATGGTTCAACATACGAGCTAAATTCGTAAGAACTCCTGGGTTGTCCGCTCCGTACCAGTTCAAAATCTCTCTAACTCTTGGCGTCATCGCTGCTCCTATAGTTCGTGCATGTGCAATTAGGGTTTTTAAGATGTTCGATAAAGTAGTGAGTTTTTTCTATATAATCAAGCGCGTCCTACATTAACACGCTTGGCAGAAAACACTCCCTGAGCTAATCTCCGCACGGCAGAGCACAAGAGCTAAAACCGCTCCAAATTTAGAGGTCATTTATGAATGTCACTTTCGAACCAACGCCAAATCCCGCAACAATGAAGTTTTTGCTTCACCGCGAAGTCACGGCCCAGGGCTTTGACTGTCCCACGGCGCAAGAGGCGGAACGTTCGCCATTAGCCTCTAAAATTTTCGGTTTTCCGTGGACGAGCTCGGTTTATGTAGGTCCGAACTTTATTACCGTAACAAAACAAGACTGGGTTGATTGGGAACTTTTAGCACAGCCTTTAAGCGGCCTGATTCAAGAGCACTTGGATAACAACGAGCCTATCGTCGTAGAATTCGTCGCCATGCCCGAGGACGACGAAAACGATACTCCGCTTGTGCGCAACATCAAATCGGTCTTAAATCGTGAAATTCGTCCGGTCGTGGCGTTAGATGGCGGCGATATTGTTTTCTCAAAGTATGAAAACAACGTTCTGTACATTCATATGCGCGGCGCCTGCTCCGGTTGTCCTAGCTCGAGCATTACCTTAAAACAAGGTATTGAGACTCGCATGCGCGAGCTATTCCCTGAGATCACCGAAGTTGTCGCGATCTAAATTTACTCACGAAAGCCGAACCCTAGCCCTTTTGTCGGGGCCTATCATTGTCGGTCAAGTAGGTCAGAACCTGATCAACTTGGCGGACACGATCATGGTCGGCGCCCTGGGATCTGTGGCTTTAGGCGCCTCTGCATTTGCCGCCAGTATCTTTTTTATTTTTTTGGTTTTCGGCATCGGGGTATTGTCCCCGGTCACAGCACTTTTTGCGCGCATGCAGGGACAGCAAAATTATCCGTACGGCGGGGTCCTATTAAAACACAGTCTGCTGGTCGCTTGTGCTCTGTCAGTTCTTATTATCACCATTCTTTACATACTGCTTCCCAACCTACAGTACTTTGGCCAAACGCCGGAAGTTTTAGAAATGGGCAGCACTTTCTTCCAAATCATCGCCTGGTCTGTGTTCCCCAGCATGATCTATCAGGCCTATAAACAGTTTACCGATGGCATTGGCAACACCAAGATTTCCATGAAAGTGATGATCTTTGCCGTCATCTTCAATATCGCGGGGAATTACATTTTAATCCACGGACTGTATGGTTTTCCGAAACTGGGCGTGAATGGCACAGCTTGGGCAACATTAATTACACGCAGTCTGATGGCGTTGATTATGATCATATACGTGCACGTTCATCCGCACTTAAAAAAATATCTGCAAGAGCGCTGGCTGCAACCTTTGGACAAAAACCTTTTGAAGAATCTCGTGCGCCTAGGGCTTCCCAATGGTCTGACCTATTTATTTGAAGTTGGTGCCTTTTCTTCTGCCGCTTTGATGATGGGCTGGTTCGGCGCCGGCCCCCTGGCTGCCCACCAAATTTCGATAAGCCTTGCGAGCATGACCTTTTTAGTTACGACAGGTGTCGGAATCGCCGCCAGTATTCGCGTCGGATATGAGCTGGGGCGCGGTGACTATACCTCGGCGCGGTTTGCTGGATTCACCGCCATAAAACTAGGTGCCATCTATATGTTCATCTGTGCCCTAGGATTTTTCTTTCTGCGCCATCATTTGCCAAAAATTTATGTGACCGATGTGGACGTCGTTGAGTTAGCAGCACAAATTTTTGTGATCGTCGCCTTCTTTCAAATATTTGATGGCATCCAAGCTGTGGCCATTGGTGCCTTGCGTGGCATGAGTGACACGCAAATGCCAAGCCTTATTGCTTTCTTTGCCTATTGGATCATGGGTTTACCTTTGGGTTATCTGCTGGCTTTCCATGCTGGCATAGGTCCTGTTGGTATTTGGATGGGACTTCTAATTGGACTGACCTTCGCTTCGACATTACTTACTTGGCGCTTTCACATCTTGAGCCAGCGCCATTTAAAGACTTTATAAGAACACGTTTTGACAGCTCAGAGCCTCTGTTTTCAAAGTCAAAGACGAATCAAAGCGTAGGATCTCCTTAAGCTCGGACCAACCCAGCTTGACTAAATCACGGTGACTGATTTTTTCTTCCAGAATCAAACGACGATACACCAATAGAGGATTTTTTCTCGCCATCAACTTCATTAGCTTCGTCAACGTCAAGGGGCTGCCACTTTCTTTCAGCATCTTATTGATGATCACAATACCACGATTTAAACTAATAAAATCATACGGCAACTTCACACCCGCATCCATAGCCCAAGCCGTCCAAAGCTCTAAGGACGGGCGCGCTTCGCGACCGGCAAGAATATTCTGCACACGTTCAAACACGAGGTATTGAAATTTCTCTTCGGAAATCGTGTTGCCGTTTTTCTCACTCATCTTCCAGTACGCCTGCGCGATTAGCTCCGAGTTTAAAATTTCCGTTCCTACACCTAGCACGGTGACCTGTTTTTGTAGGTCCCGTGACAAAACTCCACCCATGCCATAGTCTAAAATATTCACGCGGATTTGTGGATCTGTGGTCTGCACTAAGAAGTTTCCTTGATGCAAATCGGAATGATAAAATCCATCACCAAAAAGAAC
Source organism: Bdellovibrio sp. (assembly GCA_013360185.1). Classification (GTDB taxonomy): domain Bacteria; phylum Bdellovibrionota; class Bdellovibrionia; order Bdellovibrionales; family Bdellovibrionaceae; genus Bdellovibrio. Next base: position 7,088 of record JABWCO010000145.1, read on the forward strand.
TTCCTGCGCCCACACTTTGCTGATCTCTTCAACGAGGACACGCTTTAACTCTGGGATATTTTCAAGATAAGTATTTACTTCCTTGTCTAACTTTTTGCCAAAAACCATTTCTTGCACCATCAACTGCGAGTCTGCCGGACCTTGGTAAACCTTTGGCACGCGAATTTCGATTATGTTTTTATAGTCCTTGGTTTTTAAGGTGACATCTTTATCGTAACGGGGTTTTGCAAATATCTGACGCTGAATCGTATCAAGCTGACTAAGCTCGGCAAGCACCGTCTGGGTAATGTCCTGAATAATCGGCCCCAACTTCGGAGCCCCGGTCTTACGAAACTCCGGGTCCGCATCCAATAGCGCTGCCACGGCTGTTAAAATCTTGCGATCTTCTTCGATACGCTCGCTAATCCCCGGCTTGATAAAACGAACGACGACGTCCTTACTTTGACCATTGATTTTTATTTTCGCGCGATGAACCTGCGCCATCGTACCGACCCCAAGGGGGCTTCGCTCGAAATAAGTAAATTCAAAATGACCCTTTTCTTTCTTTAGGATCTCTTGTACCTGGTGCCATGGGACCGGTCGTACGGCACTTTCCAGACGACGAAAAACTTCTAACATCTCGGGCGGCAAACCACCCTGACGCGCGACGATTTGCAAAAGCTTTTGCAATTGCGGCCCACTGTTTTGCACCATAACTTCGAATTTTTGAATGTCGGAGGCCTGCAAATCACCGCCAAAATAAGAAGACACAATAAGTTTTTTAGATTCGGGCGTTAATCTTAAAAAATACTCACTGAGTAACGTCTGCATCAGCACAC
>JABWCO010000146.1 GCA_013360185.1 Bdellovibrio sp.
ACCACCATTGGTAATCCACATTTTCGATCCATTCAGAACGTAAAAGTTTCCGTCCTTGCGGGCGCGAGTAATCATGCCGCCTGGGTTTGAACCAAAATCGGGCTCGGTCAGACCAAAACATCCGATCAGTTCTCCCTTGGCCATTTTGGGAAGATATTTCTTCTTGTGCTCCTCTGTGCCGAAAGCATCAATGGGGTGCATACAAAGAGCCCCTTGCACACTTACAAAGCTGCGAATACCACTGTCTCCGCGTTCAAGTTCCTGCATGATAAGACCATAAGAAGTGTAATTCACGCCCGCACAGCCATTGCCATGAATCGTCGCGCCTAAGGTGCCAAGTTCTGCCAATTTCGGAATCAAATCCATCGGAAAGTGGCCTTTGTCGTAATGCTCACCGATATGAGGCATGATCTCTTGGGACACAAAATCCCGTACAGAGTTTCGAATCATCAACTCGTCCTCAGAAAAAAGAGCATCCGTATTTAGAAAGTTTGGAGATTCAAAATTTTTCATCTATGGCACCTTTCGATAGGTCCCATTTATCTCACCATGTGCAGAGCCCTTCAAGAGGGTTTTGCAAAACTCCACCCCCCGGATGGTCACGAAAGAACTTCATGTCCAGCAACACATCTACTAAAGTGCGCACGAGGTGTTTATGAATCAAATCACCAATGACGTCATGATAAAAATTGCCACGGTCAACGGCAGTGGCAGCCAAACCGCGAATCAAATTCTTATGAAATGTCTTTTCAAAATGAACATTCCGGTGGGGTCAAAAAATTATTTTCCCTCGAACATTCAAGGCATGCCCACTTGGTTTACGGTGCGCGCAAACTCTAAAGGTTTTATCGGCGCCAAAGAAAAATGTGACATCCTGATTAACTACAACGCAAAGACACTGCCCGAAGACCTCAAGAGCCTGCAAGCTCATGGTGTCCTTTTTTATGATCTCGAGAGCCCCCTTCCCGAGGGCACGAATCTTTCGGAATTCACCTCTTTTGCCATTCCCTTTAAGACTCTGTTAGATGGCTTGGACATTCCGACAAAGTACCGTAAACCCACGAGCAATATTCTTTACGTTGGCGTCGTTAGTGCTTATTTAAACATTCCTGAAGAAATCTTATGGCAAACTCTGGAACAGCATTTTGGCAAAAAAGAGACCGCACTGGAGCTTAATAAAAAAACCGCGCTGTGTGGGCGAAATTATTATCTCGATAATTTTGCATCCGCGCAGCCCTTGTTTAAGGTCAAAGCCCTGCCCGCCACGGGCGAAAAAGTTTTAATGGATGGTAACTCTGCTTCGGCCATGGGGTTGCTTTATGGAGGATGTTCTTTTGTAAGTTGGTACCCGATCACGCCATCGACGTCCGTCATCGAGTCTTACAAAGATCTGGTCACAAAATATCGGTCATTGAATGCAGATCAATCACCGCGGCAAGTGATTCTGCAAGCTGAAGATGAGCTGTCTGCAATTTGTATGGTGTTAGGGGCTGGCTGGGCCGGCGCCCGCTCTTTGACGGCCACCTCGGGGCCTGGCTTAAGTCTTATGGCAGAAGCTGCAGGGTACGCATATTATGCGGAAATTCCTTCGGTCATTTGGAATGTGCAAAGAACGGGTCCGTCGACAGGCCTTCCCACGCGAACCTCGCAAGGGGACATCACCTTCGCGCATTTTCTGTCTCACGGAGACACCAAACATGTCTGCCTTTTTCCGGGAACGCTGCAAGAATGTTTTGAGTTTGGCCAGACCTGTTTTGACCTGGCAGAACGTTTGCAAACTCTGGTTGTGGTCTTAAGTGACTTAGATTTGGGTATGAATCTTTGGGTCGAAGACAAGTGGTCTTACCCCACTCGTCCTTATGATCGCGGAAAAATTGTCACGCGTGAAGCTTTAGAAAATGGCTTTAAGTTTGCCCGCTATAAAGATAGTGATGGCGATGGTATTCCCTACAGAACCTTGCCGGGTACGGCTCATCGCGAAGCCCCGTACTTCACCCGCGGCTCTGGGCACAACGTCAACGCGGCCTACACCGAAAACCCCTCCGATTATCAAGAAGTCACGGATCGCCTGAATAAAAAATGGGAAAGCGCGCGAACCTACGTTCCGGCTCCGCTTATTACGAATAATTCCAGCTCAATGGGACTTCTGTATTACGGCGCATTGGATAGCGTGATTCTGGAAATGCAAGACTCTCTTAAGGATTTTACGGTCTTAAATACATGCCGCGTCCGTGCGTTGCCTTTTTCCAAAGAAGTTAAGGACTTTATTGAACAAAACAGCAAAGTCTTTGTCGTCGACCAGAACCGTGATGGTCAAATGTTGCAGTTGCTGGCCATCGAGTATCCGGAACTTGCCTTTAAACTGGTTTCGCTCAGATATCACAATGGTCTTCCCGTGAATGCAGATAACCTGCGAAAGGATTTTGTAAATGCAGCCCCAGAATCTAACAAAAAATGATTACAAAGGCAGTCCTTCCACTCTGTGTACCGGCTGTGGACATGATTTAATATCTACGCAAATATCGAATGCTTGCTTTCAGTTGGGAATTCATCCCTTTGAAGTGGCGAAAATGTCAGGCATTGGATGCTCTTCAAAACTGCCGGCCTATTTTATGTCGCAGTCTTTTGCGTTTAATTCCATGCACGGCCGCATGGCGCCAGTAACCACCGGAGCCAAGTTAGCTAATCCGCAATTAAAAATGCTGGGTATCAGTGGCGACGGAGACACAGCGAGCATTGGCCTGGGCGGCTTTGTTCACCTGGTAAAACGAAATCTTCCGATGGTTTATATCGTCGCCGACAACGGTGTCTATGGACTTACCAAAGGGCAGTTTTCCCCGACGGCGGATCCAACTTCGCCACGAAAAAATGGTGAACTTTTTTTGAACGACACTTTGGATATTTGCACACTGAGTTTGGAATTGGGATGCGGCTTTGTCGCGCGCACGTTTGTTGGCAATCCCACGCAGCTTTCCGCCATTCTGCAAAAAGCCCTGCAACATCCTGGCACAGCCGTCATTGATATACTTTCTCCGTGCATCACCTTTAATAATCATGAAGGCTCGACAAAAAGTTATACCTACCTGAAAGCCCACGAGGTCCCGATGCGAGAAACTCCCCCTTTTGCAGACCCTCTGGCGGCCGTAGCCGAGATTCGCAAAAGCTATAAAAATGGCGAGGTTCTGACCGGAATATTCTTCGAAAATACCGCAGCGAAAACCCTTCTAGAAAAACTTCCGGGACCGTCTTCGCCCTTGGCGTTGTACAATGCGGATGAGCTGCGCCCATCCCCTGAAAGTTTTGAAAGTATGATGGCCCAATATATGTAGTTTAGACGACGACGTCTTCGTCCCAACTCAAGAGACGTCGTTCACCTTCAAGTTTTTGAATCTCGGTAATATCCTGGGACATCTCGATAACGCCTTTATAGTTCAACTTATCATCGCGAACGGCGAAATAACGAATATGGATGACTCTGCCCTTAAAGCGAATCCAAAATTCTGCCTCGCTTTTCGTGCCCTTTCTGAACTCTTCAAGAATTCTTAAAACCGTCCCGACACTTTTGGGCGGATGACAAAAGCGAACTTCGCGACCAATGATTCCAGCACTGCGCGGAAACACTCGCTCTTCGCCACGGTTATAAAAAAGGACGCGATCATTTTCGTCAACATAGGTTAAATCCACTGGAATGCACTTAAGCAGAAAGTTCACCTGCTCAAGACTGAGATGACCTTCATCTAAACGCAAACGCCCTGCCGGCGCGGAAGGCGGCTCCAAGCTCTGAGGCGGTGTCGACGAAGCATCGCTAGCATACATCGCCGGCTCTTGCGGTAGCATCCAACCGATTTCTTTTTCGCCAACGCTCATTTGCTGCCAATCTTCATCTTGCAACATCTGCAAAGAAATCGGGAACAATCTCATTTCTTCGACCGACATCAGGCGCAGCATTTCACTTCGCACCAAGCTCATGTCTTGATTGACGTGGGATAAATCACGGATTTCAATTTTTTTGCGCACACCACGCAACAAATCTCGAATGGCATCGTGGAAGGACCACATCCCTTGACTTGGACCATTCCAACCGCGTTTTTCTAAATAGGGAAACAGTTGATTTTCTTTTCTTGCATAGCGCTTTTCGACCTCGGACAGCTGATTAAAAAGATTAAAAAACTTCTGAAAATCTTGCTGGATGTTCATTTCGGCAATTTCCTGCAAAACTTTTCGAATATAAAAGTTTTCCATGAAATAAGTTCTTACGGGATGCCCCTCGGGCAGCTCTTTTACGTAATCTGGATAATAATCAATTAACTTTGCTTCCGCGCTTTTTTCGCCGCTCTGATCCACTCAAGCTCCCTAAGGTCGTTATTTTAATATGTGATATTTCTGCACATATTCTGATAACACCAAATAAGCGCCAGAGACTTGCTCTGGATCAAAATTTTGACGTTTTATTTTTTACAGGAAGCCCGCTGGGGCAAATACACGCAACTTATTTCGGTTTCATAGCATTTGGTGCCGCTGAAACCGAAACTCATCTTTGCGGGCTTAGACCGGAACCGTCCACCCCGAATAACGCTGAACCTCGTCGGAGATATCCGCACCCAGCTCAACATGTCTGTAGCTATTTGGTGAATCCCAAATTTTCCGTACAAGTTTATTCATCACATCGTGACCGGCTTTAAATAAAACCACGTGCCCCATCAAAGGCATTTCTAAAGTCACTAAGTCACCCAAGGCATCCAAAGCCTTGTGACGGACGAACTCATCCGCCCAACGCAAGCCCTCGGGATTCACGATCGTGTCTTGATCAAGCACGATGCAGTTGTCAAGACTTCCACCTTTTGCCAAACCCCGGGATTTTAAAGCTTCGACATCTTTTAAAAAACCAAAAGTTCGCGCGCCGGCGACGTCTCGGCCAAAAGATTGTTCATTAATATCGATATCAATCACTTGCTTACCGATCTTTGCGTGAGGAAAATCAATGGTCACGGTCAAGCGCAGTCCGTGGTAGGGCACCACATAGGCATGTTTTTCACCTTCGCTAAAATAAATCGGCTCGGTGATGTAACAATACTTCCGCGGTTGATCTTGTTCAACGATGCCCACGTCTAGCAATGCTTTTAAGAAATCCCTAGCACTGCCATCGCAGATGGGGATTTCGGGGCCGTTTAATTCAATAAACAAATTATCAATTCTTAAAGCTGAAAGCGCGGAAAGACAGTGTTCAATGGTCGCCACCGAAAAAGCCTCACCCCCGATGGTCGTTTGGTGCGAAGTCGCTTGCACGTTTCGCGCTGTCACTTTTAAAGACGGAGCCCCGGGCAGATCTGTACGAATAAAATATACGCCCGTATCAGCTGGTGCCGGGCGGAAGGTTAACGTACAAGGGTCACCTGAGTGAATCCCCACTCCTTCAACAACAGTGCGTTTGCGAATGGTTCTTTGTAAAAACATAGAACCCTAGATTACCGTACCTAAGCAGGCTTCGCAATGCGGATTTGCCCGACCACATCGCCCTTCCAGTTGGTCACCGAAGGCATCGTGTGTTTAGTTAAAGCTTTAAATTCAGTTTCAGTGAGACCACCTAATTGCAGCAATAGCGACGCTGTTGCCACTTGAGCCGCACGAGAAGCCCCATCGGCAGCCTTGATTGCGAAGGCGACTCTCTTTTCAGGCAAAACTCCGCAGTAAACTCCTTCAGCTCCCGACTTCACGATGGCCCGGCCCTGTGACTTTTCAATCACATCTGTGACGAAAGTACCACTGCCGCCGACGTAAAATGGAAAGGCTTTAACCGCGCGCAAAAGACGCTCGGAGGCAGCTTTGCGAGAAACCGATTGTTTGGAGTTAATCAACGAAGCCATCCCCGCCGCCAAAGCTTGCAAAGGCACGCCGTAAGTGGGAATGCCACAACCATCGACTCCATAAGCCGTTTTACTGTGATCAAAATGCATGATCTCCCCCAAGGTGCGACGCAAAAGCTTTTGCGCAGGATGATCATACTTATCGTAGCCTTTTGGGTCTTCGCCTAAATGTAAACAGGTCGCAATAATACCAATGTGCTTGCCGGCACAGTTATTACAAAGAGCCGTCGGTTTGGTCCCCCGACGAATCATATCGTGGGCGCTAGCTTCGTTGTAAGGCAAATGTGGCGCACACACAAAAGTCGATTCCGGAATAGAGAGTTTAGTCGCCAGTTCTTGCAAAACTGTCAGGTGATCTTTTTCCCCTGCGTGCGACGAACACATCATCGCCAGCTCACGATCGTCGAACATGTATTTATCGGCGGCGCCGGACTCGATGATCGGCAATGCTTGCAACATTTTGATCGCGCTGCGCGGAACAGTCAGAAATTGCGGATTGCCCCAGTACTGGGTCATGCTGCCAATCTCGTTCACCACCACAATCATCACTTGATGTTGGCTTTCAACGATCGGACCACGAAGCACCTCAATGATCAGTGGTTGTCTGGATGCCATATTATCCCTCGATTGCTAGGACAGAATTTTTCGCAAATTCCGTAATTACTCGGCCACGTGGAGTTTTTTGAATAAACCCTTCTTGCAATAAGAAAGGTTCATAGACTTCTTCCAAAGTATCCCGCTCTTCACTTAAGGCTGCCGCCATCGTGTCAATACCGACCGGCCCGCCCGCATACTTTTCTTGAATCAAACTCAAAATACGTCGATCCATAAGGTCCAAACCATATTGATCAACGCCCAACTGATTCAAAGCATACTGAGCAATGTCCTTGGTGATAACACCATTCCCTTTAACTTGTGCATAATCACGAACACGTTTTAACAAGCGAATGGCTACCCGCGGAGTTCCACGGGAACGTCGTGCAACTTCCATCGCACCATCCTGATCCATTTCAACTTTCAAAATTTTCGCATCACGGGTCAAAATTTCTTGCAAAGCGTCTTTGTCATAAAACTGCAGACGTTCAACAATCCCGAACCGATCACGGAACGGGGGATTCAATAAACCTGCACGAGTCGTGGCGCCAATTAATGTGAAAGGAGCCAATTGGAACTTCATCGAACGTGCGCCTAAGCCATCACCTGTCACAATGTCGATGTAATAATCTTCCATCGCCGTGTATAAATATTCCTCGACATGACGACTTAAGCGATGGATCTCATCGATGAACAACACCGAGTTGGGCTTTAACGAAGTCAGGATCGCCGCCAGATCCCCCTTTTTGTCGATCGCAGGAGCTGAGGTCATCTTCAGTTCAGACCCCATATCATTGGCGATAATTTTTGACAGCGTGGTTTTACCCAAGCCCGGAGGCCCGGCTAAAAGAATGTGATCGAGAGGTTCGCCACGGTGTTTAGCTGCCGCGACGAAAACTTTAATTTTTTCCTTAACATCCGTTTGCCCAGGAAAGTCTGCGAAAACCTGGGGACGCAGTTCGTTTTCCCAAGCTTTTTCACCACCATCCATAAGGTCGCCTTCTAAGATGCGGCTCATGAAACACTTCCAGACAAGGTTTGTAAGGCTTTACGCACACCATCTTCCAAGGGAATGTCTTTCGGCAAATTCGCGACGAATTGGTCTACCAATTGCGCTTTATAACCCAAATTCAACAACGCCGATGTGATCTGCGTGTGATTTTCAGATTTGCCTTTAATTGTTTCTTCGATAGAAACCAATTTTCCTTTAAGAGTTAAAATAATTTGCTCGGCGGTCTTTTTGCCGACCTTTGGTAAGCTGGACAGACCTTTGGCATTCCCGGCTTCAATCATTTCTTGAATGTGCGCAGGACGCCCGCCCGACAAGATGTTAAGTGCCAGCTTCGGCCCCACTCCGTTTACTTTCATCAAGGATAAAAACAAGGTTTT
>JABWCO010000147.1 GCA_013360185.1 Bdellovibrio sp.
CTTCGTTATTACAGAAAGTGTTGCATAAGGTTGATTCATGAAATGGATTTTAGGAATCGTGACAGGATTTTTAGTTTTGGGGACGGGCTGCACTCATCTCAGCGCAACCAAGGATGTTCTGACTCCAGATTATCTTTTGGCTAAAGGCTCAAAGCAGATTACCTTTCTTGGCGACAATGATCACCCCCGCTTTTCGGCCGATGGCACGCGTTTGCTATACACAGGCAGAAGTCGTTCGACCCACAAGGGTGCGCAAATTTACGAAATAGATTTAGTTAACAACAAAGAACGTCGCGTGACTTTTTCTGATGGGGACGCTTTTGATGCCTCGTATGTTGGAGACTCGGAAATTATCTATGCCTCCACCACGGATGAAATCAAAGAAAGCCCCCTGCAAAACAAAAACTTTAACGGCGATTTCCCACCGGCGGATTTGTACATGAGCGATCTGTATGGCACAGATATTTTGCGCTTAACCCATCAACCAGGCTTTGACGGTGAGGCCATTTTTGTGCAGCACACGACCAAGCCCTACATGCTATTCACATCTCGTCGTGGCGATCTGTTGGGAATTTATCGTTTGGACTTAAAACACCTGCCGGTGAGCTTGGTTTCGGCGGAAAAGGACAAAGAGAAACGCTATCCCGCAGTCACCCCTGATAAGTTGCAAGTAGCCTGGGTCGAAAAGAATTTAAAGGACGAAAAGAAAAGCTTGGTGTTGTTTAAGCTCAAAGAGAAGATCCCTTTTGTACTTAAAGCCGGCGAAGACACCTATCGAGACTTATTTTTTGCACCTAGACCTCCCCTGCGTTTGTTTTACAGCGTCGTTCGCAAGGGAGAAAAGCATTCGCAAATCGAAGTTTACAACTTGGAAACACAATGCACGCAGGTGGTCTTTAAAGGAACGGACTCATTGTCTGCACCAGCTCTATCTAATGAGACCTCAGAACGCTTGACGTTCGTTAGGCTTTTCCAAGACAAAAAACAAATTTACATTGCCCAACTTCCCACAGATTTAGGTCCTTGCCTGGAGCCCGCCGCCCAAGCTAAGCTGAAAGAGTGAAAAAGCTTTTAGTTTTTTTTATTCTAGCTCCCGTCATTGCCCTGTCCGCTCCTTATCCAGCGACCAGCACCTCAGCGTTAACAGCGCCTGAAAAAGGTCTTTATTTTCTGCACAAGGGCTTCACTGTAAAAACGGAAGGCTCTGATTGGATCCCCGTCAGTAAGTCCGAGAAAAGTTTATTAGACACCGTTCGCTTTGCCGCAAAAGACAAACCTAAAAATGGCAGCCTTAGTATCCGTACTGACAAAGTCTCTAAGACCGCGTCACTAGAAATTTATACGCGCAAATGGATGCGTGATTACCCAAATTACGGCTTTGAAGTTTTATCAGCAAAGAATTTTAACTTAAATGGCAGCCCCGCTTTAGTGGTCGACATGCTTTCACGCAGCAAGAATAAACAGATTCGCCAGGTGATACTAAAAAACGAAGATCGCGTCGCTATCATGACCTGTCTTGATGATCAGGCAAACTTCAAAAGCTCCTTAAAACAGTGCAACCAAATTATGAAATCATTCTCGTGGAATGTGACCGAGAAGCCCGTTGAAAAATAAGATTTTCCGCCTTTTTTTTATTCTCTCACTGTGCTTTTGGGACGCCTCTTCGGCATACGCCAGACAACATGCTCCGGAAGTCCCTACACCTTTGCGTGTGGCAGTTATTAATGGCCAAGCTCCACACATATATTTAGAGAATAATGAGATCCGAGGCGAAGAGGGCCTTTCTTTACATTCGGCCTTGGTAAAATCCCACTTCGCCCCTGACTATGAATACTTTCCATCCATACGGGCGATCGAACGCCTGCGCAAAGGCCAGGTCGATGCGGCTGTGAACATTCAAGAGGACTCGTTACCGTTTGCTTATCGCTCCACGTTTTCGTATGTCTTTGAAAATTGTGCTGTGACCAAAGGATCTAAAAAAATCCATCTGGCTAACGCCAAAGACTTTGCTGGTTTACGAGTTGTTGCCTTTAAGAATGCTAAAGTTTCTTTAGGTCAGAAGGTTTCTTCACAAATTGTCAGCACCGCAAATAGCTATCAAGAAATACAAGAGGTGGAAGCTCGCATACGCCTACTGAAAGCGGAGCGCACCGACGTCATGCTGACCGAGCGCTCTGTGTTCTTGTATCATTTAGAAAAATTAGGCTTAGGCGCACCGGCGAATTTTAATATGCACTGTTTTTTTCAGCCGAACCGATACTTTCTGTTCTTTGGCTCTGAAGCCTTGCGCGATCAGTTCGACAATTTTTATAAAAAATAATTTATTTATAGAGCAAATATTTACGACGCTCTTTATCCCAAGACTTTTCGTCTTTTGCTAAGGCCGTATCCAAGTCTTTCGGCGACGCCTTAGAATCTTCGATCCAGTTTTTCAAAGCGGGTCCGCCGTTAATGACATCAAAAGCCAAACGGTCTTTGACATACTCATAGGCAAAATCTCGATAAAGAGGATACTTGGGATGCATTTCGCGAATCACTTTGAGCATCAAGGCAGTCAAACGGAAAGGTTTAAACTGTTCGTGTTTATAACTTTCTGAATCTGTATGAAATTGAAAACCATGACATAACTTACCAACGTGCTTGTGGAAGGTCGGTTCAAAAAAACATTCTCTTAACGTCACTCCCTTATGCCACTGTGGCGCCTTCTTTTTCATGCGCACAAGAACTTCTTTAAAGTCGATATCTGAAGCCCCAATAATTTCAAGGGCCCGCGTGGTGCCCCGAGCTTCAGACAATGTCGTCCCCTCAATCAAGACTGTTCCCGAATATGCTCGCGCCATATTCAACGTTGCTGCATTCGGAGACGGGTTGACCCACGGACGCTTGATGTCCCATCCAAATCCTGGAGCTTTGTTCGGAGCATAGCCTTTCATCTTTACAACTTTAAGTTCAAGATCCATCTGATAAAAATCTTTAAAGTACAGCGCCAACTCCCCGACGGTAAGACCATGGCGCATTGGCAAAGGAGCTGCTCCTACAAAAGACTCCCACCCTGGTAACATACGAAAGCCTTCAATCGGACGACCGGCGGGATTGGGACGGTCTAAGATGACCACGGCTTTGCCATATTTTGCGCACTCTTCCATCACATAAAGCAAAGTGGTGATGAAGGTGTAAATACGGCAGCCCAAGTCCTGCAAATCAAACAGCAGAACGTCAAAATGCTGCATCATTGCATGCGTGGGTCTGCGCACTTCTCCGTACAAACTAAAAATAGGAATTTTTAAAACCGGATCAACAAAGTCCGAACTTTCGATCATGTTGTCTTGCTTATCACCTCGCACACCGTGCTGAGGACCAAAGGCACAAGACAACTTCACTTTTTTGGCCAAAAGATCCAGGCTGTGATGCAAGTTCTCGTCGACGCTGGCGGGATGGCAAACCAAGCCCACGCGCTGCCCCTTGAGGGACTTCAGTAACTTGGCATCGCTTAACAGAACCTCTACACCCAACTTCATACAACTTCCTTGTTAAAAGAAAATTGTAAACAGCCACGCATTCCGTGTAAAGCGCAATTAGGTCGCGTTCTTACGTATCCATTCTGCCATCGGCATGGCAAAGTAGGTAAAGATCACGTCAGCCCCGGCGCGACGGATCGAATAAAGTGTTTCGACCATGGCACGCGTTTCATCAATGATCCCGGCCTTCGCGCCGGCTTTGATCAAACCGTATTCCCCGCTGACATTATAGGCCGCCACCGGCAAATGCGTGTGACTTTTTACCAGACTGATAATGTCAAGATAGCTCAGCGCGGGCTTGACCATCACCATATCGGCCCCTTCGCTTTCATCGAGTTCAATTTCTCTTAATGCTTCACGCGCATTGCGATAGTCCATTTGATAAGTTTTTTTATCGCCAAACTTAGGCGCTGAATCTAAAGCTTCACGGAACGGTCCATAAAAGCTAGAAGCATATTTTGCCGAATACGACAAAATCCCCGTATCTGTAAAGCCTTCGCTATCTAAAGCGTCGCGAATGGCACCGACACGTCCGTCCATCATATCCGAAGGCGATACGATGTCGGCTCCTGCTTGGGCATGCACGATGGACATCTTAGCTAAGATTTCCACCGTTTCGTCATTCACGATTTTACCGTTTCGAACCACACCATCATGTCCATCGGAAGAATAAGGATCCAACGCCACATCAGAAATCAAAGTGATATCGGGAAATTTGTCGCGAAGCCTTTTGAGTGTCGTGGGCAAAAGTCCGTCGGGATTTAAGGACTCTTTGCCGTAAGGATCTTTAAAGGAATCAGACAACGCCGGAAAAAGATCGAAAGATTTAATGCCCAAGTGAACAGCCTCTTGAACGTGAGACACTAAAACATCTGGACTCATACGAAAAATTCCCGGCATGGATTGAATGACTTGTCGCTCCTCTTTGCCAGCACACAAAAAGAGTGGCAACACCAGTTGCGAAACTCTTAAGTCGGTCTCCGCAACCATGTGGCGCAGAGATTCTGATTTACGATTTCTTCGAGGCCTTTGAGCTAACTTCATATTATCTCCACCGGAATTAGATTTAATACTACGATACGTCGATGACAATTAGATGACACTTTAATGAAAGTTTAATGATACATCTTTTCGCGATGGAAGATATACTTCTCGTTCACAGAAAATCCAACAGAAACTTTATCGGGCTGCCGGCGCAAGCCGCCGTCTGGCAAACCTGTCTGCGCAGCATTTTATTTTGCTCCGAGGCGGACTTCGACTTTTGTTCTCAGAGCCTAGAATCAGAAGATCAAGTTTTACGCGGCCAGGACGCTTTGACTTTTCTTTTAGAAGTTCTGTGCGGTCTGCATTCGCCCATTCTGGGTGAAACAGAAGTCTTTGGTCAGTTTAAAAGTTTTATGGAAAAACGTCGCGAAGCGAAGGACCTTCTTTTTGCGGATTCGCAAAAGTGGTTGAGCTTTACATTGGCTGAAGTAAAACGCACACGGGCTGAACACTTAACCGGCTTGGGATCGCAAAGTTACGGCAGTCTGTTGCGCAAGTACTGTAAAGACGCGCAGGATGTCGCCATTTTAGGTTCCGGTCAATTGGCGCAGGAAATCTTGCCCTGGTTGGCGCACAAAAAAAACTTACACTTGGTGTGTCGCTCCCCAGAGAAAATCGAAAAGTTTGCAGAAAAGTTTAACAATCTGTCTTTAAAAACTTATAAACAAGTCGTTACAACTTGTGACACGCTGATTATCGCAGCCCCCCTCAGCGACGAACTAATTCTAAATCTGCTGGACTCAATGCCCTGTCCGCCCGCCTCTATTTTTGATTTACGTGGCGAAGAAAATAATTTAGCCCTTGGCGCTTCACAACGCGCACCTCAAACTCAAGTATTGGGCTTGCAACAGTTTTTTTCTGAAATTGAAGAAACGAAGAAAGAGACCTCCGTGAAACTTTTAGCCTTAAAAATGTATTTGCAGGAAAAGGCTCTGGCTTTCATGCAACGTACCGAATTGCATCCGCTAGGCTGGGACGACATATGCGCTTAAGAATTTCTGCACGCAAAAGTGACTTGGCTCGCTTGCAAGCTTTGATGGTCGGTGAAGCCTTACAAGCCCAACACCCGCATCTTAATATCGAATATCGCTTCAAAGAGTCTTTAGGCGATAAAAATCTGACGGACCCCTTGTGGAAAATTCCTGAAAAAGGGGTTTTTACCGAAGACTTTCATGACGAACTGATGCAACAAGAAACAGATCTTGTCGTGCATTCCTGGAAAGACCTACCAACGGAACCTAAGACCGAAACCTTGATTGCCGCCACTTTGCCCCGCGCTGACCAACGAGACCTTTTGCTTCTTAAAAAATCGCACTTTGCCAAAATCAAAAACTTGAAGGCCTTACGAATCTTCAGTTCTTCGCCTCGTCGCGAGTATAATCTGACAGATTTTTTCAAAAGCCACTTGCCGTTTGCTTTGCAAGACGTGCGCTTTGAAAATGTGCGCGGCAATATTCCCACGCGGATTCGTAAGCTTTATGAGTCCACAGAGGTGGATGGCCTCATCGTTGCCAAAGCGGCTTTGGATCGATTGCTGACCGCACCTCACGCGGAGTTTGCGGAAGTGCAAGGGCAGTTGCGACAGCACTTAAGCGAAATGAATTGGGCCGTTTTACCCTTAAGCATAAATCCCAACGCAGCGGCGCAAGGAGCCTTGGCGATTGAAATATTAAAGGGTCGCGCAGACATCGAAGCTTTGGTTAAATCCATCCATGACGAAGATACTTTTGTGTGTGCCCAAAAAGAGCGCGATATATTGGCGAGCTTCGGCGGCGGATGCCACCAGAAAATCGGCGTCGCAGTCCTGCGTCGCCCCTATGGTGACATTACTTTTTTACGCGGCCTCACGGACCAGGGCCAAGTTCTTAAAGAACGCTCTTTAAAAACAAGCGCAGCATTTTGTTGCACGGAAAAAAATCTCTGGTCTGAAGGTGCTGAAAGTGAACGCACCTCGCTGCCCGTAAGCCCTTTGCCGGTTGACATCAACGCCTTGTATATCGCTCGCAAAGAAGCGTGGCCTGAGGGCCTTTCTTATTCGGGATTTATTTGGGCCGCAGGGCTTAAAACATGGCAAAGTTTGGCCCAAAAAGGTATATGGGTGCACGGTTGCGCAGAAAGCTTAGGCGAAGACGAAGACCCGCGCATTGAAGTTTTGGCGGGACGACCTTTAAAGTGGGCGAAACTTTCCCATGACGAAGGGTTTGTCAGCTCGACAATGCCGTTGATCGCAACGTACAGCTTAAAGATTTCAATGGCTATGTCGACGTTACAAAACAAAGACAGTTTCTTTTGGAATAGTGGCAGCCAATTTTTATGTGCCGTCACCAACGCGCCAGAAATATTAAACAAGCATCACGCCTGTGGGCCCGGCAACACTGCCAAAGTGATCCGCGCTTATTTGGAAAAGAAAAATGTTTTTGATCCAGCAAAATTTAGACTGGTTCTGGATCAAGAAAACTGGAGACAGCTATGCAAGCAATGAATTCACAAGAACTTTTTCAAAGAGCTTTAAAGGTCGCACCCGGAGGAGTTCACTCCCCGGTTCGTTCGTTTAAAGGTTTAGATCGCGCCCCGGTTTTTTTTAAAGAAGCCGAAGGTGCTTTCTTAACTTCTGTTGAAAACAAAAAGTACATCGACTTCTGCCAAAGCTTTGGACCATTGATTTTAGGTCACCGCGATCCTGAAGTTAGCGAAGAAGTCCATCGCATGGTTGACACAGCTTGGACTTTCGGAGCCGCAGAGATTTACTCTTTGGAACTAGCGGAGTGGATGACGTCGACCTTGCCGTTCATGGAAAAATTGCGTTTTGTTTCCTCTGGCACAGAAGCGGTGATGAGTGCTCTGCGCGTGGCCCGCGCAGCGACTGGTCGCAAAAAGATTCTGAAATTTGAAGGCTGTTATCATGGCCACGTTGATTCCTTATTGGTGAAGGCTGGCAGCGGCCTTGCTGGAGCTGCGGCTTCATCCAGTGCGGGAATTTCGGCAGAGGTCGCGGCACACACCGTAGTCGCTCCGCTAAACGACGAAGCCCGCCTGACGGAAATCTTCCAAGCGCAAGGTTCTGACATTGCCGCTGTAATCATCGAACCACTTCCTGCAAATTACGGCCTTTTGGTACAACGACCTGAGTTCTTAAGACATGTTGCGGACACCTGTAAGCAGAACGGCTCACTCTTAATTTTCGACGAAGTGATTTCAGGTTTCCGCGTAGGATTAGGTGGCATGGTGGAAAAGACTGACATCAAACCAGACCTCGTGAC
>JABWCO010000148.1 GCA_013360185.1 Bdellovibrio sp.
AACGATATTGACAGCGAGTAGAAAGACCAATAAACCCTCAAAAATCAGGTGGTCAAAGTATCTGAAACGAACCCGGTCAAACTAAGTGAAACGGAACAAGTATCGAAAGAGCCCCTATGAAAAGTGAAAAGAATTGTCTATTTACAGGTATCGAGGCCACTTGGAGCTCAAGTTTTGCCGGCACCTTCCCTTTGCACTACTGCAACTCTACATCCTGCGGCTCCTATCACATAACTGAACAGGCAGTTTTTAGAGCTCGGGACTTTATAAACTATGCTGGTTCCAAATTGAATCAAGGCCTAATGAACTGTGGGCGAATGAATTTGAACTATCATGAAAAAAATTTAAATACACGATATGCGCCGATTTGGTGCACTCGAAATGAAAGAAAATGGTACGATAAACACAAGCAGACTAATCCCGTATTTGTCATAGAAGATGTATTGTATGAGCCGATTAGCCATGCTGAAAAACCAAACCTGCTGCTAGAAAGATTCGGAAAGAATCTTAGCAGAAACAAGGCCTTTGCTCCTTTCTATATCCAGCTGGAAGATCAGGTTAGTGCTGGAATCGTTGATATCTCTGAATTAACCTCTATTCTTTTGCACTTAGAAGATTTGAAATACATAAAAAAATATGAAGGATCCGAGAAGCCTGTATCTTCAAGTAATGGTCCTTTAGATACCATTTTTGAGAATAAATACACTTTCACCGTTAGTGGCTGGCACCATATACAGCAGCAAGTGGCGCTATCATCTAAAAAAGTTTTTATAGCCACAGCCTTCAAATGGATAACCGATGATGAGGTTCGCCCAGCGGCGATTCATGCAATCAAAGAAGCCTGCCGAGAGTTGGGTTACGAAGCCGAGACCGTTAGCCAGAATCACTCCGACTATATTACCAACAGGATTATCTCTGAAATTCGACAAGCCCGTTTCGTTATTGCTGAATTAACTTATCATAATCGCGGAGTATACTTCGAAGCAGGGTTAGCAAGGGGATTTGGGAAAAATGTATTTCATGTCGTCAGAAAAGGATTCACAAGCACAGCCCCTGAAGACGATCTCCAGGGCAAACGAATTCATTTCGATATTCAACAAATTATGTATAGAGAATGGGAAAACCCAGAACAACTAAAACAACTTTTAATGGACTGGATAGAAGCTACAGAAGGGAAAACTATTTAAATGGACCATTTAAAAACTGGCAACGAACTAAATACCAAATTTGATTTCTATTTCACAGGGCTCATCTTTACTCTTCTGGGGCTTTCCGTTCAAACAGCTGTGAAGGGCATTCCGCTATCTAATACTCTTGAGGTTATCTCTTGGATTTTTTTGCTGCTTAGCGGTCTTCTTAGTATGCATCGCCTAGAGTGGACCCCAGTCGTACATCATCATTTTGGCACCTCACAGAGGTATGAAACATCAGATTCTCAAACAGCACGCCAATTTCGAGAGAGAGGGGATATTCTCCAAAGAAAACTGCAATGGCGATACAAAGCCAGACGATGGTTATTTCTTGTTGGTTTGATCGTTCTTATAGTGGCTCGTGCCGGTCGATTTCTTTGCTCGGATTGAATTTACATACTATTCCAAAATCTCAACGGATTACATTCGTAAAATGGTCTTTATCATGAATCTTTGATGCGCGGAAAAATAGTCATTGTCTCAACTGTGCGTTCACCACTGAAAATCTGATGGTGTCCCATCCCTCCAATAGATAGGCGATACTTCTGTTCAGTTGTCCACGGATCAACACCTTTAGAAATCATCAACTGACCTTGCTGATCAAAACAAGCAAGCAACTCACCATTTTGAAAAGGAAAATCCTGATCGTCGCCTGAACTTGAATTAAGAACTTTAACAATGTAGAAATCTGACTCTCTCGCCTCAAATCCAATATGATCAGAAAAATTACTAAATCCTTGTATCTGCAAGTCACATCCACCCAGATATATTTCTTGGCCATTCTGGACCTCATAGATCCCACATCCGAGACGATCATAAGTCTCAAAGCGCCATCTAAAATGCCAAAAGTTATGTCGAGTGTCATCGCCGCGAGATAGTTCATAAAGAGTCCTTAAATTATCAAGGCGAAGTATCTTAGTATGTTTGTGAACTGCCTCAGTTTGCTTCTGAATTGCTTCGGTATTGGATTTTATCGCAATTGCGATTTCATTACTATCATCACTTAACTTCTTAGAAAACCAGATGGCATAGCCCGAAATTATAAGACTGGCGATAGCACCGACTACCGTCGCCATATTGACCCATCCTAAGCCCACGCCAGCAAAAAAATCATATAAACAAATCACTTACAAACCACCTTTAAGATTAGCCCTAAGCACTGATGCGACTACGCCTAATAGTCCTACGACTTGCATCTAAGACAAATTCAAAATCCTTATGACTAACTTTATGCCAACCCTCCGGAACTTCCGTGGTAGCAAGTAAATATCCTGCAGCATCGAACCATAAAATATGTTTACTTGATACGTGAGGTAGCACATGAAACTCTCGAACTTCATCAACACCAAATCTTTGCCAACCAATTTCGACTTCAGTCTGAACTCGTCTTCTCTTTTTCTTTTCGACTTCAAACTCCGACTTAAGCCACAACTTAAAATTCTTTAAGCTCAATCGTTCATTTGATTCAATATCGTCCACTTCCTGGGAAAGCCACTGATCATATGCTTCAACATATGCTTCAGCTTCTCCTCTAGATTCAACTTTTCCTGAGCTCATTAAAAATGCAGCCAATGGTTCAATAGTTCCCCAGATTATCATTTCTTTTAACCAAAATGAGGCCCACGGTAATTGCGATTCTTCACTCCAATTATCAAGGTCAACTCTAGGATTGTTCGAGTTAATTTCATTCCAATTCAAGGTCAACGCAGCACCAATTGCCATTCCAATTTTAAACTCAAAAAACTTACTACAAAAGTGTAGCCATTCATTCAAAATCTCTGGAGCCGGGTCAGTTTTATTAAATTGTAGCCACCAGGAAAAAATATCTTTCCAATCTAGGTTGTCTTCATTTGCAATCTTGATAAATGATAAACTCTGTAAGATTGAAACAATTGAACATAAATAGTTAAATCGCTGTTTCCTCGACCACACCCCAAAATCTTTGCCCTCAATCAACAATTGTTGAAGCGAGGGAAGAAGGGTGAGAAATTCTGCCGTATTCCGCGGAGGCATCCCCGACAAGTACAATTTCTTTCGCGCACTTCGCTGTTCATATATCCGCGTAGGAATTGACATACCTCTTTTTAAAAAGATACTTTTGCATAAGTCTTCATTTCCAGCAGCAACCCTCGCATAGCATTTTGACCACAATTCTTTGAGCTCCGACTCAAGCTCCACAGTATCCAACTCACGCTCTTCAAGCGACTCGAGCTCTTCAATTGCGGAAACTAAAAATTGATCTAGGCTGTCAACAGCAGAGTATATTCTTTTTCTCTGAGGCGATAAGTCATTCCAATCTATAGTGGTTGGATTTATCAACTCTAACCATTTATAAAACTGAACAGGATCATTACTATTTGAAATGGCGCGCCATTGTTCCCAAATCAGGTCTATCAAAATTCCTAATGGACTACCATGATTAGCAACAGGCACTTGCGAAGTAAGATCTTTTATCAAAGAATTGAACGATGTTCGAGCCGTCTTTATTTGTGCCTTTTGTTTTTTTGCAGCTGCAGTGCCTTGGGCGGACGCTACATCAATAGGTAGAGCAACAAGAGTCATTCCCTCAGCTTGAGTTCCGGGTCTTCCAGCTCTACCTGCTAAATTCATAAATTCTGCGGTCGAAATATTAAACCACTCATGTCGATTTTCTTCCCGAAGGTGTCTTGATCTTCTGATCTTGGGAAGTAAAATTACGTCGAACCCAAGATTCACTCCCTCTGTAAGAGTTGAAGTTGCGACAGTCACAGGCATACAGCCAGAGCGAATTAGATCTGTCATTGAGCGTCGCAACTTAATCGGGAGTTGGCCGTGATGAACCGCAATTCCAAATCCTAAAAGGCGACGCTCAAACGACCCCTTCCCACAATAATCGTCACATATCGTAATACATCTATCGTAAAGGTCCTTACTGTCTTCAGATAAATTGTTCCTATCAAAAAATACTGGGACCTTTTTTTGCCAGTTCTTTTGTGCTTCAAAAAGATCACAGTAATGCTTCATAATTGAGTCAATATTTTGAGTAACAGAGATCAAAACCTGTTTGCCAGCCAGGCCCAAATGAATGGCCATCCATAAACTATGGCATTCTACAAATGAATAGGCGCTCGATTTCAATGCGCCCGTCAATTTTGGAAGGGATGGAAAAGAAAGCGGAATATACGCGTCGGTCTTAGAGGCCACAAGCTCAAGCTTTTGCCCATTTAAAATATCTAACTGCACCTTTGCGGTTCCATCACCATAGCACTCAAGCGAGCCAATTAGCTGGCGAGTACTCCTATACTTCCCTCCAACAGGAAGAGCTTCATTCGTGCCCTCAGCCCACATTGCAATAAGCTCTTCGGCGCCCCCAGCCACGGCTGATAGCGCAATTAATCTACATTTTTTATTGAGAAGACGGACTCGGGCAGTAAATGCTTCCAAACGAGCCGATCGATTATCACTATTTATTAAGTTCTCTTTATTACCGACCGAATCAATATGAATCTGATGGGCTTCATCAATAATAACCAAGGACAACCTTTTAACAATTGCTGATCCAAGGTGCCGTACAATTGATTCTGCCTTCTCCACAGTTAATACAAGAACTGTCGGTGCATCTTCATTTACCCATAGATCACTCAAACCAAGATCAGTACCACCATAGAGACCAACGACTGAAATACCAATGTTCTTTCCGCCGATACTTTTTGCAAGACGAGTCTCAACTTCATTCGCCAATGCCCGTGACGGAACAATATACATGCTTAGTGAGCCAGGATTTGCATAAAGAAAATCATCATTTTGCATATCATCATCTCTAGTGAAAGATGATTGAATCAAGGCAACTTCGGCAACAGTTGTTTTGCCTGATCCAGTTGGAGTACACATCGCAAATGATGATTCTTCTGCAAGCTTTAGAAGTCCAGCCTCTTGCGAGGGCCACAGCATCCCTTGCCCGTTCTTAAATAAATTCTTGCAGTAGCTTTCAAAGGCTCTATGTCCAGCTTCATTAGAATTTTCTCGAAGCGGCGTAATTAGCTTCCATGCAGATTTTTCCTCAAACTTATCGACTACTTTGCATGTAAGTTCAAATAACAACCACGAATAGTCGGAACCAAACTGTAAGGCATACTTTGTAAGTCCATTCAGTTTTCTCCTAGCCAATTCAAAACGATCTTTATTATTTGTCTTAAGGGAATACGCTATTAAACCGATTACTCTGAGCAATTCTTGAACTATTACCTGCTGACCGTCTTCGTCCCCTTCATCGTCACCTTCATTCCAGTACGTTAACACATGATCCAAAGCTCCATTGAAATCCGCCTTCAAAAAGGACAAGAAAGCTGGAGACTCGATAGCTTCATCATCTGTCTTCGACAGCACCCCAAATGCCATTGCGGGACATTCCGCCAAAGTAAATGCGCAGGCTGCTATAAACCTCAAAGGGACGTGTTCGACATGTTTAGATCTCGATAACCACTCCAGGATATCTCCAGCTCGACGATAGCATGCAAGCTCTTGCTGACGATTACCTTCGCTCTTAAAAGACTCGGCAGCGGCCAGGAGCCTGATTGCATCATGAAGCTGGAGTGTAGATCTATTTTCGGTCCAGGATCCGATACCTGTCGCTCCCCAGGACTTTCTGACCGCGTCACTGTACAATGTTGCCTGATCTCTAGTTAAGGCATTCTCATTTGCGAGTGATGAAATTTTCTTCATCCGATTACTTACTGTCATAAAAATTAGTCCATACCCTTATACAATTCTTCAATCAACTGTTCAGCGCCTTTAAGATTGATTTCAAAAACTTGCAGAGGTCGATCTGCTGTATGAGATTTGGGCTTTGATTTCACATCAATTTGACTTGGGGGATAGGTAACTGGAGACTCAAAAAAAAATAAGAATAAATCTGTTCTTGGAATGGGTGCTTCACCTATAGCCAAGGAAGCGTCTCTTAACTTTTGAGCTACATGTGTATATTCATCTCCATGTAATTCTAAAAGAAGTTTTCCAATTCGCTGAAGTGAAACAGGCGCCGAACCCTCGGTACTCATTTTTTCAAGGGCTTCATTCGCGATGGTGCTATTCCATTTTTTATGACACTTAGCCTCGCCACCTAGAACCGACACGACTTCTTGTGACGGGTCGTCAATCGCAATCGCAATAAAATCGCTTCCCGTTCGGCCTGGAACATTTTTTCCAATCTTTTCGCCCTTCTTTAACCTATATAAATACTCACCAGCAGCATCATGATACCTAAATAAAAACGCCGGTATTGACCAGTCATTTGCGCAAATCGTACTAAAGTGTTTAATTAAGATTCCACAGAATACTTCGCCAAAGTATCCCTTGTGTTGTTTTATAGGCAATGCGTTTGGATATCTGGTCTCTGATAACGGATCTAAATCAATAGAAAATTCTTCGTAAAAATGGGCCTTAGCATCTTGATGTGCTTTATTAATGTATGGGCTCAACTGTTTAATGAGGTCATTTAGGTCAACCCCATCAACGCCATGAAGCCTGGTATGACCGTATCCTTGGTTCGCATTCTTAGAAATTGTTACGTCAAACCATTCTTTCCATTTTTTTTGGTCAATTTTTTTCAAATCTTTGAAGATCACATTTAACCTATCACTGTAGTTATTGATTTAGGTTACTTTCCATAAGAAGAAAAAGACCCTCTAATTATAAATCTGTTTAAAGAACTAGATAAAAGAAGAGCTCATCAGCAGCCCTTGTTAACCCTTTAACAAGGGGTTAGCTTGAAATTTTCCTTTGATGACATTCAATATTCATTTGATTGCCGCACAAGATATTAGACTACGCTTGCTTGTATACAGAAGTGATTCGCTGAACCTTAACTTTCGTCAGAAGATACGAAATCTAATTCCACAATTTATCAAATGAACTCAAGTCAGACCGGTAATCTCGCTATTCGACCTCACAACAGTATTGCTATACGAACCGACCGCAGTGTTTTACACGGTGTGGGGCACGCTAGCCTTCAAGTAGCGCAGTCGTGTGCAAAGTATTCGAACGACTCAGTTCTTCGCACGTTTCAGCTCTTCAAAGGCGGAAATGCTGAGCTAAAAGAGACGTTGGTTTTGCCGCTTAATCAGAAAAGTAAGTGGCGGGATTGACGGGACTTGAACCTGTTGGTGCGCAAGGTGCCTGGCTCTTTGCTCGCTTCGCTCGCAACTCGCCTTGTGGGTTCGGGGATGGCGTTCCCAAGGGGATTGGGGCTCGGGCCATCGTGGCCCTCGGTCGCGTTGCGACCGCCTACGGCGCCCTCGAGGACGCATCCTGCGTCGTCGAGCGAACCCCTGTTGTCGGCGCACGCCGCGTTCCGCGAGCTTCTTAGGAATTGTTTCGCCGACCTTCTAAGTTCAAACCCTTAGCGACATCAGAGTGTGAAAATAAAAAACCCCTAATCTTTCGATTAGGGGTTTTTGATTTTCACAATTTGGCGTTCCCAAGGGGATTTGAACCCCTGTATCCTCCGTGAAAGGGAGGTGTCCTAGGCCCCTAGACGATGGGAACGCAAGGGTCCGAAACAGAAAAATGGTGGCTCGCGATGGATTCGAACCATCGACCCCTTCATTAAAAGTGAAGTGCTCTACCAGCTGAGCTA
>JABWCO010000149.1 GCA_013360185.1 Bdellovibrio sp.
GTATCCGCAGTTGATAAATACTTAAAGTACCTTGAATGGGCCGATAAAAAGAAACTACCGGCCTTCCTTACATACCCGACGATGTCTCAAAATTTTTCAAAAATTGTAAAAAGTCCCACCCATTTGGGTGAGCGTCTGCACTTCATAAGTCCAGGTCAAGACGCGTGCGAATCATAATCTGTAAAAAAACGAATAATGTCTGATAGCATTTAACAAGAAAAACGGACAAAAAATTCGGAGTCTCGCATGTTGTACATTAGAATTTTTATTCTTTCTTTAACAGCAGTCCTTTCGCTGGCGGGCTGTGCGGGGTCTTCATCATCCGATGACGAAAACAGCGGACAAACTACGCCTCCTGAAAACCAAGCAGACGCAACTCCGATACCATCACCATCACCAACGCCGGTCCCAACTCCAGAGCCGACGCCAGTCCCAACGCCAGTACCAACGCCGGTCCCGACGCCGGTCCCGACGCCGGAGCCATCGCCGGTCCCAACGCCAGAGCCAACACCAGAGCCAACTCCGGTCCCAACTCCAGTACCAACGCCGACTCCGCCTCCAGCTGCTGGTTGTCCAACAAACTATGAGTTGATCGGTGCAAATTCAACGACACAAACGGCGGAATTTTGTATTGCGAAATATGAAATGAAACAAATTTCTGGTGCAGCAGTGTCTGCGCCGGCAGGTAAGCCGTGGATCGCAACAAAAGATACAGCGACAGCCGCTTGTGCGGCACTTGGTAGTAAGTACCGTTTACCGCTGAATGCCGAATGGAATGCCGCAGCTCTTGAAATCTATAACCGCGGTGAAAATTGGTCAGGCGGTGCAAAGTTTAGTGGGCGCTTATTCACTGGTTACTCGTCATGGAGCGAACCGTTGGCAATCAACAATACTGCAAATCCTTACGACAACACGGGTAAAAGCTCTGGTTATGAACGCAGAACATTTATCCTTGCCAGCGGCAAGGTCATTTGGGATTTCGGTGGAAATGTCTGGGAGTGGGTAAGTGATACAATTTATGGGGCATCGTACACGCCGGACCTATCAAGTCATTATAGTCGAGATTTCCACAACAATAATTGGGATGTGAAGCCGGGCTCGCCACAGCTTTTTGATTTTACCGGAATGACAAGTGTACCATCGTCGAATGACTATATGGGAGGGCTTTTCGGCGGCAGCTCGGGGAAAGTGATTCGTGGAGGAGCTGCTTTAATGACTTCCCCTGGGGTGACCGGAATTTTTGCTGGCAACATGGGCGACATCACAGCCTCCGAATTGCGAGCGCCGTCTTCTTGGGGGATTAGTATCGACAATGTCGGCTTTCGTTGTGTAAAAGCTCCTTAAGACTCTCCCTGCTTGGGGGGCATTTTTAGACTATAGTCTGTGCTTTTCTGCAATGAAAGTTCCGAAAAGTCCATGTGGGTTTACGCAACTCTTTTTCCCTTATTTTTTCTTTTCTGGTGTTTCTCTCGCTACCTGCGAAAGCGCAACTATTTGAGTCACTGGCGCAAATGACCCAATGGGGGCGCGGTGATGATTGCAATTTAATTTTAGACGTAGAAAAGAAATCGGAAAGACAAGGTAAGTGCGGACCTAAATTCAATCAACTCGCGGATCTGCAAAGCGCGGGACAAGAAATTTCTGAAGACACCACGTTGAGTGTGCTGGCCAGGTATCGACTAAGTAAGAACGCCTGCGCAATTTCTCAATTAGCTCTTATTGGTGCCGATGCGGTTAAGAAAAAAAGACACTGTGAAGATCTTAAGGAAAATATTATTAAGCTTTCTTATGAAATTTCGCTGAACGAAAGGTTAAAACACCAACTGAAGGTGGCTCCTGCCGCGAATAAAGAAAGAATTAGTAAACGTTTAAAATTAAATACGGGACGCGTAAGTGTCTTGCAAAATTCTATTCATTTTGGTGACACCGAATTTATCAAAAATTTCACAAGTAAATATTTACATCGTATCACGGCGAAATCTTTATCCATCGGGGCTATAAACTCTTTGTCCGATATTGAATTGATGCCGTTTGATGATGCGGAATACTCAGCAAGTTGCGCGAAGGCGTACTCGGATCTTTTGGG
Organism: Bdellovibrio sp.; assembly: GCA_013360185.1. Lineage (GTDB taxonomy): Bacteria > Bdellovibrionota > Bdellovibrionia > Bdellovibrionales > Bdellovibrionaceae > Bdellovibrio. The sequence continues at coordinate 2,087 of JABWCO010000149.1, forward strand.
AGGTTTGCGTAAGGACCAAAAGATATATCAGCAAGCGTCCGAAGGTCAAACGTCTGCGCTTTCGCGAATTTACAAAGAGTCGATAATCCAAGATGTCGATCTTATGACTGAGTTTTATCAAAACGAAAAAGATCTTAAAGGCAAAAGACAAAACCTTTGTGAGTTAGACGCGAAGTACGGAAGTGGTGCAGAACTGCGGGATCAAGCCTTGTTTTTTGGCTCTATCGGAGCGACGGCATTTTCTGCCGGAGTCAGTGTTTTAGGCAGAACAATGTTTTTTGCTGGCGTGCAAAGCGCCACGAAGATCGCGGCGGCACGGAACTTAACAGCGCTCTCTATTGCAAAAATGGCCGGATCAACGGCTTTGGCCTTGAATTCTATTCAGGCTTTAAAAACCTTTGATAGTTGCACCCAAGATACTCCCGAGGTGAACACCAAAGGTTCGGATCTTCGTTGTGAAATGATAACGGCACAAGATTTTGCTAAGCAAGATTGTGTGTTGGATGGAGCCTTGGCTTTATTAGGTGGAGGACTTTCTTCCAAGTATGCGCAAGAGTATATTGCCAAGCTGGGTTCAAAAATGGGACTTATTGTTCCGTTTAAGGAGGATGAATTACGGCACTATAAAAATACGGGTTCGGAGGAACCTTTTGCGGATCGCATTCACTTTAATGAACTTGAAGCGCGTCAGCATAAGTTATTATCCGATCAGTCCATCGCCGAAATCAATAAAGATAAAGCTCATTCCATTCCAGGTACGGCTGAAATTGTTCATTCGCCCTATGATGAACTTATAGGTCGTTCACTCGATAGACAGGAACTGTTAACAATTGCGCACGCCAAGAAAGCGGAAAATTCTGCGGAAGAACAAAAAAATATTCTGCGCCAATCAGGTCGCTTTTCTGACGGAGAAGTCTATAAAATCTTAAGGCACCACGTGAATCCAGTGCTCTCAGAGCGAAAATCCTATCAAGTCCAATTAAATGCAGCGATCGCAGCAAACAAACAAAAAGGAATTACCTCGGTATCTTTGGATAAACCGGGAGAATCCAGATTTGCAACTTTTGAAAATAAAATGAAAGACATAGAAGATAAATTTATTTTTTCTAGCGACAAAGAGAAGAATGACTTCTTCTATTATCGCAATTTAAAGAAAGAAGACGTGGATGCTGGCTATAAAAACTCTTCGAATGAAGAGCTAAAAGTTATGTTTGAAAAGCATAGCTTCGACCCACGCTCAGTGATCGAGGACGAATACAGAAGAGTCATTAAGGTTGCCGAAAATCTTGGGACTCCCGAGGTTAAGAAGCTCAAGCACTCTTACGGTCACGTAGATACGGAGGGGGACAGCAATATTTTTAGTTTGCGCCTGCAGCCCATGTTCACGCCGAAGCCAGGGGGCGGTGTGATGCAGAGTAATCCGCGGATGCGCGCGCTTTTGTGTAAGCAGCCAGATGGTAAAATTCGCGTTTTGGCGGTTTATACGAAAGAAACCTTTGTTGATGAGGAAACCTTTCCCGCCTATGAAAAAGAAGTTTATAAGCGCAGTAGAGCGCAATTGAAGACGGACGGAATAAAATGTGTTAGTCCAAGCGGCTAGAGGTTAAAAAGTGATACGCCGGATCTAAATGAGACAACGATCTGGTTTGAGATCTAGATAGTTTTAGTCAAGCCTTAGCACAGAGAAGTCTTTAAGATTACAAGTTGGTAGCATTAAATGTGTGTGTCGATTTAAAGTGATCTGGAAAGAATATGAGTATTACTTTTTCCTTTGGTAGCCGAAATGTGCATGGATGAAGAGCTCAATGCGAAGTGCCTCCATACAAAAAAAGTTAATTCTGTTGGGAACGGCTGTTGTTGCAGTTCCCATCATTATTTCGACTTACATCGTTATCAATCGCATTGCGCATGAGAAGTTAGTGCGGGCTGCAATTGAGACAGAAAACTTGTCTCAGGCCGTTTCCGTGAGTGTGGATCAATGGAATGCCAAACTATCCAAAGTGATTCAGGCTCTGGCCGAAAATTCTGACACGAAGGACATCCATAAGCCGCAGCTTACAAGTTTCTTGGTCAAGATCAACAAGATTTACAATGAGTTCTATCTTGTTTTTATAACTGATAAGAATGGTATAATGGTGGCGCGCAGTGATAATAACGAGTTAACTGATAACAGCGATAGAAACTATATTCAAAGGGCCCTTCGCGGGACTCCTTCAACAGCTGAAGCCGTAATCTCAAAAACTAAAAAGGAACCAGCAATCTGTTTTTCGAGTCCTCTTCGAGATAAAGAGGATAAAGTTATGGGGGTTGTCGTTGGCTGCGCCTTGGTTTCTGATTTTGCAGGCTCTCTGACTTATCTGAATCAAGGAAGAACGGGACGTATTTTGGTCTCGGACGAAAGAAATCGACTGATTGCACGTACAGACAATAAGCGTTTAGAGACGCTGGACTCTCAAGGGCATGTGTTTCTGAAAAAAGAAGTAGCAGTCTTTGCTCACCTAAACTCCGAGTACCTGGATCAACAAGATAGAAAGTGGATCTTTTCTTCTAACACCTTAAAAAATGGCTGGCGAATTTTGGTCGAGCGGCAGGAGTTAGAGGTGTTGGAGCCCGTGCAATATGTTAAGTATATTAGCTATATTTTTTCAGCTCTGATCATATTCATAGTGGGTTCACTTTTGTCTGTGACGATTGTTAAGATCTTGGCTCCCTTATCGGACTTTACAAAATCTATGGCTGCCTTACAGAGAGGAAACTATTCTCATCGCGTACCAGCTTACGAAACGGCCGAATTTAAAATTATGGGGGATGCCTTTAATCAAATGGCCGAACAAATTGAGTTTTTATTTGAACAAAATCGCGACTATCAATCTCGTCTTATTGAAACAAATATGCGTTTGGAGAATGAAGCTGTGGACCGGACGCAACAATTGGCTGCAGCCTCTAAGATGTCGGCTCTGGGCGAAATGATGGGTGGGGTCGCTCATGAAATTAACACGCCCCTTGCGACGATTAAACTTATTACGGGGCAAGCATTAAGTGATATTCAAAGCGGTATTCCCGATATTGATGCAATCGTTTTGAACTTACAGAGGATCGACGGAACGACGGATCGGGTTGCGAAAATAATTAAAGGTCTTAAAACGTTCTCTCGTTCGGGCGAACACGACCCGATGGAGTTAGCGTCTTTGCAATCTATTATCGAAGATACGTTGGTGCTGTCAGAGGATAAGTTGCGAAAGCACAATGTGGATTTTCAATGGGAAATTCCGGCAGAGACAATCGAATTGGTTTGCCGCCCCGTGGAGGTGTCCCAAATTTTATTGAATCTAATCACGAATTCTATTGATGCTATTGAAAACCATGAGACAAAATGGGTGAAATTGACGGTGCAAGACTTAGGGGATAGTATAACAATTCAGGTGATTGATTCTGGAGAGGGTATTCCCGAAGAACTGCGCTATAAAATATTTGAACCTTTCGTCACGACAAAGGCAATTGGCAAGGGGACGGGGATTGGTTTGAGTATTTCGCACGGTATTGCTCGGGGTCACAAAGGTGATCTGTATGTTGATAGCAGTCAGGTCAATACGTGCTTTGTTTTAACTTTGCCAAAAAATATTTCGGAAAAGGTCAACTTAGTAGGATAAACAATGTGGAGAAGTTAGATGATACCCGACAAAAATGATCCCAGGTGGCGCGAAGTTTTGCTCAATCCTGTAGATGTGCCCATAAATAACTTTGCGACGAAAATGCTGCTTACGCGGGCACGGACTTTGGCGAAAACTGAGCCTGTGGATGTTAAATTGCAGGAGGCTATCGACATAGCCTTTGCTTTTTTTACTAAAAATCAATTCCTTGTGGCCGACGATATACAATCTCTTTTTGGACCTGTGACCGAAGCTACGTAACTTTAGTTAGGATGGATACTATGCGCTCACTTTATAGTCTCGACGAAGTTAAAGAGTTTATTCTTAAAGATAAAGTCTTGATGCTTGCAGGAGATGAGCATCTTTTAAGACAGCTCCCGAAAGGAAAGTGGATTGGTGGAACCATTCCATACTTTATGAGTGAAGTCGGAGGGGTTCTTACGCACGATCAGATTCAGGTCACTGACCTGCCTGAATATATTAAAGATGTTCGTGTCAAAACTTATGCTGAACACAGACTCGAAGAGATTCCGAAGGACTATGACGTTAATGGAGTTTCGTTTGTGATTATTCCAGCATTCACTAATGTACACCAATCTTTCGCAAAAAATTGCTCAAGTTATAAGGGAATTTTTGATTCTCCATTGATTGGATGGATTACGGGTATTGATCTTAAAGATGTAGGTGCAGAAAGACCTAAAGTGTTCAATGGAACGACGGGGGAGTCTTTCGATTCTGAAGCTCTTGTTATGCATGTAAAGCTCCCAGCGAACAAGGTTGGTAAGGTAAATATTCTGAACTTGTTTAAGCAAGGGAATGGGGATGTCATTCGTTTTGTAAATGTGGGTTTTGAAGTAAAAGATTGTTATGTCAATGGTGATAAAACTAACTTTGCCGAGTATTTGGCGCGCAAAAAAATAGATACTCAGCTGCCATTAGTAGCGAATTATATGGGGGCCATGATCAATGTAAGTTTTCAGTCTGTTGACTCTGGCAGCAAGAAGGTTTCCTTATATGCTCCGGTTTTTCCAGACGTCGATTATGTGATCGCTGATCCCGTAGAAAACTATGAGAATGCTTTTCTAGCGGAGTTAAAAAAGAGCCCGATGGATCCCACGTTTTCGTGTAATTGTATTCTTAACTATCTTTACGCCAATCTCGAGGGGAAAAAGACGGGGCACATTGTGGGACCGATCACCTTCGGTGAAGTAGCTTACATGTTGCTGAACCAAACGATGGTATATTTGACTTTTGAAGATAGAGACGCGGCCTAGGAGCACATACAGCCGACTTATGGCACCATCGAGCCTGTATTGGCTGCAACCATGGGTCAATAAGGCACCTCAGTTACGCGCGATGAATACATTGATTCTCTTGAGTAAGATGAAGAACTCATTTTATTCGAGGGGGATCAAATTATTTCTGGAAACATGATCTTGAGAATTTGCTGGCGTAATCCAGCTTTGGCTTCAACTATTTTCTCAAAGATTTCCCGACCCATGGTGAAATTGACATTGATCGCCCCCGTTAAATTATTTAAGTGTTTTAGAGCCTGGAGCGCATCTTACAGGTTTGTCTAACAAAATCGCCGTCACTCTTCCAGTCTTAGTTTGATATCCTGCGCCCGCAAGTGGATCTAGAACCGATCCATGAGCATAATACTTAAGTTCTTCTCGGGCGATGGGACTATTACAAATATAGCGATCATAGTCTATTTTGAGTTTTCTTTTGATTATTCCCATTGGCATTTTGCGGCGAGCCTTAGGCGCCCCCTCTCCTCGTGGGGGGCGGAGATTTTTCAATTGGTTCTTATTTAAAGTGTTTTTGCACGTGGGGCTGGCCGAGGGGTCTCTCGGGCTTTATGTTGTCGCTTTTCAGAGGAGACTAGGAATGAAAAGCCTTTCTGTTTTTTTCCTGACAGCGTTTGTATCAATAGTTCACGCCCAGGAGACCGCGCCGAATCAAGCAGAGACCATCAGCCTGCCTGCAATTCGGGTTTTAAGTGACAAACAAGAAGAGGT
>JABWCO010000150.1 GCA_013360185.1 Bdellovibrio sp.
ATCGCCGTCGATCGTTTTTATCTCATCAGAAATTGCCCTATCCATAAGACATACATATGCTAATAAAAGAAAGAAAAATCTTAACTTATGCATCTGTCTTTTTATTGTCCTGATTACCTTTTTGTTCAACATGCCCCTGTATATTTTGGAAAGGAAATGGTACTACTGAACGTATATGAATATCACTTCGAGGGTGGGCAATTTGGATTTGATTCTTTTTAAATACCTCATCGATAGCAAAATTGAGCTCGCTCATGGTAAACCAGCGTTTCCCAGGATCATCCGCCCAGAAATACAATTCAAATTTCAGTGCAAAGTCACCAAATTCAGAAAACCGCACAAAGGGTTCAGGATACGTCCTTACATTAGGATTCTGTTTGGCAACTTCCAGCAAACACTTCTTTACCAACGCTGTATCGGAACCATACGCTACCCCCACCTTTACAGAACCCCTCATACGTGTTGATGGATGTGTCCAGTTGGTTATCCTGCTTTCAATAAACTTTGAATTGGGTACCGTTATAGTAATCTCATCGGGTGTGTTAATCGTTGTGCTCCTTGCGCTGATTTTATCGATTGTGCCTAATGTGCCATCCTCCAGTGTAATAACATCTCCAACACGCATGGGACGTTCGAAAAGAAGGATAATTCCGCTTACGAAATTACTGATGATATTTTGCATACCAAATCCGATGCCGATACCAAAAGCGCCTGCAAAGAAAGCCAGGCTCCTTAATGGAATTCCAGCTATACTAAGACCAATAAGCGCCGAGATACCTATGATGATATAGCGCGTAATGGTAGAGAGTGTTTGCTTCAGCCCACGCTCCAGGCGGAGCTTATAAAACACCTTTTGATCAAGCAACTTTTTTATATGCCGTGCAACGAAAAAAGATGCAAACAGTACAACTAACGCTATGATAATCTTTATCGGCGTTGTGTATCTGCCTTCTTCTATAAAGAAACGATACCTTAGTCCGCTACCAATAGCCCCTAAAATTATTCCTATCTGCCCAAATATTTTTTGGATCAGATAAGGAGCAGCCGGTGAACCTACCGCATCACGAAAGGTCCGGATCCATACGCGAATAATAATTATTGCCGCAATAATTGAAACGAGATAATTCAGCGAAATATGATAGATTACCGTAACAGCATGAAATCTTTTTTCCTCAGGAGTGTCTTTTTTGAGATTTTCTCTCTTAAGGCGCTTTTCTCTTATGTGAACCAAACGATGATACAAATATTTCCATACCCAAAAGGCGGCAAATACGATGATAAAACTCTTTAAACAGGTCTTTAACAATACATAGGAAAGTACCGGATATCCCAGGGTTCTTATCGCAAATAACAATACAACAAAGGTAATGAAAATTGGATAGATTATTGTTATTATGCGATGAATAAGTTTGCCAAATTGAGTTTCGGCGCTCGGCAATAATTTGAATATCAGTGTTTTCTGTGTTGCAAGCCACAGCAAAAGGATTAAAATCCCCAATCGGTATACAAACCAGAGTAATTCGACGACATCATTCCGGTACCCAAATGTAATGAGAACAGCGATGAGAGATAAAAAAACAAAAGCCCTCTTGCGAGGGCTTTTTTGAAACTGAACTAGTAAATGTCCCCCGAAGGGTCTAATTACTTAGTTTCAGCAGGAGCCGCTTCAGTTGCAGCTGGAGCTGCGTCAGCAGGAGTGCCTTCTGCAGGAGCTGCTTCAGTAGCAGGTGCAGTTTCAGTTGGAGCTGCTTGCTCAGCAGGTTGGTTTTTAGAGCAAGTGAAACCAGTTGTGAATGATAATGCAAGCAAAGCTGCGATTACGATAGCTTTCATGTTGTTGTTCCCTTCAATTAATATTTGCCTCGCACGTTGTCCACGTGTGTCCGCAATTTGTTTTTAAACTCGACTAAGGACCAAGTTACACAAATCTGCAGCCTGTTGACAAACGAAATTTTAAAATTATTTTTGGCAGTGAGGGCACCAAAAGGTATTCCGACCACCCAAAACTTTTGCACGGATCCTCTTTCCACACTGCAAACAATCCTCGTCTTCGCGCCCATAGACACGAAAAGTTATCTGAAAATAACCACTCTCCCCAGAGGCTTGGGCAAAATCAGAAATCGACGAACCACCTTGCTCAATAGAACGAGTTAAAATTTTTTTAATCTCGCCAACTAAAACCTCGGCCCGCTCTTTTGATAAACTCTTGGCGGCCAGCGAGGGCTTGATGCCGGCCGCAAATAAAGCTTCACTGGCATAGATGTTCCCAACGCCAACGACGACTTTTTGATCCATCAGGGCGACTTTCAAGGCGACCTCTTTACCGCGCAAACTTTCCCATAAACTCTGCCCGGTAAACGTTGCCAGCAAAGGTTCTGGGCCCAACTCTTTAAGTTTCGGATGCGTCAACGGATCGGCAATAAAATCAAAATATCCAAAGCGCCGAGGGTCACGATAAGCCAATCTTAAACCACCTGAAAAGTGCAGATAAATATGATCATGCAACCGCTCATCCCCGGGAACCGCCACCCGCCAAGTCCCCGTCATACCCAAGTGCGAAAGCATCCCGCCGCGGGCTGTCCACAACAACAAATACTTTGCACGTCGATCCACCGAAAGCACTTTTTCGCCGACCAATGTGCGTATTTTTTTAGCAGGAATGGGCTCGCGCAAATCCGGGCGCATGAGTTCAACTTTTTCCAGAACTGGCTGTTCTTTCAAAATTTCTTGAAGTCCTTGGCGGACGACTTCTACTTCCGGAAGTTCAGGCATTAGACACCTATATCTTTAGAATTGTGGCAACAAAAGCTCTGCTTGTTTTAGGACCTGTGCGCACTCAAGGTCAATGAACTCTAGCTGGCGATCCAAGTCTTCCAACTCCACCACCAGCCCATCTAAATTGATATCTAGATCCTGAAAATAGGCCTCGTCAAACTGCTCGCTGTAGATTTCTTTAAATGCACCCATATATTCTCCTTTAGACAAAAACATGCCTCGCTCTGGTTCGTAAATAGGAGAATCAAAGATAAAAACAGGGAGGTCAAGAAATATGTAAATAATGTGTAAATAACAATATTCTTTGTGACGTCTCACTGCCTTCCCATCCGACACTTCAAGACCCAAGCCGCGTTGCAATGCAATTTGCTTACGTCTCCACTTTTTTAAGGGGAGAACAAATGACGAAATCGATTTTTGCTATCATTTTAGCTTCAGGAGTCTTAGCCCACACAAAGCCCTCTGAGAAATCCACAAAACCGGAAGAAAAAAGAAGCCCCGATTATTCCCGAGAAGATCTTTCCAAGGGCGTCAAGCCAGAGGTTTTCTCTGTCTTCGCGGTAACCGGCTGTATGGCGACGGTCAACAAAATCTATGACAACACAAACAGAACCACCTGCTATATTGTGGGCACTACAGGAATCAGTTGCGTTAAAGAATAATAAGCTTCAGCGCGCTCCGCGAAGGAGCACGCTGAACCGCACCTTACCACTTGCCTTTTGAGCCGACTTTACCGACCATGCCTAGATGACAACTACACTCAGCTCAACCTCGACAGTCCCGCCAAAAGAAAACGGCTTTCTAAATATTATCTTTAATATCTTACTGCCTGTTTTGATTCTTAATAAACTCAGCAAATTTATCGGTCCCGTGGCAGCGCTGATCTTAGCGTTGGCATTTCCATTGGGCTACGGGGCTTACGATCTTGTCAAAAGAAAGAAAATGAATGCTTTTTCCGTGCTGGGTTTACTGAATGTTCTGTTCACCGGGGGATTGGCGGTCTTGGGACTGAGCGGTTTTTGGTTCGCGGTAAAAGAGGCGGCGTTCCCGGCCTTGGTGGGCTGTTTTGTTTTAGGCTCTGCGTTTACGAAAAAGCCTTTTATCGAAACACTTTTCCTAAATCCGTCGGTCATGAAAGTAGACATGCTGGAACAAAAACTTGCCGAGCATGGCAAGCAGGCTGAATTCCACGATCACATGCGCAAAGCCACTTATTGGTTGTCGCTATCTTTTGTTTTCAGTGCTATTTGCAACTTCGTTTTAGCGCGAAGAATTTTCATAAATATAGATACTACGCTAACCCCAGACGCACAGTCTTTGGTCTTAAACGAGCAAATTGCCGACATGACGACGTGGTCGATGGCCATCATCATGGTTCCCTCGATCCTTTTTTTACTGGGAATCTTCTGGTATCTCATGCGCGGCATCAAAGAATTTTCAGGCCTTTCTATCGACCAATTGATGCAAGAATCTTAGGCATAATCCTTAAAAATCACCACCGTCGCCACCAAATGGCGGTGGTGGCGGCGCCATAAAGTCCCCACCATCATCCCCGAACGGCGGCGGTGGAGGCGGCGGTGGAGGTGGCACATCGCCAAAGTCATCGGAAATATTTGGCGCAGGAATATAGCCCCCATCATTAAAGTCATCAAAAGATGGTGGCGGCGGGAAGGAAGACCCCCCACCAAATCCTGACGAGCCTCCGCCAAACGAAGAACCACCTGACGAACTCCCCCCAGAGCTCGAACTGCTCGGAGCCCCTTTTATCGGCGATTTGCCCGTGTAAAATGCGCGCTTACGATAGTCGTAACGAGGACGTGTTATGTCCAATCCCAGCTCTTGTTCTTCAGAGGGCAATTGCAGAGCTTGACGATCCATATTTTCTTTTTTTCGCCGTGCTTGCTCGTAGTCTTTTTGGGCTAACTCGTAGGTTTCTGCGTAACGTTTTTTGGCGGCTTCGTCGGCCTTCGCTTCCGGTCCATCTTCGCTCATCAGAACTTGTTTTTTAGTCGCTTTGTATTGCTCAAGATCGCGGCGTTTTTTATTTTCCCACTGCTCTTCGTACTCGTAGTACGCTCTCTCCCCTTGCATTCTGGCGGCATCGAAGCGATCGTTTTTATTATGATGCTCAGCAAAACCAGAAAGGCGATCTTTCTCAGAGACTTGCGCTGATGCCAAAGAGGCCCCAAGAAGCGCGATGGTAAGAAAATGTAAGTTTCTAAAGAGATTCATTTTGACCCCGGCTTCTGTGCAAGCTTTTTCAGTCTAACAACAGTCGCGCTTTTTTTTGAGCAAACAAAAAAGATGCTCGACCTTTGGCCAACTCTTGCATAACTTACTGTCCCAGTGCGCTGAGAAATTTCTTCGCGCGCAGCGCGACCGGAGGATACATGGACGCCTTACAAAGCATCGGGATATTTGCAGCACAGACTTTTCTAGTTCTCTTCGCAATCTTGGCCGTGATTGTCACGATTGCCATGGTGGCCTCAAAAGCTGGCGACAAAAGCGAAATTCAAATTGAACTTTTGCATAAGAAATACAAGAGCTTCAAGAATCTTCTTAAATCACAAACTTCAACTAAGTCTGAACGCAAAGAACTTAAAAAGACTTTAAAAGAAGAGCGCAAAAACCAAGAAAAAGATTCGCGCACTCATGAAAAGAAAATTTTCGTGGTCGACTTCGACGGCGATATTAAAGCCTCTGCAGTTCAACATTTACGCGAAGAAATTACGGCCATCTTAACCTCGGCAACAGATCAAGATGAAGTGGTCGCCCGCGTAGAAAGTCCCGGCGGCATGGTGCATGGCTATGGCCTGGCAGCTTCACAACTTTTACGCGTCCGCGAAAAAGGCATTCCATTAACTGTGTGCGTGGATAAAGTGGCGGCCAGTGGTGGTTACTTGATGTCGTGCACCGCGAACAAGATCCTGTGTGCGCCCTTTGCAATCGTCGGATCCATTGGCGTTGTGGCACAAGTTCCGAACGTCCATCGAGTCCTTAAGAAATTCGACGTCGACTATAAAGAGTATACTGCTGGTGAATACAAACGCACTGTCAGCCTGCTGGGAGAGATCACTCCTAAAGGTGAAGAAAAATTCAAAGAACAACTTGAAGACACCCATGTTCTTTTCAAAAGCTTCGTCAGCCGCTTTCGTCCCCACATGAACATCGCGGAAGTGGCCACCGGCGAATACTGGTACGGCGAACAGGCCCTCACCAAGGGGTTGGTCGACGAAATTCGCACCAGTGATGACTACTTACTAAGCCTTTCTGAAAAACATCAAATTATTAAAGTAAAATATGAGCATCACGAAAGCCTCAGCGACAAACTGACTGGAATTTTAGGCAAGGCCTTTAAAAAAGGCAGCCTTTCTGTATTAGAAGAACTTGAAACCAGACGCTTTCTTTAATAAGGACTACTAGTGCAAAATCACGTACTTGAAGTAAAAAATCTAGAAACGACTTTCCAAACCAATGCGGGGCCGGTGCGCGCCGTTAACAACGTCAGTTACAAAATTGACCGTGGACAGACCTTAGGGATCGTTGGCGAATCCGGCTGCGGCAAGTCCGTGACCTCCTATTCTTTGATGCGCCTGATCGAAAAGCCAGGTCGTATTTCTGGCGGCGAAGTGCTTTTGAACGGTCGCGACCTTTTAAAGCTTTCTGAAACCAAGATGGCGGAAGTTCGCGGCGGCGAAATGGCCATGATCTTTCAAGAGCCTATGACGGCCTTAAATCCTGTTTTGACCATCGGCTATCAGATGGACGAACAGATCATGAAACACAAAAAATGCACAGCGAAAGAATCTCGAGAACGCGCAATAGAAATGCTGCGTTTAGTGGGCATTCCATCGCCTGAAGAACGCTACGAATCTTATCCGCATCAACTTTCGGGCGGAATGAGACAGCGTGCGATGATCGCCATGGCCCTGTCGTGTGATCCCATGTTCCTGATTGCCGATGAACCGACGACAGCGCTCGACGTAACTATCCAAGCGCAAATTTTGGAGTTGATTCAAAGCCTGCAAGAAAAGTTCAACATGACTGTGCAATTTATCACCCATGACTTGGGCGTGATCTCTGAGATCTCTGACAAAGTCATGGTGATGTACGGCGGGCAAACCTGCGAACAAGCCGACACCCAAGAGTTGTTCTTAAATCCCCGGCATCCGTATACGGCAGCATTGATTTCTTCGCGTCCGAAATTCGGGGAAAGGGTTCAGCGGTTAGCGACCATCGAAGGCTCTGTGCCAGCGCCATTTGAGCTTCCCAAGGGATGCCCATTTGTGAACCGCTGCACACGCGCCAAAGCCGATTGCACGCACCACAAGCCACCTTTAAACGAAATCAAATCAGGCCACACCGTGGCTTGCTTCAATCCACTTTAATTTGGGGGAATGCAGATGAGTGAAGTAATTCTTGAAGCAAAAAATATTAAAAAACATTTCCCCATTCGCAAAGGTCTTCTTTTGCGCGAGGTCGCGCGAGTAAAAGCCGTGGACGAGGTGTCCTTGACCGTGCGCAAAGGTGAAACCTTGGGCTTGGTCGGCGAATCTGGCTGTGGCAAGTCGACTTTAGGTCGCACTTTAATTCGTCTGTATGAACCAACGGCAGGCACCATTGATTTTGATGGACAAAACTTCTTAAAATTAAAAGGCAGTGCCTTACGTAAAAAACGTAAGGACATGCAGATGATCTTTCAAGATCCTTATGCCTCTTTAGATCCTCGCATGACGGTCGGTCAAATCGTACGTCAGCCGATGGATATTCACAAAGTCGGCACTGTCGCCGAACGCACTCAGCGCGTTCTAGAGTTGATTGAGCTGGTGGGCTTACGCAAAGCTCACGTCAACCGTTATCCCCATGAGTTTTCAGGTGGCCAAAGACAGCGTATCAGTATTGCGCGGGCGATTGCCTTAAATCCCGAACTTATTATTTGCGACGAACCGGTCAGTGCCTT
>JABWCO010000151.1 GCA_013360185.1 Bdellovibrio sp.
CGGGCATCACTCGCGTAAAAGCTGAAACAGTGGTGAACACTATTTTCGATTCTATGGTGGAAGCGCTGATGCGTGATGACCGTATCGAAATCCGTGGCTTTGGCTCCTTCGTAAACCGTCAATACGGTGCTTACAAAGGCCGCAATCCGCGCACGGGTGAAATCATCAACGTAGATGAAAAGAAATTACCATTCTTTAAAGTTGGAAAAGAACTTAAAGAAGACATCAACAGCGGACCCAAAAAGTAATTCTTCGCACTGAAAAAGCGGACTGACTCAAAAACTACAAAACCCACAGATGTCCTGTGGGTTTTGTTTTTTGCCTCTTAATAAAAGCAACTTAAAACTATTTTTTACCGATGCACGCGGTTGCAATCACAGAAAACTCATCGACATTTTTGCGGAATGTTGTCACACACTCATAAAAAGAAGCTGTGTAGTTGCCTTTTACTGAAGTTTCTACCGCTAGGTCCGCGCCCTCGATCGTCGTGAATTTATAACCGCTGATAGTCACAAAATCTTCATCAACGCCCAAGTTATTCAAAACACTTTCGTTAGTCATAGCCCAGATTTCTTTCATTTGACCGGCAAATGAAGGAGCAGAGAAAAGTACGATAGCTGTCATCAAAAGATTTTTCATAGGAACTCCGTTTTATATAAGGCCTTGTTGTAAGGGATGACGACCGAGAATCAAAGTTAAGATGCTACTTTTTGTGATTTTTACCAGGGAAAAAGACGCAAATCTGAAATCCGAGAAATCCCCGTAAGTGCCATAAATAGGCGCTCAACCCCTAAAGCAATACCTCCGGAAGGGGGCATTCCCGCTTCCAGGCATTGAAAGAACTCTGAATCCAAGCGCACGGGCTCTTTGTTTAAGTCGCGCTTTTTATCCAGATCTTCTTCGGCCCGCAGGCGTTGGATCGCAGGGTCATTGAGTTCATGAAATGCATTGGCCAATTCATAACCCTGCCAATAAGCCTCAAACCGATCCCCCCACCCGTCGTCTGTTAAGCGCGCCAAAGCGGCCTGATAAGGAGGATACTTTTCAACGAAAATCAGCTCCTTAGGATTTAACTGACTCTCAATTTTTTCCATAAAAATCAGAAAGAAAAAGTCATCGATAGTTTCCGCGCTGTGCACGTCGACGTTCATTTTTTCGGCCAAGGCTTTTAGTTCAGCCTTCGTGGTTTGCGGTGTAAAATGAAAGTCACAGTGGATTTTAAATAACTCTGCCACACTATAAGATTTGATGTTTTGTGGGGCCGCAAAATGCAAAGTCTGGGCAAGATGTTGCAGCAAATGAACGACATCTTTTTTTATCGAACTTAAGTTGTCATAAGCGCGATACCATTCCAACATCGTAAATTCCGGCTGATGTCGTTCGGTGATTTCACCATTGCGATAACAAAGGGCGATTTCAAAAATCTTCTCAGCCCCTAGAGCCAAAGCTTTTTTTAGGTGCAGCTCGGGACTGGTTGGTAAATATAATTTTTCACTGCGTGAACCCACCTTTAGCTCCGTCGCAAAAACATCTAAACTGGGCTCGGTTCCTGGGCAAGGTACTAAGGACGGCGTTTTGACTTCTAAAAAACCCTGGCTTATGAAAAAGTCACGCAAGGCTTGCACGTACTGATTCCACTTCGTCAAAATTTCAGGCGCCCATGTTCTGCGCGGCAAGGACATCTTTTGCGGCGCCAAAAGACAAATTTCTTCAGGGGAAACTATCGCGACCACATCCCCTTCGATAAGAAATTCAGAATGTAATGGAGCTTTCGCGAAATGCACTTTGTGAGTTTTTTGATCACGCTGCAAAGTGATCTGTAAGGACTCGCCCTCGCGCTGAAGGGCAAAAATTCTTCCCGCCGCCTGAGTATTTTCAGGCATAGCCGGGTAAGCTTTCCAAATGTGATTTAAATAGTCATTTCTGTTCAAAGCCCTGCCACTTTAGCGGCAAAGGCCCTCAGAGCGCAAGTCTTCTAGCTGAGACAGTATCGAATCCATATCATTGGCCCCGGCCAACGTGTCTTCATCGACAACGATCCGGTGCTTCACCCAAGATCCTTGGAAAATGCCTTCGCTGGCCATCGTGCACGAGGACAGGCTTGAAGTCGCTGCCTGAGCGGCTCCTACGTAAGTCAGAGTTGCAAAGATCGCTGTTACTAAAAGTGCTGAAAATACTCTCATAGGGCCTCCTTTTTTCGGCTTTTGGGTCCTAATGACACCAGCCGTACGTTGCAAATCTTATAAAGCAAAGGCCTTGCCAAGATTTTTTGGGAAATTTTGTCACTAGCAAGGGTGAATACGGGTTGTCTTTTGCCATGGCTTCCTTTAATTCACCTATTGGAAAAACTCGAAAAAAAGGACCTGCCATGTTGGATCTGCACCGTTCCCTGAAAAGCATGAAAAACGATGTCGACTGGGTAAGCCTGCGGCTGGTCACAGAAAAAACAACCATGCGTTCAATTCGCGATGAAAAACCTGATCGCAACCATATTATTTTTGATCACGGCATCATGGTTGAAGTGTTAGTCAACGGTCACTTTGGTTATGCCGGCACCAGCGACTTAAGTGATAGCGGCATCAGCCGAGCTTTCGCGAAAGCGGTCTTAGTGGCCAAGGCCTCTTCCAACCACAAGGTCTATGATTTTTCTTTAGCACAACGACCTGTGGCCCAAGGGCGCTATTCTTCTCAAGTGCAAAAACCTTTGGACTCCATTTCAGCCAAAGAAATCTCTGACATCTTTATCGATGCGACCAAAGCGATGAAGGTCTCAGATAAAATTGTCAGTCGTTCGGCGACGACCATGATCGTGGAAACTGACTTCCACGTTGTGAGTTCTGCAGGGTCTGAAGTACAGCAAAATTTTTCTATTGTGAGCACAGACTATTCCGCAACAGCGGCTGATGGCAATGAAACGCAAACTCGTACAGACAGCGGGGGCTTAGCACGCTGTCATCAAATCGGCGCCGAGATCTTTGATCGGGTTTCTATTTTACAACGCTCAAAAAAAATCGGCGAAGAGGCTTTAGAGCTTTTGTCGGCCGAAAACTGTCCGACCTTAGCCACAGATTTAATTTTGGCTCCCGATCAGATGACCCTGCAAGTGCATGAGTCCATCGGTCATCCCCTAGAATATGATCGCATCCTCGGTGACGAAAGAAATTACGCGGGCTGGAGCTTCGTAAAACCTGAAGACTTCGGGCGCCTGCAATACGGCTCAAAGCTGATGAATGTGACTTTCGATCCAACAGTTCCCGACGCTTTGGCCTCTTACGCCTTTGACGACGCCGGAAATCCGGCGACGAAAGAGTTCCTCATCAAGGACGGTATTTTGTTACGCGGCCTTGGCGGTTTAGAATCACAGTCACGCTTAAATCTTCCAGGTGTTGCCAACACGCGCTCTTCTTCGTGGAATCGTGCACCGATTGATCGTATGGCCAACATCAACCTGGAAGCCGGCGATATTTCTTTAGAAGACATGATTGCTTCGGTTGAACACGGTGTCTTCATGATGGCCAATAAATCTTGGTCCATCGACGACTATCGCAACAAATTTCAGTTCGGCTGCGAGTACGCAAAGCTGATTGAAAATGGAAAAATAACCAAGACCCTTAAAAATCCAAACTACCGTGGCACCACGGTGAAGTTCTGGAATGGTCTTAAAGCTGTCAGCAACACGCGCGAAACCTTTGGCTCCCCTTACTGCGGTAAAGGTGAACCCAATCAAATCATCCGCGTCGGCCACACCACACCGTATTGTCTTTTTGCCGATACAGAAGTGTTTGGGGCGTAAGGATGGGAACTTCTATGAGCTTTACTGAAAATATTAAAAAAACATTTAATGCCGTGGCTGATCACTTGCTGGCGCAACTGCAGCGAGGCGAAGACGCCAATATCAACTTAAATGCTGAAGAGTCCTTGTTTGTGCGCTTTAACGGCAACAAAGTTCGTCAGAACACCCACGTCGAGCAACGCACTATGGGTTTGCTGCTGCAAAAAAATAATCGCTCGGCCAACTTAAGTTTTTCTATTTCTGGCAACATTGAAGAAGACATTCAACGTGCTGACTTCTGGCTTGCAGAAGCCCGCAAAGAGTGTGCTCTTTTGCCGGAAGATCCTTACCAAGTGCCGTTGCAAAACAATGGTTCTAGTGACAGCACCTTCAAAGGTCAGCTCTTGGCCGAAGAAGACGTGGTCCAAGCGATCACCACGCCAGCGGCGGGAGCTGACTTCGCGGGCCTTTACTGTGCCGGCCCCTTGGTGTCTGCAAATAAAAACTCGAAGGGACAAAGCCACTGGTTTGCGACAGAAAACTTTTTTGTCGATTACTCTTTGTACATGGGTGAAAAAGCCGTCAAGTCAGTTTATGCCGGCACTCATTGGAATCAAGATGAGTTCGCGGCCAACCTTGCCCAAAGTAAAAACCAACTCAGCCTTATGGCTCGAGAAAAGAAAACACTGCAACCGGGCGCCTATCGCACATACTTAGCCCCCGGAGCAGTGGCGGAGTTGGCTTCGATGTTCTATTGGGGCGCTTTAAGCTTTACGGGTTACAAACAGGGCTCTAGCGCTTTAAAAAAATTAGCGGACAAAGAAAAGTCCCTGTCTCCCCTTTTTACGTTAAGGGACAATTACGGTTTAGGTTTAATCCATCGTTTTAATTCTTTAGGTGAATTGGCGCCTGAATCTATGGATCTGATTGCGCAAGGAGAGCTGAAAAACTTTCTGATCAGCTCCCGCTCAGCCAAAGAGTACGGTGTGACTGGAAATGCCGCCGAAGCTTACGAAGCTCCACGCGCATTGGAGATAAGTCCAGGTACCTTGTCGCGGGAACAGGTTTTAAAAGAGCTGGGTACTGGCTTGTATCTTTCCAATTTGCATTACTTAAATTGGTCCGATCGCCCTTCGGCGCGTATAACCGGAATGACTCGTTATGCATGCTTCTGGGTGGAAAATGGCGAGATCGTTGCACCCATCACGGATATGCGCTTTGACGAAAGCCTGTACGATTGCCTGGGTGAAAACCTGATGGCGATCACAGATTTCGCCGAGGTCGACGCGATGGTTTCGACGTACGAATCCCGCCAATTCGGGGGCAAAAAAGTTCCCGGAATGCTTATCAAAGATTTTAAATTCACTCTTTAGGAGTTCCACATGGTTACTTACGCTGTCCACGTCATGGTTCGTCACGAAGTCTATCCCGAGTACGTCGCGTGGCTTAAAAATGAACACATCAATGAAGTATTAGCTCTTCCCGGTTTTATTTCGGCCGAGCTTTGCCTGCGCAAAGGCGGCGCCATGGAAGCCTCGAGCAAAGACGTTAAAATCATCTATAAGATCAAGGATGAAGAGCACTTAAAGCTTTATATGACTGAATACGCGATGAAGTTGCGCGAGAAAGGCACGGACAAATTTCCGGGCCAATTTTCCGCCCAACGCGAAGTCTGGCTTGAAACTGAAAAGTTTGAGAAATAACAAATTCCGGAGCGGCAACAGCAACATCTCAAGCTACACCAGCGGGGTCGAGGGGGACGCAAGACCGCTAGAAATTAATACTACAGCGTCCTAGGGGCTTTTATTTTCTCTCTGAACGGTGTATGGTAGCCTCTGCACTTGCGAACAAAGGAGACTCTTGTGGCAACAGCATCATTTCAAAAAATCGTAGAAAACTTGTCTGAAAATAAAGGCGTACAAAGCCTTCTTGAAAATTTCCAAAAATTGAATGACGAGATCAAAAAGAAAGAATCTGAATTGAAAACTCGTTTCGACAAACAAAAAGATCAAAAAATCGAAATGGCTTGGAAGAAGTACCAAGAGATCGTAAAAGTTCTTGGCGTTTCTGAAGCGAAACTTGAAAAAGAAGTGAACAGCACGATTGCAAAAATCAAAAAATCTGCTGATGGTTTAGAAAAGAATATCGCGGCTTACAAAAAGAAAGCGATTGCGCAAAAAACTAAGCTTGAAAAAACTCTTTTCAAGAAAACAATGACTAAGACTTCTAAAAAAGCGACTGCAAAAACTTCGAAGAAGCCGACGACTAAAAAAGTTGCGACAAAGAAAACTACTAAAAAAGCGACTAAAAAAGCCGCTAGATAGTTTTTGAGTTTACGTTAATATTTAGAAAGGCTTTAGCGGGTTTCTGTTAAAGCCTTTTTTTTATAAATAAGCGCCGCCAGGGCATCAAGAGATCTAAAATTTACGGTCGAAATTTCGTCCAGCTCAAAACGGATTGCAAAAACTCTTTCTAAATGCACCGCCGCAGTGACCATATCCAAAGAAGGCATTTCAATTTTTTCGTCCATGCCTAGACCAATCTTTGCCAGTTCCAGAGTAATGATTTTTTTGCATTCTTGTAAATCCATCAGACCAACTCAACCTTCCCCCCACCCGGGGTGTCCACCATGTAATGCGACATCGTAATTTCCTGGTGCCAATCGATCTCGGCATGCAAACCACGAATTAATTTTAAATCATCTTCGATTTTGGTGCGAAAGTGCGACGAACCAAATGTTAAATCACAGTGATAGAAATAGTACGGTTGCACGCCCATTGGGATCAGTTTGCTGTTCAGCTCTTGCAAAGTCTTTTGTTCATTGTTCACGCCCTTAAGAATCACCGTATGGTTATTGACCACACAGCCCGCCTTGCGCAGAGCTTTGCACGCAGTCGCGGCTTCTGCAGAACATTCTTCGGGATGATTAAAATGAGTGTGAATATACAAAGGCTGATGTTTCTTTAGGACAGCAACCAGCTCCGGAGTCACGCGAAAAGGCAACGTCACTAAGTTGCGTGTCCCCAGACGTACAATTTCTACGTGATCGATGGCGCGCACTTTTGTTAACAGCTCATCCAATTGCCGATCGGAAAATGAAAAGATATCGCCCCCACTCAGAATGACCTCACGAATTGTTTTCGTCGCAGCAATGTGTTTTAACGCGGCCTCAATTTGTTGGCCTCTTAAAGCTGTGCTGGCGTCAGAAACTTTACGCTTTCTGGTGCAAAACCGACAGTACATGGCACAGTGGTGAGTCGTATACAACATCACGCGATCCGGATAGCGATGAGTCAGCCCAGGAACGGGCATCATCGAGTCTTCTTTCGGAAAGTCTAAAAGTTCATAGTCCAGACTCACATTTTCTCTGCTTGAAGGCAAACACTGCAGACGAATCGGACACTCAATGTCCTTTAAGTTCATCAAGGAAAAATAGTAGGGCGTGATCGCAAAATTAAAATCAGTCTGGGTTTTTCTGACATCTTCCGGATCAAAAGAAAAATCAGGATCAAGCTTCGCGATCTCTTCAAGGTCCGCCAAGGTTTCAATCTTATTCTGCAACTGCCAAGTCCAAGACGACCAGTCTTTATCGGAAACTGCCGCCCATTTTTTATGTCGCAAGGTGGGTTTATTCATTGTTTCTCCTAAATACCTTTGTGATGGCCAAAGTATGCCAGCGCAATTCCCAACAAACTTTTACTGCCCGCCACTAGAAACATTGTCCACAGCCAGGAGCCGTAATCAACTAGTTGCCAATTTTTTAAAGGCTTTTCATCGATGGGCTTCGCCAAATTGTCCTGGGACTTTATGCTTAAAAGCGGCAACACCAGATACAGCATTAAAAATCCCCATAACAAAAAGCTGACCATCCAAGGTCTTTCGTAATCGGGTCGATATCCCGTTTGCGGTAAGATAAAGTAACCATAAGCCAAAAGCGACGCTATCGGAAAGAC
>JABWCO010000152.1 GCA_013360185.1 Bdellovibrio sp.
CTTTAGATGAAGCTGTCGGTGTTTTTGCTGAAGCGGCGCGCGCACAGAATCCGCAAATTTATAATCACGACCGGGTGGTAAAAGCAGAGGTGCATTACAACTCGTTTCATCCGTTCCGTTGGGCCTATATTCTTTATTTTTTAGGTTTTATAACGTTGTTACTAGTGTGGACGCTGAATAAAGAATTCCTTATGCGCGCGGTGTGGGGCTTCTTATTGGGTGGCTTCTTGCTGCATACCTATGGCTTTGCTTTGCGGATGTACATCATGGATCGCGCGCCAGTTTCAAATATGTATGAAACGGTCGTGTGGGTTGCGTGGGGAACTATTTTATTTGCGGCTATATTAGAGTGGATTTATAAATTCCGCCTGATCTTGGTGGCCGGAACTTTGGTGTCTGCATTTGGTTTGGTTATTGCGGATTTTGCGCCGGCAGTTTTAGATCCGACCTTGCAGCCCTTAGAGCCCGTTTTGCGCAGCAACTATTGGCTGACCATCCATGTGATGACTATCACTATCAGTTATGCGGCCTTTTTCTTGGCGTTCGGCCTGGCGGATATTGGTTTGATCTATTATTTACGGGGCGAAGAAAAACATCAGGCAAAGATCAAAGATGTGGTGACGGGAATTTACCGTGCTATGCAAATCGGTGTCGCGTTCTTGGCGCCAGGAATTATTCTGGGTGGAATTTGGGCCGACTATTCTTGGGGCCGCTTTTGGGGCTGGGACCCGAAGGAAACCTGGGCGTTGATCGCGCTTTTGGGATACTTAGCTGTGTTGCATGCGCGCTTCGCTGGACTGATTCGTAACTTCGGAATGGTTGCGACGGGTGTGATTACTTTCTCATTGGTGATCATGGCGTGGTACGGAGTTAACTTCGTTCTTGGCGCGGGGCTTCATTCGTACGGATTCGGTGCGGGGGGAGTGGAGTATGTGTCTGCTTTTGTGGCAGCGCACATCTTGTTAGTAATTTATGTCAGTGTAATCAGACAAGGACGAGGAAAAAAACAGACGCCGAGTGTTTGAGTTTTATTTTGCTCACTTCTTAGGCGGAGAGTCTTTTACATTTTCTTTTTCAATAGGTTTGCAAAAAGAATATGGACAACTGGACTTTTCCACCTTTAAATAGGAGCAAACTAAAATTAGGACAGCATTGGTTTGTCTTTAGCCAATTGAAATATTGGCTGTTCAAAAAGAGTCAGATGTGAAGCGGAAATGCTTGACTGAAACGCAGACGTAGTGAAGCTACGGCGGCGAGTAAGACGAGAGCCGATAACGAAGTTAGATGATTTTTTTTCAACAGGCAGATAGCGAAGGATGAGTATGCATCGAGGATACATAAGAACAGTGGCGAGCGCTGTAGCGTTGATAAGCGCGCTCTTGGTTTCAACACTTCTCATGGGTTGTAAATTTCAACCGGGATTTGGTTATAATAAAGGATATGCTCCAGAGCAGCCGATTCCTTTTGATCACTCCCTTCACGTGGGAACTCACAAAATGGAGTGTCAGTACTGCCACAACCAAGTGGAAAGAACTAAACACGCCAACATTCCGGCACTTTCTACGTGCATGAATTGTCACTTACAGGTGGCGACGGATAAGCCAAATATTCAGAAGCTGCGTGAAGCTTATGACAGTGGTGCCTCAATTGAGTGGGTGCGCGTGCACATGCTTCCTGATTTCGTTCACTTTAATCACAATGCCCATATCGCTAAAGGTGTGAATTGCCAAACTTGCCACGGTCAGATTGAGACGATGGCAAAAGTCGAGCAGTTCTCTGACCTTTCAATGGGTTGGTGTGTGAACTGTCATCGTCAGCCAGAAAATAAGGCTCCACTCAACTGTTCAACTTGTCACTACTAAGGATTTCGGAAGGTACTATGTCTGAAATGCATCATGATCACGAATTAGAAATGAAAAAAGCGCTTCGCCCAGAAATCGAACGCGACAACACGTATTGGTTGAGCCTTGAGCAATGGAAAGATGATCCAGAGTTCATGAAAGCCGCTGAGACGGAATTCCAATCTTCTCCACTTCGCGGCAGCGATGAAGAAGGTGGTTGGGCACGTCGTGAATTCTTAAAGCTTATGGGTGCTTCTATTGCTATGGCGTCTGCGGGTTGTATCCGTCGTCCTGTGCAAAAAATCGTTCCTTATAATAAGCAACCTGAAGAAGTGACTTTGGGTATCGCGAATTATTATTCTTCAGCTTACTTTGATGGTTCTGAAGGTTTGGGTGTGTTGGTGAAGACTCGTGAGGGTCGTCCGATTAAGATCGAAGCCAACCCGGGTCATCCCTTCAGCGTTTCGGGTTTGAGCATCCGCTCTCAGGCGTCGTTGTTAAATATGTACGACCCTGAAAGACTGAAAGGTCCTCAGCGCAACTTGTTCAACGAGAAAAAATCGAACAGCCAAGTTGTCGACGTAAAGTGGGAAGAACTAGATAAAAAAGTTACAGAGCAGCTTAAAAAAGGCGATGTAGTCGTTTTGACAGGAGCTTTGGCTTCTCCAGCGACTCGTGCTGTAGTCGGCGATTTCACTCAAGCGTTCAAAGCAAAACACGTTGTATGGCAAGCGTTCTCTAACGAAGAGGTGCGCGAAGGTCAAAAAGCCTCTTACGGCGACGACGTCGTTCCTGCTTACCGTTTTGATAAAGCAAAAATGATCGTGTCTATCGACGCGGACTTCTTGGGTACCTGGATTGCGCCAACGGCGTTCACAAATCAATTTGTAGGCGGTCGTAAAGATATCAAAAACATGAATCGTTTGGTGTCTTTTGATTCAAACTATTCTTTGACGGGTGCAAACGCAGATATTCGTATGAAAATAAAACCTTCACAGCAATTAGATGTTGTGATGGGCCTTTTGCACGAAATCATCGTGAAAAAAGGCGCGACTTCACAAGCCGGCAATGCCGCTGTGAAATCTGCTTTAGCACCGTTTGCTGATGTTGCAAAAAAATTGGGTGTAGACCCAGCGCTTTTTGCAAAAGTGGCGGCAGATCTTCTAGCCAACAGAGGCGAATCTCTAGTTGTGGCTGGTGGTTTGCAAACTGTTACAGAAAAATCCAAAGAGCTACAAATTGCTGTCAACTTCCTAAACTCTGTTTTGGATAACGACGGAAAAACAGTAGACCACAAAGGTGGCAACCCTGCTTTGCAAGGTTCTTACTCTGATCTTGCGGCTCTTATTAACGACATGACCACGGGCAAAGTGAAAACTTTGATCATCCACGGTGTCAATCCTGCCTTCGTATTGCCGGCTGAATTGGGCTTTGGTGATGCGGCTAAAAAAGTGGATATGGTCATTTACACAGGCGACCGTATCGACGAAACAGGCGTTTTTGCGGACTATATCACTCCAGACAACCACGCGTTGGAGTCTTGGAGTGATGCTGAATTGGCAGCAGGTGTTTACACTATTTGCCAACCAGCGATTCGTCCTATGTATGACACGCGTTCGTTCCAGTTATCTTTGATGACTTGGGCGTACATTGCGGAACAAGGTCCTTCACGTTTGCGTGATTACGAAACATTCTATGACTACCTGCGCGTTTTCTGGAAATCAGACATTCAGCCTAAAGCTGGCCGTGGCCAAGACTTTGAAGACTTCTGGCAAGAAACTTTGCAAAAAGGTTACGCTGGAGAGTTGAGCAAAGGTTCAGGCTCTCGCTCTTTCAAAGTGGATGCTTTCACTGCTATTAAACCAGCACCAGCGACCGAAGGTTTTGAACTTGTTCTTTACCCAACTGCGCAAATGGGCGACGGTTCTATGAACAACGTTTCTTGGTTGCATGAGCTTCCAGATCCAGTCACAAAAGTTGTTTGGGACAACTATGTTTCTGTTTCTTTAGCGACGGCTGAAAAGCACAATTTGAAACAAGCATCTGTGGTTGAACTGACAGTCGCTGGTAAAACAATTGAGCTTCCAGTTTTGATCCAACCAGGTTTGCATGATGATGTCTTAGCTATCGCAGTGGGCTTCGGGCGCACGCGTGTAGGTAAAGTTGGTAATGGCATCGGTAAAAATGCGTTTGCTTTGGCGACAGCTAAAAATGGCGCAATGATTTTCTCGGGCCAAAAAGCAGAATTCAAAAAATTATCTAAAAAGTATGAACTTGCAGTAACGCAAGGTCATCACTCGATGGAAGGTCGTAACATCGTTGCGGAAGCAACTTTGGCGGACTACAACAAAAACAAAGGTGCGGGCGTTCACAGACATCACACTTGGAACATTTGGTCAGGTCACGAATACAGTGGTCACAAATGGGGTATGGCTGTTGACTTGCACTCTTGCACAGGCTGTTCAGCTTGTGTGATCTCGTGCCAGTCTGAAAATAACATTCCTGTTGTTGGTAAGAAGTACGTTCTTGAAGGACGTGAGATGCACTGGATCCGTATTGACCGTTATTACACGGGAAATCCAGCGGATGCGGAAGCGGTTTTCCAACCGGTTATGTGTCAACACTGTGACAATGCACCTTGTGAAACAGTCTGCCCAGTTCTAGCAACTGTGCATTCAGATGAGGGTCTGAACGAAATGGTTTACAACCGTTGCGTTGGTACTCGTTACTGCGCGAATAACTGTCCTTACAAAGTTCGTCGTTTCAACTGGTTTAACTATGCAAAACTCATTGAAAAACCATTGCACATGGCATTGAACCCTTCTGTGGGCGTTCGCGTTCGCGGGGTGATGGAAAAATGTACGTTCTGCGTACAAAGAATCCAAGATGCTAAAACAGTGGCTCGTAATGAAAAACGCGCTGTGAAAGACGGCGATGTGAAGACGGCCTGCCAAACTGCATGTCCTGCAGGTGGTATCGTATTCGGTGACTTGAATGATCCGAATTCGCAAGTGGCGAAGATCTTCAAAACAGAAGAGCGTGGCTATGCACTTCTTGAAGAATGGCATGCGAAACCATCGGTTCGTTACCTTTCTAAGATCCGCAACAATGATAAAGAATCAACTGGTGGCCACAACGGTCACGGTACTGCAAAACAAGGTGAGCACTCATGATGAAACGTAACCCATTAGTCCTTGGTAATAAGACTTTAAAGGATGTTTCTGACGATATCTGTGCTCCAGTGGAAAGATTCCCATCTAAAGGTTGGATGGGGATGTTCCTTGGTGCGAAGACATTGTTATTATTTTATATTGCAATTCTTGCCGGCGTCGTTGGCGTTGGTATCGGTCTCCTGGGCGTAAACAGCCCGGTATTCTGGGGAACGATGATCGTCACGTTCGTCTTCTGGATCGGTATCGGTCATGCTGGTACTTTGATCTCGGCGGTTCTTTTCTTGTTCCGTCAAAAGTGGAGAACTTCGGTCGCTCGTACCGCAGAGGCCATGACGGTTTTCGCCGTTATGACAGCAGGCATTTTCCCGTTGTTACATACAGGTCGTCCTTGGTTGGATTACTGGTTGTTCCCGTATCCAAATCAACGTGGACCCTTGTGGGTGAATTTCCGTTCACCGTTGCTTTGGGACGTTTTCGCCGTATCAACATACGCGACCGTTTCAATGGTGTTCTGGTACATCGGTTTGGTTCCTGACTTTGCAACTATCAAAGACCGTGCGAAAAATAAACTTCGTCGCACGATCTACGGCGCTCTTTCATTGGGCTGGCGTGGAACGGCTCGCAACTGGAGCCACTATGAAATGTTGTACTTAATTCTTGCAGGTCTTTCGACGCCGCTAGTTTTGTCAGTACATACTATCGTCTCTTTCGACTTCGCGGTTTCTAACTTGCCAGGTTGGCATACGACGATCTTCCCTCCGTACTTCGTTGCGGGCGCGATCTTCTCTGGCTTCGCGATGGTTGTGACGTTGATGACATTAGTGCGTATTGGATTTCCTGAATTCAAAAACTACGTCACTCTAGATCATATGGAAGTGATGAATAAAATCATCATGACTACGGGTATGCTAGTTGGTTACGCGTACGCTTCAGAGTTCTTTATCGCTTGGTACTCTGGCAATCAATACGAGCGCTTCGTGTTCGTAAATCGTGCCTTCGGTCCTTACGGTTGGGCTTACTGGACAATGGTTTCTTGTAACGTCTTAATCCCACAATTGTTCTGGTTCAAAAAATTGCGCCGTTCGATCCCAGTGATGTTCGTAGTTTCAATCTTCGTTAACATCGGCATGTGGTTTGAGCGTTTCGTTATCACGGTGACTTCTTTGCACCGCGACTTCTTGCCATCAAGTTGGGGCATGTATGCCTGGTCCTGGTTCGATACCGGTGTCCTTGTCGGATCGTTCGGTATGTTCCTGACCTTGTTCTTGTTGTATCTACGTTTGTTCCCGGCGATCTCGATCGCAGAAATTAAGCCCGTTCTCAATGTTGGTTACGATGATAAAGGAGGGCACCACTAATGGCTCAATATACAAAAGGCATTGCTGGTATCTGGACTGAAGAAAATTTAATCTTGAAAGCCGCTTATAAAACTCGTGAAGCCGGCTTCACAAAGTTTGAAGCTATTTCTGCTTATCCAATTCATGGAATGGAAGAAGCTTGTGGGATCAAACGTTCTTGGCTTCCCTATGTCACTTTCGTTACGGGTTGCGTGGGCCTGTTGGCGGGCCTTTGGTTGACATGGTGGACTTCGGCGGTGGACTGGGCTGTGAATGTTGGTGGTAAGCCGTTTTTCAGTTTGCCTGCGTTCATTCCTATTATGTTTGAATTAACGATTTTATTTGCAGCTCTTTCTACGGTCGCGGCCTTGTTCTATGCGTGTAAAATTCCGCGCATTGATCCGCCGAATATCGACCCCGATTTGAGCTCTCATAAATTTGCGATCTTCATCCCGTACAATGATACGGGTTATGACGAAACAAAAATTGAGAGAATGTTTAAAGAGCTTGGCGCCAGCGAAGTTAAGAAGACGGAGTTTTAAAGATGAGAAGCATCATGAAACTAACAACGGGTATGGCAGCAGTCGGCTTAGCAGCTATGGCATTGTCCAGTTGCGGCCCTCGCGGTAACAAACCCAATGTAGAAATCATTCAGGATATGATGGAGTCTCCGGCGATCAAAGCGCAGGAGTATGAAGAAGAAGCTCCGCATCACCGCGGTATGCGCGTGCCACCAGAAGGTACGGCTCCGGTCGGTTTTGAACCGTACAAGTATGCTACGGACCTCGATGGCGCTTCAAAAAGTTTGAAGAATCCGTTGATCGGCAAGATGGACGAAGAGACGTTGCTGGTGGGTCAAAAGTTCTATGAGACCAACTGTGCTCTTTGCCATGGTTATAAAGGGGAAGGCGCTGTGGTTGCCAACGCCTCTGTGACTGCAAAAATGGCCTTAAAGCCACCTCCAGTTGTAAGCGACAAAGTAAAGGGTTGGACAGATGGTCACCTTTACCATGTTATTACGATGGGGCAGGGTGTGATGGGTCCTTACGCTTCCCACATTCCGCAGAAGTATCGTTGGCAGGTTGTTAACTACATTCGCTTCCTAGAGAAGCAATCGAAGTAGGTTCTAAATGGGTGGAAATAATCATCACGTGGATCTTCACGTTTCTAAATTTGAAGCGCCGACAAAGTTGAAAACATTAAGCTTTGCTCTGGTGGCTATCGGCCTTTTGACGTTTGTTGTCGGTTTGATGAAAAATCAAGAAAGACTATGGACTTCATATCTAGTGGCTTTCTTCTTTTTCTCT
>JABWCO010000021.1 GCA_013360185.1 Bdellovibrio sp.
TCATGAAAAGCACGATTTTGTTTTGGCGGGCCCATTTAACTAATTTAACAACATCATCGGTGCTGCGTGGGAAGGCAATTGCCGAGGCTTTGACGTCAAAATAAGTCGTCCAGTCTTTGCCCCAATATTTCAGACTTTCCTCGTCAGTTTTAATTTGGTCTTTACCTAAAATACTTTCGAGTTCTGCAATATGGGAAGACATTCAAGACGTCCTATTCTTTATCGAGCCGGGCTCGCGAAAATGTTCTTAAGGTTCTGATTCTAAAGAAAGCATAGACGGGACACAAGCCCCATGCTGCGGTGACAAGACCATAAAGTCCGATGTACGCCCAAAAAGGACCACCCGCAATTGCATACGTCGTCAAGAAGACGCCAAGTATGAATCTAAGGCTGCGATCCCAAAGGGCGACATTGCATTTCATATTACTTCAAAAGCTCTTGAAGTTCGCCAGATTGGTACATTTCCATCATGATATCGCTGCCGCCCACAAGTTGTTTGTTGATGTACAATTGTGGAATTGTCGGCCAGTTGCCGTATTCTTTAATACCGTTACGGATTTCTTCGTCTTCCAAAACATTGATGTCGTGAAATTTCACTCCGATGTCTTGCAAGATGGCGCATGCACGTGCTGAAAAACCGCACATTGGGAATTGTTGAGTGCCCTTCATGAAAAGCACGATTTTGTTTTCGTTCAGAAGACCTTCGATTCTTTCGTTTACTGATGCCATAGTACTTCCTTTTAATTACTTGATTTTAGTTTTGATCGACAACGCATGCACTTCGCCGGTTTTTAGTTCCGGACTAAAGCACGACATCACATGCTGATGTTGTTGGATGCGCGACATTCCTGTGAAAGCCGAGCTTTCCACAAAAACCTCATAGTGATCCTGAGTGCCTGTCAGGTCATAGACCTCAACTTTACATTCTGGGTAGTGCTTCTCTAAACGTTCTTTCATTTGATCTGGTGTCATAGGAGGGGAAAGTAGCAGAGGAGGCCCGCGAAGTCAGCTTGAAGTCAGCACGTCTCGTCTTGTATGACGCTTAATGTCGTTGTAGTATGGCACTATGTTTGGACCAAGCCACCGTTTACTAAAAACTTTCTCGCTAGCTGGGCTGGCGGTGCTGTTTTACTTCTTTGCTCGCCTGGAATTTCTTCTGTGGAATTGGAGCTTATTTCAAAACAAACCCGCTCTGGACATCCTCTGGTCATTTTTTGTGGGTTTGCGTTTTGATATCTCAGCAGCTCTGAGCGTTGTGGCGCCGTTGCTTTTAGTGGCTTTTTTACCCTGGCCGCGCCGCTGGCAAGGTGTGTGGGAGTCCTTTACCTGGATCACCTTTGCCATTCTGCAGGTGCCGTTTATGACCCTGAACCTGGTCGATACCGAATTTATTAATTTCGTCGGTCGCCGTTTTACTTCAGACAGCTTTTTTATTTTGGGCGAAATTCAAGGCAAGATGTGGAACTTTGCTTCTAGTTACTGGCAACTTTTCGTCATTAACACGGTGCTGTTGATTTTGCTCGTGCTAGCTGGCCGTAAAATTGTTAAGGCACCGTGGGGACAGGTCGTTTGGGCAAGCAAAGACGGGAAAACGGCGCGCTTGTGGGCGGCCCATGGCTTTCTGTGTTTTGTGGCGCTTGCGATTTCAGTTGTGGGAATCCGCGGAGGCCTGCAAGGCAAGCCCATCAGCTTTGTGAATGCCAATATTTTTACAGCACCACTTTTAAATAATCTGATTCTGAATTCCACATTCACGGTCATTAAAAGTTATGGTGCAGAGACTTTAAAAAAAGAAACGTTCTTTACCGACAAAGAAGAAATGCTTCAGAATCTTAACGGGTCTTTGAGTGGTTCGCTTTTAGACGGCAAGCGCCCAGCAAAGCCGCAAAATATCATGATCATTGTTCTAGAAAGTTTCGGCCAGGAATATGTGGGCCCCGTGGAGGGCGGCAAGTCGTACACGCCTTTCTTAGATGAGCTGATGCAGAAGTCTTTAGTTTTTCAAAACTCCTACGCCAATGGTCGTCGCTCGATTGAAGGCATCGGGGCTGTGATGGCGGGGATTCCGGCGTTGATGAATGAGCCGTTTATTTCTTCGCATTTTACTGCAAATTATTTTGTCGGCTTAGGCACAGTGCTGGGACAAAAGGGATATTCGACGAGTTTCTTTCACGGCGGGCACAACGGGACTATGTACTTTGACTCTTTCATGCAAAGTGCGGGCGTGGAAAAATATTTCGGTTCTACAGAATACGGAAACTCTGCCGACGACGATGGTGTGTGGGGCATTTGGGATGAACCGTTCTTGCAGTGGATGCTCACTCAGTTGGACACGTTGCCACAGCCTTTTATGACGTCAGTTTTTACATTGAGTTCCCATCAGCCCTTTAAGGTGCCAGAGCAGTACACAGAGATGTTTCCGGAAGGGCCATTGCCTATTCTGAAAACAATCGCGTATTCAGATTTCGCTTTAAGAAAATTTTTTGCCGAAGCTGAAAAGAAACCTTGGTATAAAGACACACTCTTCATTGTTACGGCGGACCACACCGGTATGCACTATCGCAAAGAGTATGAAAACGACATGGGCAGTTATCGCATTCCGCTGTTCCTTTTTCATCCTTCATTCCCGCTGCCGAACGTTGATAAAACCACGTTAGCACAACAGGTCGACGTGATGCCGACGGTGTTGGATTTCTTAGGGATCTCGCAAACGGATAAAATCTTTTTAGGAAGTTCCCTGTTCATTCCAGGCGACAAGGTCGTCGTGAACTTTATCGATGGCCGATACATATTGTTTGCGAAAGACTATTTCCTACGTTGGACGTCTGGCGGCGGAGAGCCTCAGATGTTTTCGATCCTAGATCGCGACGGAACCTCTGAAGTCATCGATCAGCCTGCGCGCAAGAAGGAATTGGTTAATAAACTAAAAGCCCACATTCAATATTTCACCGAAGGCATGTGGGACAATAAGCTTTATTATCCCAGCAAATAGCTCTTAGATCTTTGTATCAAGGCCTACAGGTTTAGGTCAGTGTGCCCTTAATGAAGGTGCAGTATCATTATTCATCGGTGTTCTCGGTATAGCCGGCGTAAATCATATTCTTACAAAATGCAGCAGCAGGAGTGGTCGCCCCCGCGCACCCGTAACAGGCGCACCAAACCAGCCAATGTGCCAGTACAGATTCTGGTAAAAACCCCGATAAAATTCTTATGAGAAAACTTGTCTTCAGCTTAAGCTTTGGGATCTGCGTCTGTGCTTTGTCCGTGCAAGGGGAAAGTGCACGATTTGAAAACACTTTGTTCATCGGGGATTCCCATTCTTATGGGGCCTTTGGTAAGTCTGTGGATGCCTATTTGCGCACGATCAGTACCAACGTCACGTCCATCGCCAGCTGTGGCTCTTCGCCATCGAACTGGATGCGAACGAAGGATAACTACCAAAAAACGGTGTGTGGCTATTGGCGAAAAGATTCCCAAAACAAAGAGACTCGGGTGAAGGATCACAACATAAATCCTTTTCCTGATGAACTAAAAGCCAATAACCCTGACCTGACAGTGAT
This sequence comes from Bdellovibrio sp., assembly GCA_013360185.1. Classification (GTDB taxonomy): domain Bacteria; phylum Bdellovibrionota; class Bdellovibrionia; order Bdellovibrionales; family Bdellovibrionaceae; genus Bdellovibrio. The sequence continues at coordinate 3,561 of JABWCO010000021.1, forward strand.
CGCCCTGGGAACAAACATTCTGTCCAGTCCTGCAAATATCCAGCGTGAAAAAGCAGCGGCAGAAAAAATGTTGATACAGATTTCTCAGGCTAATAGTAAGTGCATTTGGGTGGGACCGCCAGACGCAGACAAACAGCCTTTTAAGAAAAACCTAGCCGCCGGAGTCGCCGAGCTGCGCAGTCTTGCCGAAAAGTACAACTGCCTCTTTATCGACAGCTCCCAAATGACGGCCTATAAAGAGGGCTCTTCAGACGGTATCCACTATGGAAATAATGAGGCGCGTGCTTGGGGAGACCGAGTCACGGCAGATATAAAAATGCGCTTAAAACCTTTGAAAGACAAAAAGCCTGTGCGAACAGAAGGTGTGAAAGTGTCACCGGGAAGCAACACGCAGTAAGGAAAAACGCAGCTTTTTAGGCTGCGTTTTTAAGAAAGATACTTCTTTGTAAATCGGCAATCGCCGTGACGATGCGATGCTCACTGGCCGCCGCCATATGATTAAATTCAATGCCTAATACCCAGCGCAGTTCATCTTTTTCGCGGATATTCTTGATCAACCCTTGCACAGGGATAGGTGCATTATCGCCAAGGATGATTTCTGCCTCTAGCAAGCTTGAAGACGTGACTTTGATATCGGAAAATTCCACCTCAACGGCACAGCCCTCGGTGCTTAAATCTAATAAGCGGCAAGAGTACTGGATCGGGGTGTGACTTAAAGTCTTAAATTTAAAGGTCGCGATATAGCTCTTAGGTAAAACATAGCGAAAGTTTTTGCGCTTTTGTACGTGAAACAAGTTTTTTACGCTTACACTTAAGTTGCTGTCGTTTTTTTCAATCTTCGTTTCCAGAATGTATTTGTCGTCATTTAACTGAAAGCTGGCAGTGTAAAAAGCTCCCGAAGACACAGTGGCTGATGCGGGGTCTGGCATTTGGCAGCGCAAATCTAAATTCGTTCCTAACATCAATGGTTTTAACGAAAAAGTTTCGTCAGCATGATTCTTAAACTGCAAAGGTCCTTGTGTCGCCAGCAGTTGCTGCAAGATGCCTTCGACTTCCGTTAGTTTCGTAATAGATTTAAAAATAAGTAAAGCTTCACCCATGTTAGGCCGCCGCTACGATCTTGTGACCGCACTCGTGGCAGAACTTAGCTCCGGCCTGTAATTCCACCGAGCAGGCAGGGCAAGATGGGCCGCCAGAAGCTTTTTTCTTAGGTTTGTCGTCTTTTTCATCCATATCGACATAACCTTTTTCATTCCACTTTTCGATTTCGCGCAGCATTTTCCAGCTTTGAAAGATAGAACGGAATTCTTTGACTTCAAATTGCAAAAGGACGCCAGAACCACCATTTTTTCTTTTCATGAAGACACCTTTGCCTTCAAGACGAGTAAAATGGTCGTTATTTAAATTAATGCCAATTTCATTTTTGCAGTATTCGCCAAATTTAGCGAAGTCAGCACTCACGATGCCAAAGCGGTCGGGCTGTTCGTTTTCGACAAGCTTTAAAAGACCTTCAAGCATTTGTTGGCACAGCTCATCGACTTTTAAGAGGTCAGCTCTGCCACCTTTGAAATAGTAATACTGATAAAACTCAAAAAAGCTTTCCAATAACCCCAAATCTAAAAAGTGAACTTTTTGAATCTCGTCAGGACCCTCTGGATTGTCCGGGGCTTTACCCATTTCATACAGAGCAAGCTTTTGCTTCACAAGAATATTGATCACTTGTTCAACACGCTTGGGACCTTCGCCCATCACGCGTTGAGAATACTGTTTCATCATATTCCAATCCATAATCACGCGACCCGGGGTCGAACGATCTCCTTTATGATTGGCAGCATGAAAAACCGCACCGAAGGCTTTGGCCACTTGATCTTCCGGACATGGCGAGGAATCTTTTTCTAACTTTGACGAACGGACATCATTCATCGCTAAACGCAAACGATCCGCCAAGGATTTAATCACGACTTTTAACATCTGTGGCGCAGACTCGTAAGCCTGCTTTAAAGTCTCTACAGGAATTTCTAAGACTTTTGTTTCTGTCGTCGCAATCGCTGAAGTTGGGTGAGTGTTTTGTCCCAAGATCACTTGATCGCCCAGAATGTGTGATGAGCCTAATTGAAAAAGATCGATGGTTTTTTTTCCGCGCACCAGGCATTGATTTGCGCCACCTGATTGAATCAAAAAAACAGACGTGATTTTATCGCCATCTTTATAGATCAATTCACCTTTTTTGAATGTTTTTACAGACATGGGCCCACACTCCTTCAGCGCCTTTATCGGTCGAAAAGGCGATTCAATGAAGTCTAATGTGGGCGGCCAAAGGTCTAGAACAAAGCAGGAAGCCAGTCTTATCCCGGAAGCTCACTTCCAGCGTGGGCTTCTTGAGGAAGCAGTGGCGCTTCACGGAAATTTTTCGGCAATTCCCCCGTCAAACTTTCTAAGAAAGCTTTTATGACACTGACCTGGTCATCAGAAAGGTCTTTGTTCAGCTGCAGCTTACCCATCCAACGAATGGCTGTGCCTAGGTCCTTGGTCGAGGCATCATGAAAATACGGAGAGGTCTCTGCGATGTTACGTAAAGAAGGGACTTTGAAAATATAAAGATCTTCTTCTTTTTTAGTGACCTCGAATCGTCCCTTATCAGGAGTGGTCACTTTCGTAACATTCCAATAATTTTGAAAGACACCAAATTTTTGTAAAGAGCGTCCCCCGATGGCCGGCCCATTATGGCAAGAGGCACAACCCACAGTGACGAACTCTTGCAGCCCCTTTTGTGCCGCTACGGAAAGAGCTTTAACGTCGCCTTCTAAATACTTATCAAACGGGGCTCTTGTCGTTAAAGCACGTTGGTAGGTGCCAAGGGCACTGGCCGCATTTTCTAAAGTCAGAGCCTTTTCAGATTTCGGAAAGGCTTTCGCAAAAAGAGGTGCGTATCCAGCAAGCTCCAGTCTTTTCAGAGCTTCCTCGGTGGAAGAATTACCGAGGCTCAGTGGCGTAGTAAAGGCTTTCAACGCTTGCTCTTCAAGGCTTTCTCGATCATTGCGCCAGTGAACGACAGGTTGATACTTCAAATTCAAGATCGATTGAGCATTGCGTGCGCCCTTGTTCCCGTTAAATCCAGAGGACTGTGCCAGGCGATCTGTGCTGAAGTATTGCGGCTGATGGCATCTTACACACGCCGTGCTGCCATCTTTAGAAAGTCGATAGTCAAAGAACAGCTTTCGTCCCAATTCAATTTGTTCTTGGGTGATTTTGTCTGGGGCTGATTCCTTCGCGGGAATAGTTCCAAACAGAGCCTTCGCTGTTTGGACAAATTCTTTGTCAGCGGCGGAAGAGCTCAAAGAGACAGAAGAGAGTAAAAATGCAGCAGAGATAAGTAAGGAAAACTTCATCAACGACCTCTGTCTTTAAAGATTAAGTTTCTATCTTAGGCCAAATTCTAAAGAATATAATAAAAATGATACGAGTATTGCCCGCAATACGAAGAATGTTATGAGGCGATACCCGCGAGACTTCGGGAAAACGAACAAGGACCGAGGTGTTGCCTTGGACTGCGAAAAAACTGTCAAGAAAGCACAAAAAATGGGGCTTTTTTAGCGTTCCTAGCTATTGAAAATGAGACATCTTGAGCGCTCTTCGTGGAGCAAAGCTTGTCGCGAGCTCCTCTTTCGATTATAAAGACCTGCATGGATCATTTCTTTTCCCCAGCTTCCCCTGAACATCAAAAGCGCGAAAAAGCGAAAGCCCGTGAGTTGCGCCAGGGACAGTGGTGGAGGCAAGAGGTTGGAAAAGGTTTATGCTATCATTGTGGGCAAAAGTTCAAACCAGCCGATCTAACCATGGATCACTTGATCCCAATCGCCCGGGGTGGGAAGTCGAATAAGAACAACTGTGTGCCTTCCTGCAAAGATTGCAATAATAAAAAGGGCTATAAAACACGGGCTGAAATGGCCTTGGAAGGCCTGCAAAACCCCCCTTTTTCTGAGCCTGAAAGCGACGAATAACGAATCCGAGAATCCACTCACATTCATTTTTGCGCTGCGCATTGCTCCGCCTTTAGTCTTGCTTTGACACCCGGCGTTCGAGTTAACCTATGAAAGTCATTCATTAAAAAATTGCCAGGATGGGAATTTTTCGCGCAAGCCCCGAAGGGGGCATGGGCTGGATGCCCCCTGACAAAATTCGTTAACATCTCGTGAAGGGCCAAGCGACCGTGAGCAAAATTACCAAAAGTAGTACCGCTGAATATTTTGCGAAAAACCTCCAGCAAGTGGGGTTTTCATCCCCATTAAAAGCCGTTTTGACGACTTTAAAAGAGGCTGTCGACAACTCATTAGATGCCTGTGAGGCGTCTGGAATTTTACCTGATCTCTTGATTGAGGTTTCAAAAGTAGGCGCAGGGTCTACTAAAAATACTGATTTAATTCGCATCGTTGTCGAAGATAACGGCCCTGGTATCGAGGGTGAAGACCTTGCAAAAGTTTATGGTGAGTACCTGGCATCTTCTAAGTTTGGCCGTGGCCAGTGTTCTCGTGGACAACAAGGTATCGGTATTTCTGCGGCGACCACATGGGCACAAATGACCAATGCCCGTGGCGTAAACGTGACTTCTAAGACCAAAAAAATGCGTAAAGCGATCAGCGCGCAAGTCGATGTCGACATCAAATCCAATACGGGTGTGGTTAAAAATAAAGAAACTATCGACTGGGACCGCGAGCATGGCACGCGGGTTGAGTTTATTCTTGATGGTCGTGTGCAATTAAACGGTGACGGTGGTATCGTCACTTATATTGAGGGCACCATCTTGGTAAATCCGCACATGACGGTGACTTACAAGTTGATGGAACAAGATTTTGTCACCATCACTCGGGTCAGTACAGATGTGCCACAGGTTCCAGAAGCTTCTTTACCGCATCCGCACACATTTAAGTTGGGCGAATTTATCACGCATGCAACTTTGTTTGGAAAAACCACTCTTTCTAAGTTCTTAAAGACAGGTTTTTCACGCATTTCTGATCAATCCATCCAAGAATTTACTAAAAAGGGATTGCCAAAAAACCTTCTTGAAAAGTCTTTGACCGCATTGACGGAAGAAGACTTTAAAAAGGTTTTCCAAGCGGTGCAAAACACCGATTTGATGGCGCCTTCCACGAGGTCTGTTTTGACAGTCGGTGAAGAAGCCCTGTCAAAATCCATCACGCGTTTGGGCGAGATCGATTTCTTTGCAGTGGTGACTCGTAAACCGACAATTTGTGACTTTAAACCGGTGGTGGTCGAAGTCGCTTTAGCACGTTTCAAAGATCGTAACCAGTCTCCAGATTCTCCGGTGACTTTATTACGTTTTGCCAATCGTGTGCCGTTGCAATTTGATAAATCAGGTTGCGCGATCACGTGGGCGATTGAGTCCGTGAACTGGAAATCATATGGCTTGGGTCAACCGAAAGACAGCTTGCCATTAGGGCCTTATATTTTCGCGATCTCGATTGTTTCGCCGTTTATTAAGTTTAAAAATGCTTCGAAAGAAACGATTGATGCTTCTGAAGAGTTAGTGGCAGAGATCCGTTTAGCTTTGATCCAAGCGGGTCAAAAGCTTTCTCGTCACATCAAAAAAGAAGTGAAAGAAGCAGATCTCGAAAGAAAATTAGCTCATATCGAGCAATTTGGTCCTATTCTGGTTGAGGGATTGGCAAGAATCGTGAAAGCACCCGATGCGCGGAAGAAAAGAGCCGAAGAAGGTCTTAAAAAACTTCTAGGTCGTGATTCTGAAGAGGCAATTGCGGATCTTGAGGCGGCAGAATCTAAACTTCTTGAGCAGAAAAAGCGCGAGAAGAAAAAAGGTATCGATCATGGTGACGAAGATGAAATCGACGTGATTTCCTCTTCCGATTTAGTGGAAGAAGCTTCGGTACCGCAAGGGACTAAGAAGACAACAACTAAAAAAACCGTAGCGACTAAGAAAACGACTGGGAAAAAAGCGTAATGGCAAAATTACTTAGTATTCGTGATTTAAAAATCGATATTCCAAAAGAAGCGCGCATTTTGGCCGACAAGATGTTGAAGGACCTGGAGTCTTCAAAACGCCCTGTTTTGGAAGCCGTAAAAACATCTTTAGATAATTCTTTGTACAATTCAAAAGTGGGTTATTTAACCCCTGGCGACAAAGTTGTTCGTACGGAACTGAACGTTTCTTCGGTGCAAAAATTGGCGCGCGTGGTTTTCATTTTGGAAATCCTTCTGCGCAATTTAGAAATCGAATCTGTTAATACGAAGCGTGAAATTTATTACGTCGCCAAAGGTTTGATCAAAGGAAACAGTCGTTTAAAACCGTTGGATTTCGAAGATCAACCTGAATCAGACGCGATCATCGATTTTATCGGTGATATGTTAGAAGTGTACCGCGAAGAATTAAACGTTTTCGCCAATGACCGAGGTGGCCAGACTTACTCGCAACAACTTATTGTGACAGAAACTTTGACCGACGGTGAAAAAGCCGTGGTCGATCTTTCAAGTCTGGGAACTTCGCCTTTCCAACCAAAAAACAAACCACAATCTTTAAAGCTGAAAGCTAAAAAGAAAATCGACTTCTGCCTGATCGTCGAGTCCGAAGGTACTGCCAATACTTTGGTAACGATGGGTTTCACCAAACGTAACAACTGTATCGTGATGGGTGCCCAAGGGGTTCCATCAAATGGTGTGCGTGGTTGGTCAAAACTAATTCAAGACGAACTTGACGTGCCAATGTACTTCTTCGGGGATCTGGATGCGTACACATTGCAAAACATTTTCCGTACATTAAAAGCGGGATCTGCGGCTTCATTGATTCGTAACGCTGACTTCTCGGCTCCGAATGTGAAGTTCTTGGGTGTTCTTCCGGAAGACGTTAAGAAATACGATCTGCCTCACTATAAAGTAAGAGAATCAGATCCAGCAGAAGCGCGCGCTTTGAAAAAAGCCAAAGATGCTTTGGAAAACGATCCGTTCTTCTTAGACAAGAAAAATAAAAACCTGGCAGACATCTTGCGTTGGTTGATCAAAGAGAAAATTCGTTGCGAGCAACAGTCTTTCTTCTCGGTTGATCCGAATGACCCGATCAAGACTGAAAAATTGATCTTAGAAAAGATCAAACGCGGATCTTACGTATAGTTTCAAATAGTTTCTAAAAGGAGCCGGGATGACCGGCTCTTTGTTTATGGATTCAATTGGCAAGTTTCACTGCGATAAAACGAAAGATCGCCTTGAGCTGGATCAGCGGACAGTGCTGCCAACATACCTTTTACTAATTCGCTGTTTGCAGATTTAAAGCTCACTTCTTGACCTTCTTTAACGTCGCCAACAACAACTTCAAGCTTCGTCTTCTTTTTGTCTTTAAAAGTGATTAGCACTTTGTTGCCGTTCACAGTGGCATCCGCGTCAGCAAGTAAAGCTGTGTTATCGGCCGTTGTATATCCACGAACAACGACAAGGTTTGCGTCACTTTCATCTGATCGGTCGGCATAAACCAGACCACGATCAAAAGTGCTGCGTGTGATGCTTAATTGATCGCCGTCGGCAGTGACCGTAAGAGAATTGAATTTTTCAGTGCAACTGAGTAAAACTTTTTGATTCGCAAACGCACTTGTAGAAAATAAAAGAGATAATAAAAGTAATGCTGACTTCACAAAAAAACTCCTAATTATTTGTTTATTTCGTGCGGCGAGGATAGCAGACTCTTGCCTAATATCCATAGAGGCGATGGTCCTAGGCACTAATTGCTTAATTGTCCAAAGCTTGTTCATAGCAGGAGATTTGCGATTCTTTTTGCAAAAAGTCCCTGATTTCAGGGGGCTATTTTCACTAGATTTTCAATTGGCGGGGTAAAATGATGATTTTGTCCCGAATTTGCCAGGGGCGTTGAGTTTTAACGCTTAAGCTCTTATAACCCATTTAAGCTTATGCAATTGCCAAAGTTCTCATTCAATATTCAAAAATCCGTTGTGATCTCTGCTGGGATTCACGTCGCTTTGTTTTTGATAGCGGTGACGATAGGCTCAGTTCCGACCTCTGTCCCTGTGCCTGTGGGGGTTGAGTTAAAGTACGGAGACGGTGGGGACGTTGCAGCTGCGAAAGAAAAAACTGTCGTGCAACCCGCGAAAGTGAAACCCGCAGTGGTGGCCGACGCCTCGGATGCTCCGGCAGTTAAAAATGAAAAAGTTGAAAAAGTCGCAGCACAGGAAGTCACTCCTGCGGGTAAAACCAGTGGGTCGCTTGCCGGCACCTCAGACAAAGGTGCCTCAGAGGGGCGTGAAGGTGTCGCTAATGGCAGCGAAGTTTCGCCAGAGCAAAGATACCTGTATGAAGTCAGAAAGCTCTTAGAGCGCCGCAAGCGCTATCCGATGATGGCTAAAAAAATGGGTCAGGTTGGCAGAGTACTGGTGCGCTTCACTTTAGCGCAAGACGGATCGTTGCAAGCTTCAGAAATTATCGAAAAAGCAGAACACGAGGCCCTAAATAAGGCCGCCCATGAATTGGTTCAAGGCATCGACAAAATGAAACCCTTCCCCGAAGAAATCCCAAAAACTTCTTGGGTTATCACAGTCCCGATCGAGTATTCCCTGAACTAAAATTCACACAAGCAAAGATAAAGTCCGGTCAGGGGCTTTATTTTTAGCGCGTAATTCCTTGAAAGTTTCGGCAGTAATAAACATTAAACGTCCTGGCGTGAATGCCATGGCGGAATGTTTTCATTTCCTCTTTTTGGCAGCCATCCCAAGCAGCCCAACCCATCGGATCGGCAGGATACTTTTCAGTGCTGACAAAGATCGCATCTTGTCCTTTAAGATTGCTCATCTCTTCCGGGGATTGCATCACGGTATAGTGACTGACCGTTGAACTTAGCATGTAAACTTTCTGTTTCGTGCCCCAGGTTGTCTGCGCCGTATTTTCATAGCGGTGAGCCGCAATAAACGGTTTACGTCCACTTTCAGCATGGATCTCGCGTTGACGACGATTCACAAAACGTCCCAAGTCTTCCCAACCCGTGAACTCGTTACTGAAATCATAAGTCGTTTGCCATTCAGCGTTCGGCGCAAAAAATTTAAATGCCTTTGGGATCCATGGATACGCAAACGGCGTGTACGAAATAAGTCCCAAGACGATAAAGAAACCTAAAATTCCCCGTGTAAAAATCTTACTGCGCGGAACCACGATTTTGCGATGGCCCCACAGCAAACCTTGTGACCAAATAGCCCCAGCCCCCATTAGCAGCAACGTATAAGCCGCGCCACTCCAATGGGGTTTGTATTCCGCAAAGAAGGGTTGAGGGTAAAACACCGCCAATGACGGAGCCGTTAAGCAGAATAAAAATCTCCAGCGGGCTTCTTTGATTTTTACAATCGAAGTGATGAAGGCCAAAACAATCATCACGTACAAGAACGGTGTCGTGAATAACAATTGTGCAGCAAAGAACACAAACCAGCGACTTAAGTTGAAAGTTTCACCTTGGTGGCGATCGTGGAATTGATATTTAAAACCAGGCCACTCATGCATGATGTTCCAAATGAAGATCGGAGAGCACAAAGCGGTTGCAATTAAGAATCCCACCCATGGCCATGGTGTCAGTAAATCTTTACGACGAGACGGCGTTGCCAATAAATACAAACCAAACCCTGGCGCAAGCAATGCGATAATGAACTTAGAATTTAAACCTAAGCCCATCAAGACACCCAGCCACAGCCAAGTTTTTTTGGTGCTCCAGCGTTTGTCGTCCTCGCGCACACCTTGCCAGAAAACGTAAGCTGCCATCACCCAACAAAACATGAACGGAGGCTCTGGTGAAGCCACATAGCCACCGAAGCCCCAGAATGGAGACCACAATAAAATAAAGCCGACAAAAATTGCCGCCCATTCATCGAAAAGATCTTTTGTCAGTTTGTATAAAAAGATTGTGGTCGCCGTAAAACATAAAAAGCCCGGCAAGCGCACACCCAAATAAGTGTCACCAAAAACGCTCGTAGTTATCGCTTCTAGCCACGCAATCATCGCCGGGTGATCGAAATATGAAAGTTGCAACCACTTGGCCCACGACCAGTGATAAGCTTCGTCATCAATCAGGCCAATATTCAGAGAGAAAAAGGCGCGAAACAAAAGAGTCAGAATGAACAGAATTGTGACCTTCTGCGCTGTAGTTTGTTGCTTCCAAAACTCACGAATCACGGGCATGTCCTTGCTTCAAGATGTCAAAACTCTGTCCTAATATCTTGCTGCCCGCATGGCAACAGATCCTCGGATTGACAGAATGTGTAAAGTGAAGGAATCATACCTGCATGAAATGGCTGCTTATCGCAACGACTGCATTACTGGTATTTTCGGGCTGTCAAAGTTTCCGCTATTATGACCCTAATAAGCCTCATCGGGGCAAGACGCAGTTTTATAACAACTATGACAATTCACCCAAAGCCAACTTCTGGAAGTGGCAGTGGGAGCGTCTGACGAAAAAAAAGCCTGTTGAACCGGAGTTTAAGCCTGAAGTGGTAAAAACCGATGTGGCTTTTTTGCAAGGTAATCAAAGCGAAAACACCCTGACGTGGATTGGTCACTCTTCGGCACTTTTACAAATTGATGGTGTCAATATTTTGCTGGATCCAGTTTTCTCTGATCGGGTTTCGCCGGTGTCTTTTATGGGGCCGAAACGTTTGGTGCCTTTGCCGTTCGCTTTGCCTGAACTGCCGCGCATCGATGTGGTTTTAGTTTCTCACAACCACTATGACCACATGGATCTGCCCACGTTGCGCCAATTGGCCCAGCGAGATTCGCAGACCTTGTTCTTAGTGCCCCTAGGAAATCAAAAAATGTTGCAGTCTGAAAATATTAAAAACGTCAAAGAATTTGACTGGTGGGAATCGGTCCGCGCCAAAGATGTGACGCTGACATTTACGCCGGCACAACATTGGACGGCTCGCGGTCTTTTTGACAGTGACGAAACATTGTGGGGCGGCTGGCATTTGCAGGGCAAAGGCTTTCCCGTTTTATATACGGGGGACACGGGGTATTCGCAAGACTTCTCTGACATTCGTGCGCGTCTGGGAGCTGTTGACTTGGCGTTGATTCCGATTGGCGCTTACGAACCTCGCTGGTTTATGAAAAAGCAGCATGTCAATCCAGAAGAAGCTCTCTTCATTCATCGTGATCTTGATGCCAAACTTTCTATCGGCATGCATTGGGGAACCTTCCGTTTGGCGGATGAGTTTATGCAAGCCCCCCGTGACGAAATGCAAACGGCCATCCAAACCCATCCTGAAATTAAGGGCGTTTTCCGTGTGATGAAACACGGAGAAATTTTAAAACTTAAGAACTAAAAGGGACCTATGCAAAACTTCAGAATCGAAAAAGATCTTTTAGGTGAAAAGAAAGTTCCAGTAAACGCTTACTATGGTGTGCACACCGTGCGCGCCGTTGAGAACTTTCAAATCTCTGGCAACTCGATCGGCGAAGATGCCCTTTTTGTGCGCGCTTTGGCTTTGGTTAAAAAAGCCACAGCGCAAGCTAATGGTGAATTGGGGACAATTCCTGATGATGTCGCAAAATCCATAGTGCTTGCTTGTGATGCTATTTTAAAAGATCCAGAAAAATGGGGACCGCAATTTCCATCGGATGTTTTTCAAGGTGGGGCAGGCACTTCGGTGAATATGAACGCGAATGAAGTGATTGCTAATATTGCCTTGGAGCTACGTGGTTTAGAAAAAGGCAACTACTCGGTGATTCATCCCAATGATCACGTAAACAAGTGCCAATCCACGAACGACGCTTATCCGACAGCTTTTCGCGTGGCATTGTATGAACACTTGAATGTTGCGATGAAGGCAATTGATGAGCTGGCTTCTGCCTTTGAAAAAAAAGGCCAAGAGTTTAAAAAAGTTCTGAAAATGGGTCGTACCCAGCTGCAAGACGCTGTGCCGATGTCTTTAGGACAAGAGTTTAATGCCTTTGCGACATTGTTAAAAGAAGACAGTCGTTTGCTTAAGAGCGTACAGAAATTAATTTTAGAAGTGAACTTGGGTGCTACGGCAATTGGTACAGGTATTAATGCGCCGCCAGAGTATGCTCCGTTATCAGTTAAAAAATTAGGCGAAGTTACAGGCTACGCCTTTGTGCAGTCAGAAGACTATATCGAAGCCACCAGCGATTGTGGGGCGTATATTATTATTTCTAGTGCTTTAAAGCGCACGGCTGTGAAGCTTTCAAAAATTTGCAATGACTTGCGTTTATTAAGCTCAGGTCCGCGTGCAGGCTTAAAAGAAATTAATTTGCCAGAAATGCAGGCGGGGTCTTCGATCATGCCGGCAAAAGTAAATCCGGTGATTCCTGAAGTTGTGAATCAAGTCAGCTTTAAAATTATTGGCAATGATTTAGCAGTCACTTTGGCGGCCGAAGCTGGGCAGTTGCAATTAAATGTGATGGAGCCTGTGATTGCGTCGAGTTTATTTGAATCCATCAAACTTTTAACTAGTGCTTGTAAAACCTTAGAGGAAAAATGCGTCGTCGGCATCACGGCCAACGCCGAACGCTGTCGCGATTATGTCATGAACAGTATCGGCATCATTACCTTCTTAGATCCCATCATCGGTCATGCAGAAGGGGATAAAGTCGGAAAGATCTGTGCACAGACAGGGAAAAGTGTCGCAGAGGTGGTGCTTGAACGTGGCTTAGTGACGCAAGAGCAGTTGGACGAGATTTTTTCGCCAGAAAATTTATTAAACCCAAAATACATGGGAAAGATGAAATAGATTTCGGTCAGAAGGACCGTTGAAAGGCCTCTGCTAACAAGTCTGGAGTTATAAATATGAAAAAGAAATTATCCATAGAATTAGTTGTCGATATCGTGTGCCCTTGGTGTTTTGTGGGAAAAAAGAATTTTCTTGATGCCGTCAACGCCAGCAAAGACCAATACGATTTCGATATTCGTATTTTGCCTTATCAATTAGATCCGTCGTCCCCAACCGCAGGTGTCAACCGTAAGCAATATCTTGTCAATAAGTTCGGCAGCGAAGCGCGTGTGAATGAAGCCGAAGGTCGCGTAAAAATGGCAGCCCAAGCCGCAGGCACGGACATTCACATGGAAAAAATGCTTGTGCACATCAACACCTTTGATTGCCATCGGGTGATTTGGTGGGCGGGCACAAAGGGCAAGCAACTTGAAGTGACCAATGCAATTTATGATGCTTATTACTTACAAGGTGCGGACTTTTCAAAAAATAAAAATCTTGCGCAAGTGGTAAGTTCTGTCGGTTTTAACTTACAAGAAGTCGAAGCCTTCCTAGAAAGCAAAGAAGGCCGTCCCGAAGTGTTGGCTATGATCGAAGAGATCGCCGAACTTGGCATCAGTGGTGTCCCGTTCTTCATCTTTAATCGCGAGGCAGGTGTTTCAGGTGCTCAGCCGAAAGAAGCCTTTTTACAAGCCTTTCAAGAGCTAGCTAAATAAAAAAGCGAAGACAGTGACTTCGCTTTTTCTTGCTTGTTGAATTTAAGCCGAGAAAACTAATTTCGTTTTTTACGCGCCTGATGGCGATGCTCTTCAGCCCAGTTTTTTCTTTCGGTCAGCGAATGCATCTTTTCCATTTTTACTTTCGGTAAAGGGTGCAGGGCTGCTTTAAGGTGTGAATGCAGAGGCAGCAAAGACATGCCACTCATCAACATATCACGATAGATTTTTTCGAAGGTCTCATCCGGTGGGTCTTCGTTTAATAGCAAACGTTCAATTTCAGCACGAGCTACGGCCGCATGTTGTTCGGTGATAAAATCTAACTCTGTCATGACATCAATATCGGCCATTAAAGAGGTTAACTCACGCAACCATGTATAGCGTTCGGCGGTAGTTAAAACTTGAAACCATTCTGTTGGGGTCGCTTGATAGCCGACTTCGCGGTCGAATTCTTCTTTGAGCGTATTAAGAACTTCTTTTTGCAGATTCCAAAGGGCTTGGCGAAGGACAAGGGCATTGGATTTATGAGAGTCTGATGACATGCGCAGGGCTCCTGTTTAGGCAAAGTCGTAATTTAGCGTATTTTTATACGGAAAATCAACTTTTGCCGCACGCAGGAACCCCGGCGTATTAAATCGAATTAGTAGCAACGTCTCCATTGAAGGTGGTAAATAACGCCAGATGAAATGTCAGCGCTATCTACCGTCGCCAAAGTTTGCTCTCCGCGGCCGTTAGTTTGCGCCATCATTGAAGTATTGACGCGCAAGTTAACGCTTTCGCCGCACGGTGACCAGATCTGTGCTGTTGCAATTAAATTGTCAGTCAAAGTGTAAACGTCATTTACCGGGCCTATAAACGTGCGAGAAATGCGAGGTCCACGAGCACCAGCCCAGAAGTATTCTGCGTCAAAGCGTGATTGGCCGCCGCGAGGGATCGCATTGAAACCACGGTAGTCAACTTGGAAAACAGACACACTATAACCTTGTGGAACTTGAACCGGGACAGAGATATTACAAGATTTACGGTCCACGCGGCGACCGCCGCCGGCTTCAGTGACATAACCGTCAAACAAAATACTCAGTGCAGTTTGGTCAGGACTTAATGTAACACTCGCAGTGCCTGCAGGACATCCTGTGCCGCCGTAAGCCGGTTCGCCTAAGCGAATTTGTGCTTCAGCTTTCATTCCGATCACTGATAAAACTCCAGCAAGTGTTAATAGTATTCTCGATTTCATGGTTCCCCCTTGTTAAAAACAGTTTTTGTTCTAAATTTTTTTTCTTAAAATTAACGTCGTCCTGGGCCTGGGTATCGAGGCGGTCTGCCTGGATCTGGCACTTGCGGATTTGGGCGTGGTGGCTGTGCAACCCCTGAAGAAGGAGTGCATTGTCGCCATGCCAGTTGATAGCGTTGAGATTGAATCTGTCCATCCAGACTGTCCAAGCTAATCTGCGCTTGCACTAATGAGGATCTGTTCAGATTCTGAGCCATCAAATAAGTCGTAATATAAAGCGCTTGCAAATTTTGATTGCCACAAGGGGCCCACGGGGCTACGCGAGGATCGACTTCGTGGCGAATATAGTAGTTGTCATTGTAAGGCCCGCGGAATTCTTGAGCACGGAAGCTAAAAGTTCCACCATTTTCAAATCCAGGTCTTTCATTGCGTGGTTGGCTGCCATCAAAAGAATACAACGCTTGATGAGTCACCACGGTCCCAGCTTCAGCGTATGCAAAACCTCGGTATTCGGCAGAGATCACGGCAAATGTCCAACCACTTGGAACACTTAAATTTGCTTTGATTTGGCAGTTCGTGCGTTGCAAAGTGTTTTGCATCGTTGAAGCTGCTGTGAAGTTGTCTAAAAGGACAGAGAAGGTTCGGCCATCTGGAGAAATCGTAGCGCTGTGAGAGCCTGCTGGGCAACCTGACCCAACAAGCTGCAAGCCTTGCACGCGAACTCCTGGAGGAGTTTGGGCTTGAGCGATGAACGCCGTAGGTAGAGTCAAAAATGTTAAAGCTGCTATCTTACGCCACATGTCTTTAATCCCCCGGTGACAAACGTTACCTGGTTTCCCTTATAGCAAGGGCTAGGCCAAAGAAAGTGGTGGCAGGTTGGCTCTGCTAGGATGTCAAATCAGCTAAATGATTTAGCAGATCTAGGCGTTTAATAGGTTTTACAAGATGCAAATTGCACCCGGCCTGAAGACTTTTTTCGATTTCTTCTTTCAAAGCGTAAGCCGTTAAAGCCCAGATCGGAATCGGGCGTAAGTTGTGGCTTTTTTCCCAGTTGCGAATTTCTTCTGTGGCAGCGACTCCATCCATCACGGGCATTTGCATGTCCATCAGGATTAAATCCACGGGCTGGGTCTTAAAAATGCGCACGGCTTCTTGGCCGTTTTCGGCTTCAATTAAAATGTGGGCCGTGTTTCTTAAATAGGCTTTCACTAAGTCGCGGTTGTCGACAGTATCATCAACTAATAGAATTTTCAAAACTGTGGGACAGAGAGGGACCGAGAGACCGCGTTCTGTATCCTTGCGTTTTAAGCGCTGTTCGCTGGCGGGGCGAACTTTTGGTAAATCTAAAGTGAAACTAAAGGTGCTGCCGGCAAGACCATTGCTTTTGACAGTGATATCGCCACCCATCATGGTCGTAAGACGCTTGCAGATCGACAGGCCCAAACCGGTGCCACCGAACTTCCGCGTGATCGTAGAATCAGCTTGCGTGAAAGGGTGAAAGAGCTGTGTCAGTTTTTCTTCGGGAATGCCAATGCCTGAATCGGAAATTTCAAAAAGCAGATTGCCGGGTCGTTGTGGATCGTGATTTTCAGAAACCAATATATCAACGTGCCCTTGCTCTGTGAATTTAAGAGCATTGGAAAGCAAGTTTGAGATAACCTGGCGGATGCGCGTCGGATCCCCCAGATAAATATTTTTAACTTCGTCTTTGATCTGCAAAGACAGACGCAAATCTTTCTGCTGCGCTTTTGGCAAAAACATCTCATAAACTTCCCCGGTGATCTCGGGAATATCAACTTCGGTCTTTTCCAAAGTTAAAAGACCCGCTTCGATCTTAGAGATGTCTAAAATGTCATTCACGATATTGAGAAGATTTGCTCCGGCTTTTTTTGAAATATCAATATAGTAACGTTGCTCTTTGTCTAGCGGCGTGTCTTCAAGTAGATCCGCCATACCCAAGAGGACATTTAAAGGAGTGCGGATTTCATGGCTCATATTTGCCAGGAATTCGGATTTTGTTTGAGAGGCTTTTTCTAAGCGTAAATTCAGTTCATTTAGGTGCAAGGTTTTCTGTTTCACTATTTCTTGAACTCTAACGAAGCCATTGGCAATCGAAAGTAAAATCGCACAAATCAAAAACGTAAAAATAATCATCGAGACCAAAAACAATTCCGTATGAAGGTGTGAGCTTGCGCGCAGTGAGGTGTCTTGCGAAATATGGATTGTCCAGGCCAGGTTACCCAGAGTGAATAAATGTGAGGTGGTCATTGTCGGCGAAAAATGCAAGCGTTCGTCGGGCGTCGCTCGAGCGATTGAATCGACGATCATTCGCGTGGGACGTGCGGGGTCGGTTAGAGTGTGTTCGATGGTGATGCGATAACTCGGGTCTCCGATGATTTCCATCGTAGAAGCTAAAAGTTCTTGCAAACGAATCACTGCAAATAAGATTCCGCCCTTGTGGCCATACGCCAAAATAAGCAAAGGCGAGGGGTCCAACTGGGAAATCTTGATGGGCGCTAAGCTAATGACGTTATTATAAGTGCGCGCGACCTGAAAGATATTCTGAATTTCGGGTGAAAAAACGTGCTGGGGTTCCAAGAAGAACTTGTTTGTTTCAGGTGGAGCCACAAATTGGCTTTTGAAGCTGTTACGGCCTTGAAGGGGGGCCGCGATCCAGCCTAAGGTTCGAATTTCTGGGTTGTTGGCGTTTAACGTCTTAGCGAAGTCTTGGAACTCTTGAGACGTGACTCTTTCCGAGTTCGCGAAGAAGCTGCGCAAGGTGACTAAGATCGCCCGGTGAGTCCGTACGCTCTTTTCAATTTGGTTATAGGCTAAGTCTGATTTTTTTTGAAATTCCGCAAGGGATCTTTGATCTTCCACACTGTTTAAGAAATTAAGAGCCCCAACAATTAAAGCAAAACAAATAAATATGGGAAGGATAACGGTCTTGGTCGAACGCATCCAAAAAGCCCGAGAGTCTTTAGAGAAAATCAATCCTAAGGGGCCGAACAGCAAACCTCCGGTGGCATCCCCAGAGAACCAGTGCAGCCAGTTCATAAAGATATTTGCGGAATGCACTTGGTGTCCCAAAGTTAAAGCCAAAGTTCCTAGGCCGGAGCTGATCAGGGCCGCAAACGGGCCCGCTATGACCAGAAATAAAATACAATCGCGTTCGATAAAAAATGCTTTTGGAAATTTGAGAAATCGTCGAATAAGTCTGTCAGCGGTGACTAAGCTTACGGTGTTGCCCATGGCGATGGCGACAGCTAAGGAAAGCTGGGACATATCGCTTGGGGCGAATCTTGTAGACGTGATATTGATGAGCAAGGAACCCAGGAAAATCCCAGGCCAACGATTTGGCCCCCACAAAAGCAGGGCCGCCAGTCCCAAGCCCGCTGGAGGCCATACGGGGGAGGCGTATCCCGGTGGCGTCGCCCACAATAGGCCCAGCTTTCCGGTCAAGAAGTATATCAAGACAATCACCAAGACTTGTAGGCCCGGGGATGTCCAAATTTTTTTGTTCATGCTAAAACTGTAGTCGCCATTTTACACAGACTCAACAAATTCATCAGATCGATCCCGGCGAGCTTTCTTTGAAGTGCTGTCAATTATGTGGTATCACGGGGACTCGCAGGAGTTCATGTATGTCAGAAACGCTAGGATATAAATTCAATCACACAATGTTAAGGGTCAAGGATCCCAAAGCGTCTTTGGATTTTTATACCCGCATTTTAGGAATGAAATTAGTGCGCCAATTGGACTTTGCGGAATGGAAGTTTTCTTTATTTTTTGTCGCGTACGTTCCCGAGGGTGCAAGCGTCCCTGAGGACAATGAAGCCAATGCACGTTATACCTTTGGTCGGGAGGCCGTTTTAGAGCTGACTCACAATTGGGGAACGGAAGAACAAGAAAAAACTCCATATCATAACGGTAATACAGAACCCCGCGGCTTCGGTCATATCTGTATTACGGTGCCGGATATTCAGGCGGCCTGCGCGCGATTTGAGAAGCTCAATGTGACTTTTCAAAAAAAATTAGGCCAGGGCGGTATGAAGAATATCGCTTTCATCCGTGATCCTGATGAATACTGGATAGAGATCGTTCAAGCAGGTTTATTGTAAAATGAAAGAGTTTTTGCTGAAGGTCAGAAAATGGATATGGCAGGCGATGCTGCTGTTCTTCGTGAGCAGTTTAGGCATGGTGTTGTTTTATCGTTTCGTACCTGTGCCGGCCACACCACTAATGGTTTGGCGAACCCTGCAAGGCCTGGCGGCAGGAGAGTTTATTGGCATCAGCAAAGATTGGGTTGCCTTAGATGATATTTCTCCATCCGTGCAAAAGGCCGTGTTGAAAGCGGAAGACTATCGATTCTTTGAACATAACGGTTTTGATTTCGATGCAATTCAAAAAGCCATGAAGTACAACAAGACCAGTAAGCGGATTAAAGGCGCCAGCACCATCTCGCAACAGACGGCTAAGAATGTGTTTCTGTGGCCGGGACGCGATTGGGTGCGCAAAGGTTTTGAAGCTTATTATACTGTTTTGATCGAGTTGGTTTGGCCCAAGGATCGCATCTTAGAAGTTTATTTAAACGTGATTGAAATGGGTCCCGGAGTGTATGGGGTTGAGGCTGCCGCACAAAAGTATTTTAAAAAGACGGCAAAGAAGTTAACGGCGGGAGAGGCTTCTTTGATTGCTGCTGTTTTGCCAAATCCACGTAAGTTGCGTATTGATCGCCCCTCCATTTATGTCATGTCTCGGCAGCGACGCATTTTACGTCGGGTATCGCCCGAATTTCCTAAGCCGATCGAAGCGTCCTTGCTGGACTTCTTGGATCTGAAATTTGATGACACAGAAGAGAGCAATAACTAGCCTGCGCCCTTGATTCCCATTAGAATTTCCCCATGACTAGGCAAAATAAAAAACAAAAAATGATCGCCGCCATAGAAAAAAAAGGGTGCCTGCTTGTTTATCCTTTGCAGAATCGCAAAGAGCCGGCGAGCTTGTGGTCAGAACTTTATCCGCGCACCAAAATGCGTTGGGCTTGGGATGAAAGTGGGGACAACCGCGTGGGCGAGCTGTGGGTCCTGCGCGAAGAGCTATCGCGTTCTAAAAAAGTCGTTTATGCCAAATGGTTTCAAAATCGCGCGACGTTTTTTTCACGTGAGGTGTTTGTGTGTTTGTTGGCGTTTCTAGGTTCGGCCAAAGGGCACGTCCATCTGCCGCGTGCTTCGCAAGAAGCTTTGGAAAGCTTCTTAATGGATTCTCCGCAGTCCACGAAGGTTATAAAGGAAAATCTGGGATGGCAGGGTAAAATGATGGAAAGCCATTTCAATCGTGCGATGAAGCCTCTGTGGCAAGGTCTTTTTTTAGTCGGTTTTGGCGAAGTCGCAGACTCTAGCTTTGCGTCGTTAAATATGGCAGCCACGCAGAATATTTTCGAAGACCTGTGGGGGCAAGCGCAGGGACTTGATGCTGCCGTCGCGGAAAAAAGACTGCTTAAAATTTTAGGCGAAGACAACCCGTTTATGAAATTCGCCCGTAAGTGTGTTGCCAAGGAGGCGTTATGAGTGACAAGGAAAAGACACCCATGACCTTGGCCGTTCGCGCCCTCCAGGAGGCGGGAGTGCCTTTTCAGAGTCATCTTTTTAACTACGAAGAAAAAGGGGGGACTGCGGTTTCTTCGAGAGAATTGGGCGTAGCAGAACACAGTGTGATCAAAACCCTGATCATGGAGAAAGACGACAAAGAACCCTTGATAATTTTAATGCACGGCGATTTACAAGTTTCAACCAAACAGCTGGCCAGAGATTTGGGTGTAAAAACAATTTCTCCATGCAAACCGGAGGTGGCCGATCGTCATTCCGGATACCAAGTGGGCGGGACTTCGCCCTTTGGTACGCGCAAGAAAATGCCAGTCTATATGGAAAAAACGATCTTATACTTAGATGTAATTTACATAAACGGAGGCAGGCGTGGATACCTAGTGTCTGTTTCACCTCGGGACGTGCAACGAATTTTACAGCCCCAATTGGTCTCTGTAGGCATTCCTGCGAAAGGTCTTCGGAGCTAGTCTGCGACGATGGTCTAGCAAATTCAAATAACCATTCATTTGCAATCGGAAAATGCCGAAACGCCCTCTATGGGTTCGGTCTCTTTTTTTCGCAAATTTATGCAAAACTTTGGAGTGGAATTAGGTCTCTTAGGAGCCCTTGCGATAGCATTTTACCTCTTTAACGTGCCGGGCTTTGCGGTCACCAAAAACCAAAATGGTGTAAGCTCCTTGTCCAATCAGGCCCGCACCACCGTTGAAAAAATTAAAGAAATCGTAGTGCAAGCATCGGAATCGGAAAAGGCTTTTATCAAGGCACGTCGCGAACAAGATCTGTCGGCGTATAATCAGTATGTCGGTCAGTTGAATCACCACATGCGCCAATTAATTCAATATTCAGGCAATAATCCTGATGTGTACAAGCAGGTTTCCGAATTAAATAAGAATCTGCGCCTGCACTTTGAAGCCGTGAATGAAATTCTGACCTCGCGACAAAATGGCAAGTCTGTTTCGGGCCGAGTGCCGGCGAGCACCGGAATTATTCAATCTTTGGATGTATTACTTGAGTCCACGCAACCCCATGTCCCGGCATTTTTGCGTTGGGATGTTATTGTCTCAGCTTTGGGGGGGTGCATATTCTTAATATTTTTAAGTCGCCTGTGGCAAGGGCAAGAGCTGCGTCGGCAAACGCAGCGATCACAACGTCTGCAAAGTCGTTCTATCTTGCTGGATACGATTTTAAACTCGATGAGTGAAGCACTGATCGTCGTCGACGCAAAGGGGCGCTTCACCCATTATAATGCCGCCGCACAAAGAATTATCGGCACCCGGATTAAGGAAGTTGCTTCCGAAGCGAGTGCCGAAGAGTTGGGTTTTTACGATGCCACAAGTGGCGAAATATATTCACGCAAACAATTGCCTTTCCATCGTTCTTTGCGGGGTGAGCAAATAGATGAATTAGAAATCTATGTACAGAACGAGACCCATGCAGAGGGCGTGTATATCAGCGTGAGCAGCCGTCCTTTAAATGGGATCGATGGTGGTATTGACGGGGCTCTGGTGGTGTTCCGTGATGTGAGTCGTCGTAAGATGGTTGAGCAAGAGTGGCAGCGCGCGCGCGAAGCGGCTTTGGATGCCTCTTTAAAGAAGTCAGACTTTCTGGCAGCAATGAGTCACGAAATTCGTACGCCCATGAACGGTGTTCTTGGCATGACAACACTGCTCGCAGATACGGCGCTGAATGCTGAACAAAAAGAATACGTCGGCACTGTAAAGCGCTCTGCAGAGTCTTTGTTGATGCTTATCAATGACATTTTAGATTATTCGAAAATCGAAGCGGGCAAAGTGACTTTGGATCCTCAGCCTTTTGATTTGCATCTGCTGGTTCAAGATGTGGTCGAGATGTTTAAACCGGCTATTTCGGAAAAGAACGTCGGCATTCGCTTACTAATTAACGATACGAGCAACTGGTGTTTTTCAGCCGATCAGGGACGTTTGCGCCAAGTCTTAGTCAATCTGATGGGTAATGCGGTGAAGTTCACAGAAAAAGGCTCGGTCATTTTAGAAGTCTCTAAGGCAGATGCCAACGAGGGATTCAGTACTTTAAAATTTGAAGTCAAAGATACAGGCCCCGGTCTTAAAGAAGAAGAGCGGCGTGCCCTATTCCAAAAATATTTCCAAACCAAGATGGGCATGAAATTTGGGGGGACAGGCTTAGGTCTGTCGATTTCCAAACAGTTGGTTGATCTTATGGGGGGTGAAATTGGGGTTGAAAGTGTTGTCGGCTTGGGCTCTAACTTTTGGTTTACGGTCACTCTGCCGAATGTAGCGCAACAGCAAGTGCCGCGCTTAAATGAAGTGAAATTCGCACCTGTATTTTCTGGCTATGTGTTGCTTGTCGAAGATCAAGTGGTCAATCAAAAGGTCGCGCAGATGTATTTGCAAAAGTTAGGTCTTAAGGTCGATGTGGCCAATAACGGTCTGGTGGCTTTTGAAAAGTGCATGGCCCAAAACTATGATTTGGTGTTGATGGATTGTCAGATGCCGGTCCTTGATGGCTATGAAGCTACGCGCAGAATCCGTAAAGAGGAACAAAAGACGGGCAAGCGAGTTCCGATTGTGGCGCTGACCGCAGAGTCTTATCAAGACGAAAAAATATATCGCGAAATTGGCATGGATGATTTTTTAGCCAAGCCTTTGGAGTTGAACCGCTTAATGGAAGCCTTGCACAAGTGGATTAAGTCTTCTGGCGATTCCTTAGATCTATCGGCCTTAGATAAATTGCAGAACTATGTGGTCAATGATCAGAACTTAATTGTGGCCCTGGTGGAGGAATTTGCCCTTTCGACTCCGGAATTGATTCAAACAATGCAGACTTCATTACAAAAGTCCGATTTGCGTGGAATCAGTGAGGCCGCACATGCTTTAAAGTCCGCCAGTGCAACCTTAGGGGCAAAAAAATTATCTGAGCTTTGTGCTGCCTTGGAAGCCCTTGAAGATATTAAGAGCGCGCAAGCGCTTGTTGCAGAAGTAGAGCAGCAGTTTGACAAAAGCCTTAAAGACTTGAAAGACTATACACCTAAGAAACAAGTGGCATAAGAAAGGGGAGAATATGGCAAAGATTCTTATCGTTGACGATCAAAAAAGTATTCTCCTTACGCTAGAAGCGTTATTGAAACAAGACGGCCACATCGTGACGGCTTGTACGAATGCTGTTGATGCAATCAAGATTTTAGCTGCGCAAGCTTTTGACTTAGTTATCACTGATGTGATCATGCCCGGTGGCAGTGATGGTTATACCTTAAT
Organism: Bdellovibrio sp.; assembly: GCA_013360185.1. Taxonomy (GTDB): domain Bacteria; phylum Bdellovibrionota; class Bdellovibrionia; order Bdellovibrionales; family Bdellovibrionaceae; genus Bdellovibrio. Next base: position 27,102 of record JABWCO010000021.1, read on the forward strand.
CAAAGCCATCCGTAACCACCCGGTACTGGCAAAGATGCCGGTTATTTTGTTAACGGGAAAACGGGAAAAAGTGGATGTAGAAAAGGGAATCGAGTCCGGCGCAACAGATTACGTGGTGAAGCCGATTGATCCAGAATTTTTATTGGTGAAAGTACGCCATCTATTACCCCCTGGTTCTGTTGTAAAGACGGAATTTGTTTCTGCAGCGGTTAGCTATAAAGGTGCGTGGGACATAAAAACAGAAATTACGGCCATTTCAGAACTTGGTTTTGATATCGTCAGCAGTCTGCCCTTGCCTCTTGGAAAAATCTTAAAGTTGCAAAGTCCGATATTTGACGAAATCGGCATTCCGCCGATTCCGTTGCGCATTGATTCTTGTGATGAAGTCGCCGGAAACGATCCCGTATATCGGATAAAAGCCCTTTTTGTCGGCGTGACTGAAAAAGAGCTCTCTCCGATCCGCGTGTGGACACGCACTAAAAAAAGTTTCTAGAAATTTATTTACACATCTCCATAGATTTAACCATTGAGATGATCTTGTTGATCTGCTGATACTTACTATTTGTCTTAATCACAGCCCAGTAAGCTCCCGAACCCACCATTATTTTCCCTGTACGTGCGACCTGTTTTGCCATGATACCGACTCCGCAATGCAAGTTGATATAGGGATCTAAGATCGTCTTGCGAGGATCTGTGGGACTTAAGTTTTTATCTTTCGACCAATCAAATTTACAAAAGCTCCAGCCGGTGATGTCTTGGTAAGACAACTGTAACAAGCCTTCTGAATAAACTGGTTTTTTTGTTACGGGGTCTGTGCCCATCGTGGTTTCTTGCATGCGCGAAAGGGGGTTGTAAGAACTTTCATATTTTGCCATGGCGACAAAAAGTTGTGACCACACATTGGCGCGCTCCTGGGTGCTTAAGCTGGCATAACGCGGGCAGAATTGGTCCATATCATCGGCACCCTTTAACAAGGAACTCCAGTCTTCTTGGACCAATTTCATTAAGTACTGCGACCATTGCTTGCGCTCTGGTTTGCTTGAAGCCTCCCAGGAAAGCATGGTCATCTCCTGCGGAGTTGTTGGCACAGGAGGCGCTGGCGTGGGACGTTCGTTGCCGCCTTTGTCGACGACAGCGTAAATCAAGCTGCCACCTTTTAGATACTTGATCACGGCATCGCGGTTGGACTGTGTCACGGCCGGGCACCCCCAGCTGCGACCTTGGATTACATTCGACTCTTGCACGTAATCCGCCCCATGTATGACGATGGCTCTGGCGCGTGCATTTGAGTTCGTAGAGGAAAGGCCATCAAGTCTTAACGACAAACCGTGGCTGCCATAGTAAGTTTCCGCGGCTTTATAAAAGCCCAGCGAACTCGCATTGGAGCCAGACACGTTGCTAAACTTTTCTGCGAAGCCATCGTGATTGCTGTCGGAACCTTTACCGTGGGCGGTGTGCAGAGCCCAGACGGATCCGGTTTTCATATTAATAATATAAAAACGTTTTTCTTTCGAACTTTGTCCAAAGTTAATGACCGAAACATACTGAGTATTAGCAAACTTCACTTTGTTCTGGTGGAAGTACAACAATACCTCCGTCAAAGCTTGGTATGGAACGATGCGAGTCGGATCAACATAGTCATAGTTTTTTAAAATTTCATCGGCGTCGCTGCTGGCGAGATCTGTAGATCCGCTATCTACAAAACCAATGGGTTCAGTAGTGTCTGGTGTATCAACAACGGCTTCTTCACTTGTGTCATCTGGCAAAGAGATTTCGTCGGTATTGCCTGCGCAGGCGGCTAGGGTTAAAAATGTGGCTGTCACTAAAATGGTTCTGAAACGTGAGAATAATGTGATTTCACTTGGCGTCTGATTCATTATTCCTCCAATAGGATTTGTCCTTTAGCAAAGCCTAAAAGAGGAAGATTACAGATGGGTAAATTTCATTACGGAAATGGTGAAAACCAGACGAAGTGTCAGGAAGAATGTGAGAACTCACTAGAACATATAAAAATATAACTCAAAAAAGACCGGCGAGAAGATGGGTTATTGGCGCGTTTTTTCTGTTTCCGCAGACGGTGGATTAAAGCTGTCAGCTTCTTTGAGTATCGTCAGAATATCCACTTCGGAAACTTGATCGAAGTCTTCATACCAAGAACTAACGGAAGAAAAATTATCTGGAATAGTCAGACAAATCACATCGTCGGCCATCTGTTTTAAGATTTCTATAGAATTTTTTGAGCCGACGGGTGTCGCTACGATAATTTTTTTCGGAGCTTTTTGTTTAGCCCACAGTAACGCCGCCGTTAAAGTTGCGCCCGTCGCAACACCGTCGTCGACAAGAATTAAAACCTTGTTACGCCAAGACGGGTGGGGATGGTACTGACTGATTTTGCGGTATTGCGTGCGCAGTTCGCGAAAGGAGCGAATACAAGTTTGTTCCAAATAGGCCCCACTGATATTCATGGTATCAATCATTTTGTCATCGAAGCAGGTTTCGCCTCCCTCGGCAATTGCCCCAATAGCTACTTCCGGCTGTTGAGGAGCACAGATTTTCTTTACCATCAAGATGTCCAGGGGACATTGTAGAACTTGTGCGACTTTCATGGCGACGGGAATGCCGCCGTTGGGAATGCCGATGACCAAGGGTTTCTGTTTTTTATAAAATAGAAGTTTTTGACCTAAAAGTTCTCCGGCATCACTTCGATTGGTAAAAAGCTTCAAGTGAACCTCCTTGTTTCGGCTATGCAAGATCTCATGATACGCGCACAGAGCCCATTTGAACAAGACAGGTACTTCCCAAGTTTTTGACATGCGTCTGTTAGGTGACACTTTGACGAAAAAAATTTGTCACTTCGACAGCTCCGGGGCTGTCGTAAGACGTTAAAATAACTCTGAATCAGCGCAGTTTTTGCAGCTCTTAAGTTATGTGGAACCGGGAGTATTAATTTGAGACATTTTTTATCCCTATGCATTTTTGCAGTACTGGTCGTTTGTGCCCCGCTTGCCCAAGCTCAGGTGCAAGCGTATGAGTTGCAAATTGTTATCCACGCTTTCAACGCCGAATATCGTGAAGAGTTGGCGAAAGCTAATGCGCAACTCGTGATCAATAACCCTCCGACGGCGGGGGCGACAGATTTTTGGTGGAACCGAGATGAGGTCCGCGCATCGTATTCAACAAGTCAGGAAAACGGTGTACGAACCCATTATATTTTTATGATGGGTGGTTATGCACGCATGCAAGGGATGACCGTCGACGGAGTTATTGCAACGATTTGTCACGAGTTAGGTCATGGCTTGGCGGGCTCCCCTTATAAGGAGGGGCAAGACGGAGGCGCAAAAATTTCTGTCGAAGGTCAAGCAGACTATTTTGCCTATACATCTTGTTTGCCGAGAATGTTTAAACGCCTTACTGGAGCAAAATCAACATCGTCAGCTTCTGAATATGCGGAAAAAATTTGTTCTGCTAGATTTATCCAGAGCCGATCTGATCAAAAGCAATACGACTACTGCCTCCGTGCCATACAAACGCTCGAAACAGAAAAAACATTTTTTTGGCAGTCGACGCGAACGAGCGTGGATCTTTCCATCGCGGATCGCAGTGTGATACTGAAAACTGATTTAAGTGCGGACTATTATCCCTCACCGCAATGCCGTTTCGACACGATGCTAGCTGGAATCCTTCAAGGCACACGCCCCCGTTGTTGGTTTAAAGAAGAATAGTCACGGAAATCTGCCTCTTTGCAGCAGGACTTAGGCCTAGTAATTGGTGTCGCCCCCCCTTTTGGGGGATGTTCAGTATCCCAAAATATACCAATAATTAGGTACGACAGTCATCGGAGCGGGATCAGAGTGATTAAAACGACAAAGAAAACGGACGAAACTGCCGCTTGGCAGGCTTTTGAAAAAGGCGATTACACTAAGGCGGAAGAGCTTTGGCAGAGTCTTTTATCTGTTGAAGCCAATGTTCAGTCTCGCGATCAATATCTCAGTGCTTATTGCTATACCCTGTGCAAACTGAAAAAGTACGAAGTGGCTTTAAAAATCTATGAGGAGCTGTATGAAAAGTACGGCAGCCCCATTTACCTAAGACAAATGGCCACGGTGGAGCTAGAGCGCGGAAATTACCATCGTGCTTTGCAGTACATCTCCGCAGAACAATCCCAAGTCTACTCCCGTTCGGATATCGAATTTTCTAACGGCGAAGACTAAGACACAAAAAAATTAAAATTTTGACGCGCATATCAATTGGCGGTGCCGTTTCGCTTCTTAAGAAATGGCATCGTTGTTGCTTTATAGTCTTCGTGATTAAAAATAGGTGTCAAAATTGCACCTGCAACTAAGGAGACGACATGAAAGCGTTAGTATTGGGATTGTTTTTGAGCGTTGTATCTTTCGCAACGTCAGCCATGGCTCAGCAATCGGGCTCATTTTGTAACGAGCGCAATTCCCGCGTGGAATTCGTGTGCGGTTATTCCCCAGGTGGCCCGGGTTGGGTTCGCGCTGCCGATGGATGTTTTCATCGCGATACAGGGATGCGCTGTTCGAACGGTGGCGGCGGTTATTATCCTCCTCAGCAACCTCCTTACAATCCAGGCTATGGTGGCGGACGCGTAACTTGTTCTGCACAAGATAAAGGTTGGGAAGAACACAGTGCCCATCGTTCTTGTGGAGAATGTCTAGCGGAACACGGTCGTTGTATCGAAACTTGTTCTACTTCGGACTACACTTGTGAAGCTCAAGGTGTTGATTACCGCGGCAACGTAACTCGTTTCGTCGGTAACGGGGCAGATCGTTATCAGGCAGAAAATCAAGCCATCCGCAATTGCGCGTACAACTCTAGCCGTTGCCAAATATTAAGCTGCCGCAGCTCAGAGCAAGTGGTGTCCCGTCGCGAGTGCGCGGGTGGAAGATAGTTTTTTAGTTTTAAAGGTTAAAATGAAAAATCCCGACTCACATAGGTCGGGATTTTTTATTTTGAGTGCGCGGTTTCTAATTGCAGCAATGCTGTTTTGGTCTGTACGCCGCCCGCATAACCACCCAGTCCTCCGCCAGAGTTGATCACTCGGTGGCATGGAATGATCAGTGAAATGGGATTTTTTCCATTCGCCGTACCCACGGCGCGACAGGCTTGGGGAGATTGCAGAATTTTTGCGATATCTTTATAAGAGCGAGTCTCTCCATAGGGAATTTTTAAAAGTTCTTGCCACACCTTCAGTTGGAACTCGCTGCCGCGCAAATCCAGCGTTAAAGAAAATTCTTTTCTTGTGCCATCAAGATATTCCGTAAGTTGCTGCTGGGCATGGCGCAGCAGCAGCCCTTGCGGAGACTCGCGGAGCTCACTTTCGGAG
>JABWCO010000153.1 GCA_013360185.1 Bdellovibrio sp.
GAAGGTCAAGACACGATTTTTTTGATAGTCATGTAAGACAAACTTCCAGGCAATCGGTAATGCCGTAATCCCTAGAATGATGATCGTTGCTAAAATCAGTTTGCGGATTTTAGCAAAAATCAGCATCGATCCACCAATCGCGGCTAACATCATCGCTGTTCCCAAGTCTGGTTGTTCGACGACGAAAACGAAAGGAATGCCTAGGATGATTAAAGGTACAAACATTTCACGCAGACCCATCCCAGAACCCATCGTGTTCCGAGTAGCCAAGATTTTGGCCATCATCATAATTAGGGCCAACTTCATGGTCTCTGAGGGCTGATAGCGGAAGAAGCCTAAGTCGATCCAACGTTGGGCCCCGAGGGCCACCTTACCAAAGAAGGTCACATAGATAATGGCGCCTAAGTTTAAGATATAAATGGCTAAGGCGATCCTACTGACGATTGAATAATCCAGTAAAGTCACCACAAAGAACACCGTCCAGCCGACCGCAAGCCACATAAGCTGGGAAATGAACAAAGAGGCCACGTCAGTTGTTGTCGGTCCATGGGTTGCGCTGTAAAGATTAATCAAGCCGATAAGATTCAAAGCCAAGACGATAACAATCAGATTGATATCGATTCGTTTGAACAGAGTCCGCTCTTCAACGTGCAATGAAGTATACACTCTTACTCTCCTTCAACAGTTTCTGGTTTCGCAGGAGCAGGAGCTGCCGCTTTAGAGCCTTTAGCCTTTAAAGCCGCCTCGATAACTTCTGGATGATATTTTTGGAAGTACGCTTGCACGATATCGCGAACAATCGGTGCCGCTCCGGTACTTCCGTGACATGCATGCTCGGCTAAGGCTGCGATGGTGATTTCTGGATTGTCTGCGGGAGCAAAGGCCACATACCAACCGTGATGGCGCATATGAATCGGACGGCCTTCACATTTTTGATAAATTTGATCTGCAGAAAAGCCCATGACTTGCGCCGTTCCGGTTTTCCCCGCAATTTGTACGCCCGGAACTTTCCAGTGTTTTGCGGTTCCGCGATCACCATTTCCCACGCGACGCATACCTTCTTTGACGACCTTGAAGGTTTCAGCCGAAATATGCACGCCGTTCGTTTGCGTTTGTTGCAGATCGCGCACCACTTGCGGGAAGTTTTCGCGCAAGACTTTGCCATCCTGGTCAATCACTTTGCGAATGATGAAAGGCTTAACGACTTTGCCTTCCGTGCCGATGGCATTGTAAGCGATCGCCATCGATAAAGGTGTCACATTGACAAAGCCCTGACCGATCGCCGTACTTAAGTTTTCACCGGGTTGCCACTCTTCACCCATCGTGGCTTTTTTCCAGGCAGAGTTTGGCATAGTACCAGAAACTTCACGCGCCAGTTCAATGCCCGTTTTCTGTCCGATGCCCAGCATATTGATATAGTCATACATTTTATCAACACCCAAGGCGATACCCATTTTATAGAAGAACACGTTCGAAGAGCGTTCCAGGGCTTCGTACACTGTGATATTCCCGTGACCACCTTTTAAATGGTCATGGTAAGGGCGGCGGCCGAAATAGAACACGCCGGGCGCACTGACGATGGTGGTAGGTGTGATAACTTTTTCCTGCAAAGCCGCTACAGCCACCAAAGGTTTAAAGGTCGATCCTGGAGAGTTATGATCTTGAATAATTTTATTACGTAAAGGCTTAAATGGATCGTTGATAAGCTTTGACCATGTCTGCGCTGAAATTCCCGTGGAAAACTCATTCGGGTCAAAGGATGGAGTACTGACCCAGGCTAAGACTTCGCCATTGGTGCGCATGGCAACGACGGCACCGATACGATTCAGTGCCATGAAAGACTTAAAGGCCGCCTCTTGGATGTCGCGATCAATAGTTAAGACGGCGTTGTTACCGTGAACCGGAATTTGATCTTTGATCTCTTGTCCGTAGATATTTGGCGTGGCCGTGACTGTTTCGCGACCATGCACGTCCACTTGCAAGAAGCTGACACCATCGTTGCCGCGGATGTCGCGCTCTAAGGTTTCTTCCAAGCCGCTTTTGCCGATGATATCGCCTTGTTCAAAACGCAAAAAGTCTTTGTACTGTTCGTTTAAGACGGGAAGTTGACGCTTGGATATCTCGCCGACGTAACCAAACAGCTGCGCGCCGTTTTCTTTCAAAGGATAGTAACGGACGATCGACTCGCGGATTTCCAGGCCCGGCGTATCCATACGCAAACGCTTTAAGCGAAAAACTTCTTCGCGGCTTAAATTTTCTTTTAAACGAATTTGTGCAAAAGGTCCGTTCTGGCGGCGGCTTTTGGTCACTTTGACGACCAGCTTATCGGGCTCCATGCTCAGAACAGGTCCGACGGTTTTGGCTAAAGCGTCTAAGTTTTCAATATACTGAGGAGTCAAGATAGCTTCAAAGCCGGGCAGATTTTCGACCAAGACTTTGCCATCACGATCTAGCATCAGACCTCGAGGCGCAGAAATTTTATTTTGTTTGATGCGATTTCTTTCCGAGAACTCGCGCAGTTCATTGCCGGAAATAACTTGCAGGTACCATAGGCGCGCAGAAAAAATAGTCAGTGCAAAGCCAATCGCAATATAAAAAAGTTTGTAACGGCTTTGGTACTCTTTGGCTTCTTCTGGATTGCTGACGTAAGTACTCATATTTCGAGTCCTCCGGGTTCATGAACCAGGTCGTCTTGAGAAATCTTATCGATCTTCGCTAGCACCCAGTACATAGGGAAGGCAAAAGACGGGGTCAGCACAAGCTGCACTAAACGATCGATGATTTCAAAACTCGCTGGATTTTTTTCCATCACCATCGAACTCACGATATAGATAATATGATAAGCGACGGCAGAAAAGGTGCACATAATGGTATAATAACCCGAACCACTCCAAAACACGCGAGTCTTAATGCCGTAAACTAATGCAAACAGGACCAGCAACGTGATCCACATCATTTTCAAAGGCATCGCCGTGAACGTGAGCAGGACAAAGCCCATTGCATAGATCGTGAGAATGGCCGGATAGGGTTTGCGATAAAGGATCACATATACAATCAAGTTCAACCATAACAGCGGAGAAGGAACGTCATTAAAAAGTTGATACCACAAAGTGGTTTGTAGGCCTGCTGTGACCAACAAAACGGCAAACAATACGAGAAAATTCAGAATTATATTCCAACGTATTTTCACGGACGCACCTCGGGCGCCGCCGTGGGTCTTGGACTCGAGCTTGGGCTTGGGCTTGGCTTGGTGGCTGGCTTTGCAGCTGCAGACGGAGTGGCGGCTGCGGCTGGTGGCGTCTCCACTGCGGTTTCGGTTGCTGGCGGAGTGAGTGCATACTTTTCTCCGAAATCTTCATTGGCAGCTTGTGCCACAATAAAAACTTCTTCAACCGAGTAAGGGTCCACGACGGGACGCAAGTCCACTTTAAGCGAGACACTGAAGGTTTTCTTTTCGACGGATTCAACAACCGCGACAGGGAATCCTTTAGGGAAGATATTATCAAGGCCTCCCGTGACCACCAGGTCGCCTTCTTTCACATCCTCGGTTCTTTCGACGTATTTTAAAGATAAAGAGCTGCCGTGTTGACTTTTGCCTTCAACGATTCCGTGCGCACGGGTTCTTTGCACGATGCCATCCACCACGGCATAACGATCGGTGATTAACATTACGTGGGACGTAAACGGTTCTGGCTTAAAGATATAACCCAAAACGCCACCGGTAGTAATGACGGCTTGGCCGGCTTTAAGTCCATCGCTAGAGCCTTTGTTGATCGTCACTGTGCTGTGATCAATAACAAGATCACGGCCAATAATTTGTGCTGCCATCAGGCTCATTTTTGTTTGCTCTTTGAAGCTCAACAAGCCACGCAGACGTTCGTTTTCTAGGGACAGCTCATCCATTTTGCCTAAGCGCGCCTGCAGTTCATTGTTTTGACTCTGCAATGCTGCGCTGTTTTTTTTGATATCAATCAGATTGATATACATAGCCGTGGTGTCTTTGACTCCATGGCTGAAAGAAAAGAAGGTTTCCGAAATCGCACTGCTTAGCAAAGTGAAGGGCTTAGAAAGCCAATTGGAGCCTTGTGGGTTTTGCTGCATGTTGATAGAAACTAGTGGCAAAGCCAAAACAATCCCGATCATCACAAGTTTCTTGAGATCAAAGTTGAAAAAGTTCAAAAGTCACCTTCTGTTCGTGTGGTTACTCAAACGCTAGTAAAAAGACTCAGAGAATTCAACAATTTCCCCTTGAAAAAAAATAAAAATAGTTGGGTAATGGAACCGCTAATTAGAAAAGTTGTTTTTAAGGAAGGGATAGTTATGAGCGACAGTATGGCAGAAAAAATGAAAAGAAAGCTTTCCGCGAAGAGCGTCACCGCGATCGTTCTTTTTGGGGCGATCATTCTTGTTTTCGTGTTTTTCGGATTGCCTGGACAGATGGGAGCCGGGATCGGGTCCGTCGCCCGTGTGAACAATACGCTGATCTCCTTGGCAGACTTCCAACAGGAAGAAAATCGTATCAATCAGTACTATCAAAACCTGTTCGGCAGTCAGATGGATTTTAGCTCTCAGCGTCAACTTTTGCGCCAGCAAGCTTTGGAAAATTTAGTGCGTATGGAGTTGGTGTCCCAAGCTGCGCAAAAAAATGGCATTTTGGCTACCGACGCGGAAGTTCGTGATTTCATTGTTAAGGACATTCCATTTTTCCAACAAAATGGTCAGTTTCAACGTGAGTTTTACACTCGTTACTTAGAGTCTACACGCTCTAAACCGGGTGATTTCGAAAGTAAAGTTCGTAAAGACATCGCCAATGTGCGAGTTCGGCAAATGTTTGAAATGGTGTCTGCTCCGATGGCCGCGGAACTTAAAAAAATCCAAGAAGCCAAAGCTCACAAAATCAATGTTCAGTTCGTGAAGATCGACACGGAAGCAGCGATCAAAGCTTCTTCAAAAGAAAAAGTGGATGCGGCAGTGAAAGCTTTAGATGAAGCCTTAGCAAAAGGTGATGAAGCAGCTGTGAACGCGCAACTTAAAGAATTGAAAGCGTCTTGGGAAGAAACAGGCTTTGTGGATCTTAGTGCAGAAACATTCCCAAAAATCACAAGTGCTGTCGCTTCAGAAGCTGTGTTTGAATTGAATAAATCAACTCCGTTGTTGAAACGTTTGGTTCGTGATGGCAACTCTAAATATGTGTTGAAATTAAAAGAGACAAAAGTAGACGGCATGGCTTCTTTGGAGCCAATGGCTGCAGAGATGATGCAAAAGCGTCGTGGCGACGGCATGTTTGAAGCATGGGTGAATCAGTTCCGTGCAAAATCTCACGTGACCATGAACACGCAAGCTTTACAAATGATGTAATGCTGCAATTTGTTCGCGAGATTCCTATTCGCATCGTTATTCAAGGAGCCCTGTCAGCACGACGGGGTTTCTTATTTCATCTTGCCGCGGGATTTAGCGGCGAGGTGGATCCGCTTTCTGGGATGAGTGTGAATTTGATGTTGCTTGATGAATGGTTGTGGCAGCTCAAAAAGGATTTAGAACAAGATATTTTTCAAGCAACTTCGGAAAGCTTCAATCATACATTTGCCGAAATCATGGCGATTGCCCGGTTGCGCCTGACTGAAAAAGCCGAAGAACAGGGCGTGCGCCTAGCGAGCCTGGTTTTTCGCGAGGAGCGAGGTGCGACCTTTTCGTGGGATCTAGGTCTGCCGCCAGAACAAATGCAGTTCACGAGTTTTCAATTTATCGAATGTGTGCCTCGGGACGGGCAGTTTCAACTTTTGCGTTTGGGCTTCACATGGCTACGGCTACAAAGTTGTGAAGCAGACTATGCTCATGAAAGTTTTCGGATTCTCAAAACCCTGTCTTTCGGCGATGTGGCGGGTCTTTATGCCAGACTGTCGGGTTTTCTCGGGATGCGACTTGATTCCGGCAGTTCTTTGCTAAAGGTTTCAGTTGAAAACACCGAGGATGGATCTAAAGTTATTCTGTAAATCCATTTTTTGCTTGCCGATGTCCCCAATTTTTTAGTTGCGACGATTCACCCCCTCTTTTTTCTTTTTTTTCTACCTGTCTATAATTTGGGCACGGACTGCCCCTTGGAAGTCACTCTATTGGTTCCTATTCGGGCACAGATCTTGGATTGTGGGTCCTATCTAGGAGTTTGCCATGAAAAAGTATGTCGTCCTTTTCAGTTTGGGCTTGATGGTTTTTGCGGTTGCTGGGCAGGCGGTGGCGGCAGGCTCTGCAGCCAACTCAAGTCGCCCTGCCGGTCGTCTTTGGGCGCAGATTCCGTTCGTTGAGGCCGGTGACTTGGGGCAATATCAAAGTACCATGGCGCAGGGGCGTGATGGCACTCGTCGCGTTCTTTGGCAAGAGCTGATGAGCGAAGTGCAAAGCTTAGCGGAAAAGGGGACTCCGGCGGAGGCCGTTCTTGAGCCGATGGCAAAAATTCTTTTAGCTTTTAACGACATGTACGACCTTCACAAATCACGCGATGTTGTAAAGGTGGATCTATCTTTAGAATCTCAGTTTAAAGCGCAGTTCGATAATCTTTTCCGTGAGTTCGATATTCGTGACCATGAAAGAAATGTGGAACTTGCCGAAGGTTCGGTGCGTTTTAGTGTCGATGAACACTTAAAACAATTTAAAGCGGGAAATAAGAAAAAATCTGCGCAAGAAATTTATAATTTATTAGATTACATGGCTTACGGTACTTTCTCGAACCTCGGCCGTGGGCAGTTTCAGTTGACGCTGCACTTGACCAGCTTAAAAAACAATGGTCAACGAGCGTTCATGGCTAAGGGGCGTTTGACTGAGGCCGTAGGTTCTTTGGCACTGCAAGTTTTTGATTACTTCCAAAAAAATCAATACGCGAAATGGGAATCCCCTTTTGTGGCTTTAGAGTGGATTCCTTCTCCGGTTAATCCTGGCAATCCTAAATACACAGCCGCAGAAGCTTTGCAATACTGCAAGTTGCGTGGTTATCGTTTACCATATGCGCGCGAAATTTTAATGGCCGCTTCGGGAACACAGTACAAGCCCGGTGGAATTAATATTTTGTATGCGGATGTGAATTATGCCGTGATGGATTTGCGTGAAACACGCAATGCTCATTGGGTGAAGCTTGCTAACACCAATGCTACAGGTGGACCGATCAGTTCAGATGCGAGTTCTACGGGTTCGTTCTGGTGTGTGCGTGGCAATCCAGCCCGCGAAGTGACCTTTATCGAAAAGGTCTGGGAACTGATCCGTGCAAAACGTGGTAACAATCTAGAAGTTTACCGTGCCTTAGAAACTGTTCGTCTTGAAGTGGGGGACTTTGGTGCGAAAGAAGAATTCTTTGCAGTCGCATACGGCACACCCATTCAGACGAGTGTGTATTCCTCAATTCAAGAAGCCTTAGGTGTTTTACAAAGACATGGAATCAAGCTTGAGATCCCTAAAGAGGTTGTTCGTTAGAGGGGGGCAGAT
>JABWCO010000022.1 GCA_013360185.1 Bdellovibrio sp.
CCTGCGCCATTGCGCCAATATAACTTACGAAGGCTTTCGTCAATGCCACGAATTTTTCTTGCAAAGCAGGATCAAGATCAGCCACGGCAACCCAGGTATCGCCTTCTTTCGGTGGAGCAATTTTTAACATGCGTCCAGCGGCGACTTCTTGAAAAACAAAGAACTGATTTTCAAGACGTTGCAAAGCTTGAAAATAGGGATCTAATTTTTCTTTAGTTTCACGCTTAGCCTGCAGTTCTTGGCGCAACAGTGAAAACCTTTCGTTGCCAAAAATTTCGTCGCCAGAAAACCAACGCTCCTCTTTAGGGAGCTTGAGGGCCTCTAAAACTTGATGATTACGCACTTCGAAAATCTTCTTGCCTTGCCACGCCTGGGGCGACAGCATCCACGTCAAAACGATTTCTGTGGCGGCACGGCCCTCATACTTCGCCTTACCGTAAACGATCTCGAGCATCTCTCGAGCGAAACTGTCATAAGGCTTGATCCGCCCCCCGTCTTGAACCTGAAGATAGTTAATCGCATCCCCGGGCTGCGCCAAAGCACTACTGCTCCAAACGGCTCCACACATCACGAAAAACAAAAGAGTCATTATTTTTTTCATATTAGTTCCCACCATCTTGCGACTTGCGAGCAATCTTAAAATCCAAATGCTTAAACCACATTAACAATACAATGCCGAGACTCATGACCAACGAACCCAAATATTTCAAGAAACGCCCCGGATCATGATTCACGGAAAATATAGAAGCCACCGGCTTACCTTCCTCTTCTTGGAAGCTCGCCTGATAAATCGTTAAGCCCTTATGCTTTAACGGCTCATTCATCGAAATTTTCACATCACCAACATCAGCAATATTCACAATGCTTTCATAAGCCATCGCACGCATTGTGCCTTGATAACGAGTCACTGCAAAATCTTTTAAATCAACTTTAAAGCCGATATCGGTACGACGATTGCCATAAGTCAACAAATAGACAGAATTGGTGGTGAACAGCTTCACCATGTCATTTAATAGAACCCAGTGTTCTTTATTGTCGAAAATAATTTTTATCGCCGACGTGGTCATTGGCGAAGGACGAGTCGCAGGTTGCAAATCCCAGTCCTCTTTCGCCGAAGGCATATAGCGCAGCACTCGAAAATTCAACGCCATCTTAAAACCGGGATCAAAAACATCACCCTCTTTAACTGTGCCTTTTTTAAGTGGCTTGACCTGGTCCTTTTGGAAGACCACATAACTGATCATGCGGCCATCCTTCTGCGGCGTTAAGAAGACTTCGTTCGCGCCCCGCCCATGAACCGGCGCTGCCCCCAAGTGAATTTGGGCCGGACCAAAATTATGCGTCACCACGCTGTCGGCCTTTTTCTGCACCAACCATTCGATCACATTTACGTTGGCGTTCTGCAACTGAAAGCGCAGTCCGGCGCCGCTTTTTTTCGTTTCATCAGCGACGACTTTGCGTGAAGACAGGACGTATTTTTGGTAATCAACGACACGAATCTCACCTTCGTACGCAGGAATAATGAAGGGTTTTTCGGTCGTCGGCGGATGCTTAAAGAAATCCACTTCGGCTTCTAACGTTTTAGAGTAACGGTCGCCGTCAAAAGACGTATAAACCACGAGGTCAGTTTCTGCGGTCTGCACCAAATTATTGCTTTCGCCAATACCTACACGCATGGTCCCGTCCAGCCCATGCTCCGCAGTGATCCAAGCTCCGGCAAGGATGATAATGATCCCAATATGGGCAAAAACGAAAGCTGCGTGACGCTTTTTCCACGGCCAACGATCAACCATGACCGCCACTAAGTTGATTACCAAGAGCCCCAGGACTCCATACATCCACCAGGTATCATAAACGTATTTTTTTGCGGCATAGGCGTCGTACTTGGCTTCAACAAATGTTCCAATGGAGGTAATAACCGCCAGGGAAATAATAACGAAAACCGCTAACTTCAATGACGCCAGAGGTTTGTTGAGCTTCTTGAGAAGAGATTTTTTCGGTCCGTTCGCTTTACTCAAAGCAAGTCCTTAGTGAAAGCTAATTAATTTTATTGATAGCTATCAATAATTTAAGTCCGCTCCACTGACCATGCTTTTCGCTTTTCGACGCTCTACATTATATGCAGCAAATTGTTGCGGATATAGCTCATCGCGAAGAGCACTCTGTCCTGAACATTCTTGGCCTCGTCAGGTTTTAGTTTTTTGGTTTTCTCGTCCATATACAAAGCACGGTTCATTTCGACCTGCAGAGTGTGTTGATCCCGAGCGGGAACTCCATACTGCTCCGTGACGCGCCCGCCAAAGTACGGCCAATTGTAACCGACCTTAAATCCCGCGGTCACATAGGCGGTAATGACCAGATCTTTGAAGCGCGGATCGCAACTCTTGCCTTTGCTATCGCTGACGACAATGTCTGCCCGTCGCTCCCCCGGATCACGGTGCTCGCTGGTCCCCACCGAGGGCATGCTGTGCGCATCGATATGGAAAGTTTTTGTGTGACCTTTTTCGTGCAAATCCGCATAAAGTTTGCGAATCCCCTCGTGGAAAGGATTGTAAATTAGCTCCACCAATTCATTGTGGGCTTGCAGACTCATAGGTTCTGTCATCAACTGCTGTTTGTAAGTCGTGATCACCCAATGAAATCCCCGCCCATGCATGCCCGCTGGGTTTGCATTGCCCACCACCGAGGACGCGTCTACATCTTCTGGAATACGATTCAAGTCCGCGGCGTAACGATGCCACTCCGTTTTGACATAAGGGATCTGCAGGCGTTGCAAAGACGGTTCATACAAAAAGTCCACATAACGATCCACGTCGCACATCAGAACTTCTTCGGGCAAAGCTTTAAGCCACGGAGTTTGTGGTGGCACTTTTTCACCCGAATGGGGAATCGTCACAATCAAAGGGATGTCATTGCTGCTCATGCAAAATCTCCTAAGTCCATTACAAAGAAGGAACTCCTTCAACCTTGACCTCTTACTTGGAAAAAGCAAGAATTTAGTAAAGGACTATGAATATGACGGATGCTCCCAAGGCAAAAATTTATACACGCACTGGCGACAAAGGCACAACACGATTGGTGGATGGGTCCTGTGTAGAAAAATTCAACCCACGCGTCGAAGCTTATGGCTGTGTGGACGAATTAAACAGCTCCCTCGGCATGATCCGCGCCACCTTACCCGCGCATCCCGTTTTGTCGGCCTTAGACCCTGTGCTTGAAAAAATACAAAACGAACTTTTTAATGTGGGCAGTATTTTGGCGACCGAAAAAGATGAAGTTTTAAAAATGCTTCCCGCTTTAACGGAATCACACGTGCGCTTTTTAGAAGTGCAAATCGACACCTTAACCACCGAGTTGCCAGAACTAAAGAATTTTATATTACCCGCAGGTCACCCCATCGCCGCGGCTTTGCATATTTCCCGCACCAGCTGCCGTCGCAGTGAACGTCGCTCTGCCGAAATCGCCGTAAAAGATGACCGCTATCTTTTGCCATTGCAGTATTTAAATCGTTTGAGTGATTATCTTTTTGTTGCGGCTCGATGGGCCAACGTCAAAACTGGCCATGGCGATGTGCTGTGGAAGAAGTCTTAATGAAGTTAGAGATCGCCAAACCCGAAGACAGCAAGGCGCTGACAGAGTTCTATAAAAGTTTTTCCATCCATGGCCCCGTACAAATGAAAATCGACCGCAATGGCGATTTTTTTGCCCCTTACTCGATTCAATCTGATCAGCATTTGACCTATCAACTTCGCGATGATGAACAAAAACTCGAAGGCATAGCTAGCTTTGTGGTCCGCGATGTTTTATTAAACGGTAAAGTTCGCCCTGTCGCTTTTGGTCGCGACTTGCGAATTTCTTCTAATCGCCGAGCGATATTACAATGGTCTCAACATTTTTTACCGGTCATGAGCGAAGTCTTTCACACCTTTGGCTGCAAACATCTTTTTTCCGTCTTAAGCATGAGCGAAGTCCAGGCTTTAAATGCCTTTGTACGGCCGCGTACGATGAAACGCCCCTTACCTCATTATCATATGTTCCGTCGCTTCAATATGGTGACCGTCCATGGACGTATGCCGTGGGCGAAAAATCCCTTGCCCCATTTACGGATTCGCCGTGGCAATGAAAACAACGTCGACGCTTTGATTTACTATATTACGCAAAAGTCCCACCAACGAGATCTTTCCACCGTGTGGGATGGTCAAAGTTTTTATGAAAAACTTGAACGCTGGAAGGGCTTAAAACTTGAAGACTTCCTGATTGCCTTTGATAAAGACGAAAACGTCGTCGGTTGCGTCGCCCCGTGGTCTGCCGGCGGGATGCAAGAGTTCATTCCGATGGAATATTCTCTGCGCGCGCATAATTTTCGACAATTTTTAAAGTTTGGCAACATGTTCGGCTGGACGCGCACCCTGACGAAGCCGTTTTCTCGTCTAAAAATTGAAGCGGGTTTGAATTTTAAATATATGAATTTTCTGTTCGCTGACAATGGCGATATTTTCGAAAGCCTGCTGTGGCGAGCTTACGAAGACGCTAACGACAACGAGTTTTTGTTATACAATCAAACTCGCTCAGAATTTATTTATCGTCGTCCCTTAAGTTGGATTTCGGCAAAAATGCCGTTTGGAGTTTACTATTTATCCATGCCGGACAAACCCCTGCCGACATTCTTGCATCCCGCCAATGAAAAATCAGTCGAAGTCGAGCCCTTCTTTTCGTTGTAGTTAAGATGTATTTCAAGGCCCCCTTAGTCAGCGGGATCATTCGCCCCCGAACCTAACCAAACCATCGACTGAAAAGCCGCGGCGTTTTTATCCATATCAACATCAATCCCACCCTGAATATCTTGAAAAGATGTCGCAAATTGAGGCTTTTTTAAACCAGCTCCACAGTCCCCCTTGACCTCTTTAACCAGCCTGTGAGAGAGCTAGGCCATGAAAAAACTGATAGCTTCCGTGTGTATCTCTTGTTCTTTTATGAGCTTTGCTAAAGCCACGAACCTGGAATGCCAGGCCGGTTTAGTGGGCTTGGGTGAATCTTATCTCTTGAAAAAAGTGCTAAATGACTCTGCAACCACATTTTCTGGTGGCGACCAAGAGGTGCAGTTCTGGGTCTTGTCCAACAACGACACCATAACTTTGCAAACGGCAGCCGTTTCGTCCGCACAAAATACCTTGCAACAAGGTCCCGCGCTTTTGCCAGGACAAACCGTCACGCAAATTTTCCAATTAGAAATCGCTGGTGCGAACACGGCGTATTTTTTAAAATGTAATGCTAAATAATTTATACCATGAGGCTTGAAAAGGATTCGCGCACTTGAGGCCAGAACCAATCCAACTGCGGATCAGAGGCGATCACGTCTTTGATTAAAACTTTAACGTCACTCATGGTCGCAATTTCACGACGCAACCAAATTTCGATTTCGTCATAACCCGGGCCGATGATAGAGATCTCGACATGACTTAAAAAATGCAACAGATGCAGATTCGAAGTTGCCACACTGTTTTCTTCATCCGTCTTTGCACGAATAAAACCCAACACTTCGCGTTTGATATCTGTGAACGAATGATGATTGATACGACGAATGATAAGATCTGCGCGATGATCGCGATTGATCCAGCGTTGGTGCAAGCCCCGCTGAACCAAGTTGATTAAATAATTTCGTAATACGCCTGGGACCTGACGAAATTCATCGTCCGGCAACGACATCACCTGCATTAAATCTACGTAGCGGGCCGATTCCTGGCCGCGACGAAGAGAGGTGAGCACCTCCGGGATTCGCAAAACTGATTCGCGAATTCCTAGAAGATCAATTCCTGCCCCATCCGTGAAGTAGAGAATTCTCATACACCTATCATCGCCTAACTTTTGAGAATGTGTGTAGAAATTTAAACTTTTAAGACCATAGTCTAGTTTGTATTTTTTCGTGCAGACCCCCCGCCTTTTTGATAGGATTTACAGAGGCCCAAGGACTAGGCCCCCAATGACACAAAGGATTGTACAGCTGTGACTTCACGTAACCCGAAGAATCAACGCCCCCCCTTGGAAAAATGGTACGCTTACGTGCTTTTTGTGTTCGTCGGTTACTGCATTGCCGACCTTACAATTTTATCATTCCGCGATCGCATGCTGCCGCAGTCCGCCCCCCCCTCTCATCCCAAGCAAGCGCGTGTGGACTCCTCCGTCAGTCGCGGCGCATACAACACCATTATTAGTCGCAATATTTTCGCCAACAATGGAGCCATCCCCGACGCTCTGGTCGACAAGTCAAAAGGCGCCGAAGCCCAAAGAGAAGACGAGCCAGTTCCCTCACAATTACCCCTTAATTTGATCGGCACCCTGGTGCATTCAAATCCGGATAAGTCGATTGCGGCCATCGAAGTTAAAGGCAAAAATCAAGTGATCTCATACACCGCTGGCAAGGACATCGAAGGTATGGCTTCGATCTTAAAAGTCGAACGCCAAAAAGTGACCTTCCGTAATCTGAACTCCAACCGCCTAGAATATATCGAGATGAAAAAAGATGCGAACAAGGTCGCTTTCGGTGGCGGTATGAAGGCTTCAGGAACACGCGAAGTTATTCAAACTGGCGACGGCAATTTTGTGATCAAAAGATCGGACTTGCTTAAATACACAAGTGACTTATCGAGCGTTCTTATGCAAGCCCGCGCCGTTCCCAACCGCGAACCTGGCACCGGCAACATCAATGGCTTTCGCATCTTAGATATGCAGCCTGGCAGTATTTATGAACAGCTGGGCCTGCAACGGATGGACATCATCAAGTCTGTCGACGGCACCCCTGTGGACAGCCCAGCCAAGGCCATGGAACTTTATAATTTATTAAAAAATTCGCCTAAAGTGACTTTGCAAATCGAAAGAAACGGCAAGAGCGAAAATAAGACTTACAACATTCAGTAACAAGGATTGTTATCCGCGTGTTGAACTAAGGAAGAGGACACATGAAAAAAACTGTCAGCATAGGACTTGCTTCATTGATGGCTGCCCAAGTAGTGGGTACGACAGCGAATGCTCAATTCGAGGATTTTCCGCCGCCACCACCACCGCCTGACTTTGGTGATTCGTCTCTTCCCGCCCCGCCTGCGAACACCAACTCTGGTGGTGCGGCCGCCGGCGGCCTGCGAGGCTCTGGTGATATCTTAAATCAAGCGACGAAAGATAAGCTTGCGAAAGCTTCTTTGGAAGATATCAACAACGCAAACTTCCCAGAAACGATTGAGTCCTTTGACTTTCCAAACGTGGAAATCACCGACTTAATCAAAGCGATCGGCGAACTGACCGGCAAAAACTTTATTATCGATCCCGGCGTGCGTGGCAAAATCACCATCACGGCCCCTTCTAAAATCACCGTGGCCGAAGCGTACAAGGCGTTTTTGTCAGCCCTTGCAATCAACGGCTTCACCGTGGTCCCGTCTGGTGGTTTTTTAAAAGTAAAATCAGCTAGAAATGCGCAACGAGACAATATCGAAACTTTCTCTGGCGCTTATTATCCGAACTCAGATCAAATGATCACACGGATTATCCATTTAAAACATATTTCTGCAGCGCAAGTGAATCGTGATCTGCGTATCTTACCGTCAAAAGATGGCGAGATGAATATTTACGAACCTACGAATTCCATCATTATTTCCGACTATGGTTCTAACATTGATCGCGTTATGAAAATCATCGGTCAATTGGATGTTCCGGGCTTTGAAGAACAACTTGAAGTGATCCCTATTAAGTATGCAAAATCTAAAGATCTTGCGGATCTGGTTGATAAAATTGTCAATAAAGGGAACAAGGCTCAAGGCAGTGCGCCAGGAACTTTCACTGCGGGTGTGCCGCGCTTTTCACGTACAACGGGCGCTTCGTCACAGCAAGGTGCCAGCTTCTTTATGGCTATCCCTGATGATCGCACCAATTCAATCATCGTCGTGGGTAATAAATCTGGCATCGTACGTATCAAAAAATTGATCTCGCAATTAGACTTTAAAATCCGCGCTGAAGAATCTGGCGGCGTTTACGTATATAGCGTAAAAAATGGCGACGCTGAAAAGTTAGCTCAGACTTTAACTGGCGTGACCAAAGATGCAACACCAAAACCACAGACGACAGGCAGTCTGTTATCCCCAATTGGCGTGGGCGGACAAATGCAAGCGCCTACTGAAATCTTTGGTGGTGATGTCAAGATTGTCGGCGACAAGACAACCAACAGCTTAATCATCACAGCCAGCAAGCAAGACTATGAAATTGTTTTAAATCTTTTAAATAAAATCGACACGCCTCGTGATCAAGTCTTCGTCGAAGCCATTATCATGGAGATGAGTGCCAACGACGGAACTTCCTGGGGTGTCGGTTACTATAAATACGGTGACAGCGGTTACGGCAAAGCCGGCTTTAACGGCATGGGTGCTGACAGCTTAAACTCTTTGATGAGCCCCACAGGCGGCAGCGGTGCCGTGATCGGTTTTGGTGAAGGTAAAGTTGTCGAAGTAACTGACCCTGTCTCTAAGACAACCTTGAAAATTCCAAGTCTTTTGGGGTTTATCAACTTCTTAAAAACAGCCAAAAAAGCCAACATCCTTTCAACTCCACAGTTGATGACTTTGGACAATCAAGAGGGTGAAATCGAAGTCGGTGATAAAGTCGTAACTGGCTCCACACAGTCATCAACGGGCACAACTGGCGCGACCATCACAACACCGACATTTGAAGATGCGACGATCAAGTTAACTTTAAAACCATTTATCAGCCCCGCAACAAACGCGATCCGCATGGAAATCAAACAACAGGTGTCTCAGCTATCGACAGCAAGTACGCCGAAAGCCTTCCAAGACTCAACTCAACCGATTGCTAAACGTTCGATCAAAACTGTGATCAACGTCAACAATGGCGACACCGCGATTCTCGGTGGCTTGATGCGTGAACAAGATATCGAATCCATCACAAAAGTGCCTCTCTTAGGCGATATCCCTATTTTGGGTTGGTTGTTTAAGTCGCGCACGATCGTGAAAGACAAAACGAACATGGTGGTCTTCTTAACTCCACGAATTATTAAAAATTCCGCGCAATCAAATGAAGTTGTTTCAGCGAAATTAAATGAGCGCATTGATTTCATCAAAGCCCAAGGCGGAGTTGATCCGTTTGGTAAGAAAATGGATGAAATCCACCGCAGAGCTCAAGGATTGGGCGCTGGCGAAGCGAACCCTGTTCTTGAAGAGTAAGGAAAGAACTTAATGGCCTCTTTGGATATTCAAACGATTTTGTCTAAAGCAACGTCCCTGACGCAAGATCAGATTCGCTCTGTTCTTGCTAATCCTTCGGTGGTCCGCCCGGTCACTGTGGGCGAGGCTTTAGCTAATAAAGAGTTTTCTACAGCTGATGAGCTGGTGGCCGACCTGTGCAAAGAATTGGGTCTGGATTTCATTCGCGATATCCCAATCAGCGACATCGCTGCAGATCTGATTCGCGACATTCCAATCAATTACGCAAAAATGCACAATATCCTTCCTTATAAAGATGAAGCGGATACTTTAACGGCACTGACAAGCAATCCGGTAAACTTAAAAGCTTTGGACGATTTAAAAGTTCTGTTTGGAAAAAAAGTTCGTCCACTGATCACAACCACACCCCGTGTCCAAGATGCGATCAATAAGGTTTACGAAAAAAGCACGGCGAATCTTTCAGGCCTGGATGAAATTGCCGATGAAGATTACGACTTAGATGATCCGATTGTGGATCTTTTAGAAGCCGGCGAAGACGATGCCCCGGTGATTAAGATGGTGAACAGCCTTCTGTTCCGTGCGGTGAAAGAAAAAGCGTCTGATATCCATATTGAGCCCTATGAAAAAGACATCGTCGTGCGTTTTCGTACGGATGGTATTTTATTCGACGTCTTTAAACCACCTAAGAAACTACAAAACGCGATCACATCCCGTATCAAAGTTATGGCGAATCTCAACATCGCCGAAAAACGTTTGCCGCAAGATGGTCGTATTCCTTTGAAAGTCGGCGGTAAAGACATCGACATCCGTCTTTCCACTGTGCCCACGGCCCATGGGGAACGCGTGGTGATGCGTATTCAAGATAGATCAAACATCGTTCTTGAGTTGCAACAACTGGGCTTTTCTAAAGAAAATTTAGATCGTTTAGACGATTTATTAGCGCGCAGTTACGGGATCTTCTTGGTTACCGGTCCGACAGGTTCTGGTAAGTCAACGACCTTGTATGGTGCCCTTTCAAAGCTCAATAAACCCGACGTTAACATCCTGACCGTCGAAGACCCGGTGGAGCAACGTATCCACGGTATCGGCCAAGTCCAGGTGAATTCGAAAATCGGCTTAACGTTCGCGGCCGGTTTGCGCTCATTCCTTCGTCAAGATCCTGATATTATCATGGTCGGAGAGATTCGTGACTTGGAAACAGCAGAGCTCGCGATTCAAGCGTCCCTCACGGGTCACTTGGTTTTATCAACCCTGCATACCAATGACTCTGCCGGGGCCTTTCCCCGTCTGATTGACTTTGGAGTTGAGCCCTTCTTGATCGCCACTTCCATTCAAGGTGTCGTGGCCCAGCGTCTGGTGCGGTTGTTATGCCCACATTGCAAAGCCCCGTATGAACCTTCGGAATTCGAGTTGCAACTTTTAGGTATCACCAAAGAAGATGCAAAAAATGGTCATATCTGTCGCGCCATGGGTTGCAATCACTGCAATCAAAAAGGCTATTCAGGCCGTACGACGATCAGTGAACTTTTGACTGTCACCGATGATATTCGCTCTTTAATTATGCAGAAAAAAGACGGTAATTCGATTAAAAAGCAAGCGATCTTAAACGGCATGAAGACGTTCCGGGATCATGGTGTTCAAAAGGTGCTTGCCGGCGTGACAACGATCGAAGAACTGACTTCTAATACGCAATTGGATATTTAAGGCGGCGGAAGCCGCGGAGAGCGCAGGCGCCTAAGGGCGCCGGAGCTAAACCAGCACCGCTTAGCTAACTTAAAAAGTTTTAAAGGTTATTATGCCTATTTTTGAATACAAGGGCCTTACCCGAGATGGAAAAAACGTAAAAGGAGTCATCGACTCTGAAAATTTACGTGCGGCCCGCGCGAAACTAAAAAAAGATAATATTTATGTTGTCGATATTCGCGATAGAAAAAAAATAGACCCTAAAAAGAAACAAAGTTCTCGTTCTAACGCCAAAGTCGGCGTCAAAGAACTTTCCTTGATGACTCGTCAGCTAGCGACACTTATTAAAGCCAACATTCCTTTGGTCGATGCTTTAACTGCGGTCTCTGAACAAGTGGAAAATCCGGTTTTATCTGAAGCTTTGGCTGACTGTAAGAACATGGTTAACGAAGGGTCCACGCTGCATAAGGCGATGTTGAAATATCCCAACGTCTTTACCAATATCTATGTCAGCATGGTTGAAGCCGGTGAAATGTCCGGCAGCTTAGACGTGATCTTAATGCGACTTGCAGAATTCACCGAAGCCCAAGCTGATTTGCGCGCTAAAGTCAGCAGCGCGATGACGTATCCGATTGTCATGCTGGTTGTGACTTTAGGTCTTTTAAGTTTCCTTTTCATCTTTTTGATTCCTAAAATGGTCACAGTCTTTGAATCAGCCCCCAACTTACAACTGCCGTGGTACACGGTTGCGATTATTGATGCCAGCCAGTTCATGGTGAATTATTGGTACTTGGTTTTCGGAAGCGTGTTGATTGTCTTTTTGCTCTTTAAAAATTGGAAAAACTCCCCGGCCGGAGCGGCACAATGGGATGCCATCGCTTTACGTCTGCCGGTGGTAGGCCCTACGGTACGCATGGTTGCAGTGTCGCGCTTTACTCGTACTCTATCGACTCTGCTTAATGGCGGCGTGCCGATGTTGGCAGCCATGGATATCGTACGAAATGTCGTCAACAATAAGGTTTTAGCTAAGGCTATTGATGAAGCCCGCAATAATATCTCCGAAGGGGAATCTATTGCCGGTCCTTTGAAAAAATCCGGCCAGTTCCCCCCGATCGTCATCCACATGGTCAACATCGGCGAAAAAACCGGTGAACTTGAAAACATGCTGTCACAGGTTTCTGATGCCTATGACTTCCAAGTAAAAACAAAACTCGAAGGCCTGACAAGCTTAATGGGTCCTGTAGTCATCGTCCTGATGGGTTTTGCCATCGGTATGATCGTCGTCGCCGTGATGGTGCCCATGTTTGAAATGGCGAACATCGCTGGGTAAAAAAGCTTTTAAAAATTTAGTGAAAAATTCCAAAGCCTGATCAGTCATGACCAGGCTCTGTATCGAAAACCAGTGATTTAATTCACTTCTTTGCAACGTTAACAGCTTCGATCTGCTTTAGTTCATCTTCCGTGAGTGAGTACTTCTTAAGTATCTTCAGAATGAACGACGTCTTTGCTTCCATATATTCTTCAGGAGCAGTCTGGTATAGATGAGCAATTTCTATTTTTAGCTTTTCATATTCGTCACGATCCTGAGGGTTGCTTCTGAGATGATCACGAAGAGTTAAATGGTTTTTCAAACCCAACGTTCCCACTTTGCAAACGTAAAAATGCTGTTTAATGGATCCTTCGGATGCCTTGAACGATTCTCGTCCTTCAATTCCTTTATTCCCTTCGTGTCGATATCCAACACTCTCTAAAGCTTTAATTATCTGAGGCAAGTTTTCTGGTTTGTCGTAAATTACATCAATATCGATAATTGGCTTTGCAGCAAGCCCGGGAACAGATGTGCTGCCAACATGCTCAAAACTTACAATCAAATCCTAAATTAAAGGAAGTGCCTTATCTTTAATTGAGTTAAAATCATTTATCCAATTTGGATTATAGGCCACAACAGAGGCTGACTTCTTTTGCATTCCCAATAATCGCATCAAGAATGTCCCGCGATCAATAAAGGAACACTAAAAATGCATCCACAGGCTAATTAAGCGCTGAATTATTACTAATAACCTCACTCTCAGGACAGTTTAAACTTTGAAAACAATGTCCTATTTTCCACACAGACAACACAAAAAGGCATCGAGCATTAAATTTTTTTGTAATAAAATTTTTCTTGCGGGGTTACTTTGCGTCGCCAAAATCTTCATCATTGAATAAAAAATTTTATTTGCGGATACTTGATGCTATCCAGTTTTTAAACCGACCTGAGGCAAACGGCGCTGTTTTAACCAGGTATAAACAACTTTTCCGTTCCCGCATTCCCCGTGCGAAAAACCACAAAAATCACTTCGAAATTCCTATGTTATATTGCCTGCAATTCACACCCGCTACGGAATTTTTCGGGCAAGTGGAGATGTAACTTTGAACAAAAAGTACCTCGGTATTTGCAATTGAAAATTACGGAGATTTTATTATGAAAATTCAATTTCTTTCAAACACTGAACTTTTAAGTCGATTTGGTAAACTTGTGCAAACAGAGCGTAAGATCACGCACTTGGTTTTAGAGTGTATTGCCGAGATCGACGCGCGTAAGTTGTACCTGGAAAAAGCTTATCCCAGTATTTATGAATTTATGGTGCAAGAGTTTGGTTACAGTTCTTCCGCGGCTTTACGGCGAATTGAATCCGCAAGACTTTTACGAGAAGTTCCTGAGGTGGCGGCTAAGATTGAAAGTGGTGCTATAAATTTATCGCAACTTTCAAAAGTTCAACAAGCGCTGCGGACTGTGCAAAAGATCGAAGATCGTAAGTTGGATGTTCAAGAAAAACGAGATCTGTTAAGTCGTATTGAATACACGACGCAACAACAAACCGAGGCGATCTTGTCGCAAGCATTGTCCTTGCCCGTCATTGCCGATGAGAAACAACGGACTCATCATGACGAATCTGTGACTTTGACAATCACTTTTAGCAAAGAGCAAATGGAGCTTTTAAATCAAGTTCAGGATCTGATCGCCCCTGCTGTACCAGAGAAAAAGTGGTCTGAGGTCGTGACTTATTTAGCAAGAAAAGAACTTCAGCGCCGAACTAACGTTCGAGAAAATAAACCCATTTCCGCCAAAACCCCCGTACTTTCACCAAGAACAAAGAAAATAGTTTTAAACAAAAATCGCTGCTGTCAGTACAAGGATTCCAAAACCGGAAAAATATGCGGCGGCACACGCTTTTTACAAGTTGATCACCGCTATTCTGTTTGGGCCGGTGGTTCGAATGACACGGAAAATTTGCACATTCTTTGCGCGGAACACAATCGACTCAAGTACAGAAAAGAAAGTGGGATCTTACTAAAGTCAAAACCGAAAAGAACGTTCAGTGCGCAACAGCTATTATTGCAAGAACCGAACTTCTCATAAAAAATACCGAAAAAATTCACACCGCGCTTTATACTACCTAACTATGAATAGCCGCCTTAACCATCAACTTCGTTTGATGGTTAAATAAATACCATCGTTAAGCTTCTCGATTTTAGCCTCTTTGCAAAACGATCTCCAACCGTAACGAAACGTTCCCTCCAACAGAGCCCACACCCGTAGCGGAATCATTCAGCTAAGTGAAACTGCTCAGCGTGATCTTCAATCAGTGATTTGGCAAAAAACAGCTCCGAGGCACAACAACACTTAAAGTTCTGGTTGAATATTTCTTAATAATTCACCTCGCTTTGGGTGATGCCCATCCTAAAGACCAGTCGCCTCGGCAAGTCATTGTGTTTTTAATCATGTGCGCTGCTTTACCTGCCGATACCGTTCTGTTATTCTCAACGTCTGACAACAAGGAGTAAGCATGTCTCTTTTAAAAAATCGCAAAGGTATGACTCTGATCGAAATCATGATCGTACTTGCCATCATCGGCTCAATCGCCGCTCTTTTATTGCCTAACATCACTGGACAACTTGATAAGTCCAAAGTTAAAGAAACACGCATTCAGATGACACAAATCGTGAACGCGCTTTCCATGTATTACACTGATTGCGGCAAATACCCTGAGTCACTAGAAGGCTTATCAAAAGCTGATGCGAATTGCTCGAACTGGGGTCCAGAACCTTATTATAAAAAAGGCACGAAAGATCCGTTCCAGCATGAATTCATCTATGAATTGAACGGTGGTGAATACACTCTTAAGTCTTTGGGTAAGGATGGCCGCGAAGGCGGTTCGGGCAGCAATGCTGACATCAGCCTGGAAGATTTAGAGAGCAAGTAGAGTGAAATCGTCTCAAAAGGGTTTCACTCTTATTGAGATTATGATCGTCCTTGCTATCTTGGCCGCCGTGCTGGTAGTGGGGGCGCCTAAATTATTTAAGCCCAACACAAATATCAAAACCGTTGCTCGGCAAATCATTACGCTGAGCAAGGAAACTCGCAATAAAGCGCGCCTGACCAACTCGACCTATCGAATTGTCATCAATATGGACCCTGAGAATGAAAAGTATTGGGTGGAGCGCGCCAACGGTCCTCAGCCTATTGATCCTGACGCCTACGAAAAAGCGCAAGAAAAAGAATCTGAAAAAAAAGAAGACGCGCCACCGCCCCTCTTTCAAATGGACAAGTCTTTAACCAAAGGCGAACAGTCCCTGCCCAAGGGATTGCGCTTTGGCTCGGTGGAAACCATCAATATGAAAGCCCCTATCACCTCTGGCGTGGCCTATATCCACTTTTTTCCGGAAGGCTTTGTGGAAGCTTCGGCCGTGCAAATCACCAATGGAAATAATTTAACTTGGACTCTTGTTTTTAATCCTTTAACGGGTCAAGCTGATATCATAGAGAAAGCTTCTTCGTTAAAGGACATCCAACGTTGAAAAAAAACGGATTCACGCTGATAGAAACTGTGATCGCCATGGTCATCCTCTCCTCGGGGCTCTTGCTGTTAGCAAACTCGTGGAGCGGCAGTTTTATGCGCGTCCGTAAAACGCAATTGTCGACGGAAGTTTCTGCCCTGCTTGAACGTAAAATGACCGAAGTCGAAATGGAATATGCAGGGAAGCCTTTAGAATCCATTCCTGAAGAAAAAGAAGATGATTTTGGCTCTGAATACCCCCAGTACTCCTGGAAAATGGAAGCCAAAGAGTTTCAAGTGCCCGACATGACAGCCTCCCTGACGGCCCGCTCTGGCGGCGCTGATGAGATGACTTTGACCGTGATGAAAACACTGTCCGAACACCTGGCTAAATCCATCAAAGAAGTCAAAGTGACGGTGATTTATAAAGGGGCGAAGAAACCTTTAACTTTTTCTGCGACCCAGTACTTTGTCGACTATGACAAACAAATCCAGATGCCAGGGATGCCCGGATTATGAAAAACCGCCACGGCTTTACTATGATTGAAGTGATGATTACGCTGGCGATCTTATCGACCCTGACAATCATGACCGCGCAAGCCATCAGTCAAGCCATTAAAGCCAAAATCAAATTGCAAGATCAAATCGATGATGTCTCACGGATGCGCGATGCTATGCGCTTGGTGGAACGCGATATCAACTTAGCGTTTCACTATCGTGACGTTGAAAAAGAAATCGAACAGATTTTAAAAAAGAAAAGTCAAAACACTCCGAACAACCAACCAGGGACACCCAACTTCCCCGGTTTTAATCCCAACAATGCGGCAACTACCTTGCGGGAAGCACCTCGCAAAGACCCTGAAACTCACTTTGTTGGCAACGCCGAAAGTATTAACTTTCCGACGATGAACAATGCGCGCACCGTGCGCAATGTTCAACAAGCCGACTTTATCGAAGTGGGCTATACGCTTAAAGATTGCAAAAGTGTGAACGAAAGTGGTGGGACGTCAAAATGCTTATGGCGCCGCAGCTCCCCATATGTTGATTTAGATATCACCAAGGGTGGAGATGAAATCGTGCTCTTAGAGCACGTGTCTGAATTTAAGTTACGTTACATGGGTAAAGGCAAACAAGATTGGGTCACCGACTGGCGCAGTGATGCCCAAGGCGACGGTGCGACGAAAGGAAAATTCCCGCAAGCTGTGGAAGTTTCCGTGACAGTGGAAAAAAAAGTTAAAGACAAAAATAAAAAATATTCGATGCAATTAGTCGTTCCAATTCATTTCCCCAATAACCCAGAGGAGGGAGCAAATGCGCAACAGCAGCAAAATCCAGGTGCTTGGCCGCAGCCTTCGGGCCCCTCTATCTAACAATCGCGGGGTGGCTTTGATGATCGCCATTTCGGCGATCATGTTAATTATGTATTTTGCGATGGAGCTTTCCTATGATTCCAACGTTGAATACATCGTCAACTCGCAGGGTTTAAATCGCGTGAAGGCTTATTACGCCGCAAAGTCAGGTCTACAGATCAGTCTTTTGCGGATTAAAACCTATCAGCAAGCTCAAGAAAAATTAGGGGCTCAGTTGGGGAACAGTCCCCTGCTGGAACAAATTTGGCGCTTTCCCTTTGCGTGGCCACTGCCGATCCCGGACGAGCTGAGCGCTGTCGATAAAGACAACTTTAAAAAAATCTTCAAAGAGTCGGCGATGGATGCCAGTTACTTTGTCACGATCGAAGACGAAGGTTCAAAAATAGACCTGAATGATCTGAACTCTCCGTCAAAAAGTTTACGGGACGTAACTAAACGCCAACTGCTAAATATTTTTGAACAAAAAAAACAAGAAGACGAAGTGTTTGCTCGTGAATATGGCAACACTCGCTTTGACGAGTTGATCAATAATATTTCGGACTGGATGAGTTCTAAGAACGCCTCTGCCAACGGTGGCGACAAACGCGCTAAGTACAGCGCCCTGAATTCCTCAGCGCAAACTGCGGATTACTTCCCGCCCAACCGCGCCTTTCGAACTTTAAGCGAACTCCATATGGTTCCTGACATGACCGATGATTTTTATAATTTGCTCGAACCGCGGGTTACGATTTATGGAATGAAAGCGATCAACCCCAACCTTGCCAACAGAGATGTGTTGAAGTCTTTAGATCCCGGAATGACCGACGAAGCCGTGGCAGCGATCATCAAACGTCGCGACACCGAAAATGAAGGCGGGCCCTTTAAGTGCGACAAAGATGGCGGCAGCCAAGATTTTTGGAATTTCGTAACACAAAACACTCGAGTCCGTCTAGTCAACGACCCTCAGGCCATGCCATTAACTTGTGATTCAGTGATGACCTTTAAAATTAAAAGCACGGGAGAATTTGCCGGAGCTTCGCGCGAAATCACCGCCATCGTGGTCGATCTTAATCGTACAGCAAGCAAAATTAAATCCTATGTCGACAAGGACAATAAGGCGAACGCCGCAGCCGACCCAACACCGACACCCACGCCGGGTGCTGGCACTGGTGGCTCTGCCAATAACAACAACGCCAACAAAAAAGACCCCATTCCAAAAGGTCCTCCCCGTATTATTCAGTGGAGCGAAAGATAGCTGGCTCTAGGTCTAGCTCTGTTCGTAAACTTCCCTGCCACTTTAAACTATACTTAGCTTTTATCCTCGCGTAAACTTTACGAAAAGCTGCGTTCATGGAGGAACTAGCGTGAGATCACTGGGCATAGATATAGGCTCTAGCAGCATCAAAATTGTCGAGGTACAAAACACCGCGAAGGGCTTTCAGGTATCGCAATTCTTTGAACACGCCCTGAATATTGCTCCAGGCACTGATCAAGACCTCCAGATCATCGAATTCTTGCGCGAGTTCGTAACCCACTATGATCATAATCAAACACGTTTTATTTTAGGTCTGCGTCCAGACCGCGTTTCTATTCGTAATAAATTTTTTCCCTTCAATGATCGTATTAAAATCGCCAAAAGTTTGGCCTTCGAACTAGAAGAAGACATTCCGTTTTCCGCTGACAACGCCATCTTCGATGCAAAAATTGTAAAGACGCTAGGTACTGGGGCAGAGGTCTTGGCCTGTGCTGCACCCAAAGTGCATGTGCAAAATCTGATTCAAAGAGCCCAAGATATCGGCGTTGATCCATTTCTTATTTCTTCAGAAGGAACTGCTTTTGCCAATGTCTATGAGCGCTGGAACGAACCGCCACCCGCTTTAATTCCGCCGTCTATTCCGATAGAAAGTGAACAAGACAACCGCCCCGTTCGCCATGTGCAACTGACTTTGAATATTGGTCATACGCGCACTTTGGTTACCGCCTTTGAAGGTAACTCGCTGATTGCTGTTCGCTCAATTTTATGGGGCGGAAAAAATATTGCCGAAGCGATTACGGCAAAGTATGAAATTCCTTTCTTAGAATCTATCAAGGAATTACAAACCAAAGCCTTTATTTTGACCAACAAACAAGGTGCTACGTTTGATCAAGTGACCTTTTCAGACACAATCGCAAAAAGTGTGCGAGAAATGGCCCGCGATCTGCAACTTTCCATTTTGGAACTAAAAAGCGAATTCAATGCGCAAATCCACAGCATAGGCCTTACCGGCGGAGTTTCACAGATTCAAAATCTGGGACCATTTTTAACTCAGCTGTTAGAAATTCCGGCCAATCGCGTCTCGGCTTTAGAGGCAATTCCGAATGTTCTTTTTGATCGTACTGTGCAAAATGGTGCGAAAGCTGGCATTGCTTTAGGCTTAGCCATTGAAGGTTTCAAAAAACCACGCAACCCCCCAATCAATTTCTTACGTGGCGACTTCGCCAAAGAAAATCATCAACTGAAAATGTTTTGGAACAAATGGGGACACACTGCCAAAGTGGCGACGGCAGCCTTGCTTGTCCTTTTTGTTTATTCATCCTTGCGCGAAAGTTTTTCGTTAAGCCTCGCTGATCGCACCCAAGAGGTCTTAAAGGATCAGGCGAAGTCCGTGGCCGGCCTTAAAGGGAAAAACGCCTCTGAAAGTGGCATTCGCAAGTATATCCGTGAAAACAAAAAACGTGCGGCCGATCTGAAAACCTTAGCCAGTGTTGCGAATATGAATTCAGCACTCGACATCGTTAAAAAGATTAACGACGCTACTCCACCTAAAACTGCGATCACCCTGGATGTGATGCAACTGCAAGTGGTCGACAACCGTGTACTTATGCAAGGCTATGTCAACTCAGCCCAAGAGATAACAACACTGCAGCAGTCTTTGACGAATATTTCCGATGACGGACAAATCAAAACGCAAAAAACAACGTTAAGTCCCATGACAGGTCGCACGGCCTTCTCTTTTAGCTTTATCGTCGATCGCGGCGTACAAAAGGTGACACGATGAATTTAGATGATCTTAAGGACCGCTTTGCCAGTGAAGCCCGTGTCACATGGGAAAGAATTCAGGAAAGCGCTACATTCAATCAATTGCGAGACCGCTATGAAAACATGTCACCTTCAATGCAGAAGGTGACCTTAGTGGGCGGAGTCGCTCTGGTTGCTTTTTTAGTGTTATCGATTCCCTATTCTTACTATCAGCACTCGCAAGACTATGTCGGCGAGTTCGAAGGCAAACGCATGACCATTCGCGAGCTGCTTAAAGTCAGCCGCGAATCAGCCGACGTTCCACAAATTCCCCAAGCCCCGTCCATTGATATGGTGCGCTCAAATATTGAGAACCAAATCTCGGCAGCCCGCCTCTTGCCAGAACAAGTTAAAGGTACGGAAAGTTTGTCTGCAGATTCATCACTGATTCCAAAAAACCTGACCGAAGGTGGCGTGCAAGTTTCTTTAGCTAAACTAAATATCCGACAAATTTTGGATTTAGGTCATCAGTTTCAAAGCATCAACCCAAGCGTGAAACTTAAAGATCTTATTATTACCGCCAATCGCGAAGACACACGCTATTTTGATGCGGTCTTTAAATTAGTCGCCCTCGCGGTGCCGGCGGCTCCCGAAGTCGCCGCGGAACCACCGGCACGTGGTGGCTCCCGCAGCCGCAACAATAACTCAGGAGACGAATAGACATGGAACAACTGCGCCAGCTGATTACTTTGATTAGCCAAAGCAAAGGAAAAATCTTTGTTATGGTATTGTCTGCGCTGGCGTTTGTTTTTATGCTTTTTCCATTTGATGACTTAAGTGATTTGATTTCATCTCAAGTCTCAAAACTTTCTAACAATTCGGTGTATCTGCAATTTGATAAACTCAAAATGAGCCTCTTTCCGCAACCGGGTGTGCGCATGGATCAGGTTTATATCGAGTCCCTAAGAACTCCGGCTCTTTCAGCGCAAGAGTTGATTATCACGCCGTCGATCTCGGGCTTGATCGCACAAAAACCCTATGGCCAAGTTTCAGCTAAAGGTTTATTAAAAGGTGATATCGATATTCACGTCGGCAAAGGAACAAAAACGGAAAATGGCCTTGAAAGACATCGCGTGGAAGTCTCCGCAAAAAAAGTTTCTTTGCATGATATTCGCGAATTAGCGAACTTACCTGTTTTACTTAAAGGCCAACTCAACTTACAGACCACAGCTTTGGCGGATCTGTCCTTTCAAGAACAGCCTGACGTGGAGTTAGACCTTTCGATCAGCCAGTTTGAGCTGCCTCCATCGAACGTCAATACTCCCATGGGGCCTTTGACCTTGCCAGATTTAAAGTTAACCACTGTCGAGCTTAAAGGTCGCCTTTCTGCCGGGCGCTTTATTGTCGAAACAGGAACGATCGGCAAGCCGGGAGACGATCTTTACGGTTCGATCAAGGGTGATATCGCCCTCACGATCAACAACCGTGGCGGCACCTTTGCACCGCAAGTAGGAGCCTATAATTTCGAAGTCGACTTGCGCACCAAAAAGAGCTTCCAAGATCGTGCGGCTTTATTTTTGACGTTTATCGATAGCTATAAAACCCCGACCAGTGAAGGCGGACAGTACAAGTTCAAGCTGACTGCCACCAACCCAATGATGCCACCCAGCATCGGGGCCGCGCGTTAGTCCGAAATTAGAACCCACAGACAGCTCGCTCTTATTTAAACTCACACCAAGGCTTGCCTAAATATTGCTCATACCTCCGGCAAATAAAAAACGCTCTGAAGTCCTTATTGACTTCAGGCTTAAACAGAACAAAAACAAAATGGTTCTAATCGGAGGGATATATGTCAGGTGTAAATAAAGTCATTCTAGTAGGTCGTTTGGGAGCTGATCCTGAAGTCAAAGCTATCGGCAGCGGCAGCACTGTTGCGCGCCTTAATCTTGCAACCAGTGAGTCTTGGGTTAAAGACGGTCAACGCCAAGAAAAAACAGAATGGCACCGTATTACTGTGTGGGGCAAGCTTGCAGAAATCTGCGGTAAGCACTTAACAAAAGGCCGCCAAGTATACGTTGAAGGTAAATTGCAAACACGCCAATGGGAAGACCAACAAGGTCAAAAACGCTACACGACAGAGATCGTAGCAAACACAGTGCAGTTCCTAGGTTCTGCGGGAGCAGAAGGTGGCGCAAGCCGTTCGAACTCCACTGGCGGCGGTGACGATTTCAACTTCCAAGATTTCGGTCCAGAGCCAAGCTTCAACTCAAACGACGAAATCCCATTCTAAGAAGTCGTTCGCTTTAAAAAGAATTTAATAGGCTCTAACGGGCCCAAAGCCCCGAAATTAACTCGGGGCTTTTTATTTGGTCTAGCTTCTTCTACACTTAATGGAATGAAGAGCTTTATACTTGGCGCATTTTCGGTTTTCTTTTTAAGTGGTTGCACCGTCTACCGCTCCGAAGGCCGTAAACAATTCGAAGACCAAGCTCCGACGAAAGTTTCCACTTCCGGCAATCCTTCCTTTCAATTGAAAAGCTGCAAAAATGAAGGCCGCCTGGAAACCTGGTTTAACGAAGAATTCCCCTCGCAAACATACGAACTGGTGATTGCCGAAAACGATCTTGAAATCTGGCGCACACATCGTGGAGAAAAAGTGGAAGTCAAAGCGTTGCAAAAAACTTCGCGTACGACTCAGTCCTGCATTTATGAATTCGCCAACGATGTCGTCTGGAATCTTTATAAAGAACAGTTTATCCGTGAACTTGAAAACAACATGATGACCCTTGAAAGACCGGAATAGGAAAAACCATCAGTGACTTTAAAAAAACTGCTTTTAACGACTTGTCTTTTTTTAGTTTGCACCTCCACTTCCTGGGCCGCGTCCGTTTCGGGAGTCAAAGGTCAAAAGGTTTTAATCAAACTGGATGGCGACACCGTCAGTGAAGGTGAAGAGTTTTTTCTGATCAACCCTGCCAACAACAAAAAAACTGCGCTCGTGCGCATTCGCCAGATCAAAGGCGATAAAGCCCTGGCCGACTTAGTTAAAGGCAAGGCCGCACAAGGCTTTTCTTTACAAGCTAAAGGTATGACCGCGATGAGTGCCGACCCTAGCTACTCTGGCGATGCCGGCGGCATTCTGCGTAATTTAAAGAACTCTTATGGCATTACGGGCGGAATGCTGATGAACACGATGACCGCAAATGTCACAGCCGTCGACAGCGGCACAGGCATTAAGACAACCAGCGAAGCCAAAATGGCTGGCAGCGGGTTCGGCGTGGGTGGCTTTTACGATATGCTTCTCACGTCCTCAATCGTCGGCCGCGGAGTTGTCGGCATTGAACAGTTTAATGTCTCAGGAGATGCGGACTCTGCCGTGTGTTCTGGTTCAAAATCTTGTGATGCAAAAATAAATTATTTATCTTTATATGGTTTAGCGAAATGGTACTTAAGCGAATCTAAATATCGCTTCTGGCTGGGCGGCGGCGGCGGTTACTTGATCGCGGTTTCTAAAACCAGCACTGCCTTAAATGCGTCACAAATTTCTACAAATCAAATATTTACAGCTGCTTTCGGCTTGGATGTGCAGACGACGCGGAAAAATTATATCCCGGTCAGCATCGAGTATAATATGTTTCCTTCGTCGGATACCGTGAAGGCTAGCATGATCTCGATTAAAGCGGGATGGGCCTGGAATCTTTAGGTCCTTGCGGCAGCCAGATCACAAACCTTGTTGCCGTCGAACCTTCATCGATATAAAGCTTACCATCATGGGACTGAATAATCCCTTGCGAAATACTTAATCCTAAACCCATTCCTTTACCCACTTCTTTGGTCGTAAAGAACGGCTGCATGATTTTACTGCGTAAAGCCGCCGGCACCCCGGGGCCGGAATCGGTCACGCTGAGTTCAACCCCCTGGCCGGCTGGTCGCACATCTATAGCAATACTTTTTATCGCTTGGCCTAAGACGGCATCAAAAGCATTATTCAATAAATTCAAAAGAACTTGCGAAATTTGATAATGACGTACGTACAGATTCACACCGGGCTCTACAGTGACTTTGACCTGCACGCCTTCCATACGAAATTTTTCAGTACAAAAAGCCATGGTTTCGTCGACCAACAGATCAGCGCTGATCCACTCTTTGCCGCCCTCATCCGGCTCCCTCGAATAACTGCGCAGCCCGCGAATAATCTTGGCGATGCGATGAACGACCGATTCAATCGCATCGACTTTTTTTATAAGTTCAAGATCATCCGCGACACCTTTTTGTTGCAGTTTTTTTCTTAAGACCCCGACGTGACCGCTGATAATTGCCAAAGGATTATTAATTTCGTGAGCAATACCTGCGGCCATTTCCCCCAAAGAGGCCATGCGCGATGAAATCAAAATTTGCCGTTCTTGCTCTTTTAAAAGATGTTCCTTTTCTTTGAGCAAGCTGATGTCCTCTAAAATTTGCAAGTAACCGGCGATGCTGCCCGTTTCGTTAAATATCACACTGACCGACATGACCACGGTGGTACGTTTGCCAGCCTTGGAAATCACCGTCCACTCAGAAGCCTTGTTGTAACCCAAATTAAAAAACGCCGAGATATATTCGGGCCCTAAAGGCAATTTCACCTTGAGCTCTTTTTCCATTTTCGCCTGAACATCGCGAACCTCATTAATATCATGAAAAAGTAAAGGCGAAGCCACGCCGGCCACTTCTTTATTGTTGTAGCCGAGCAATCTTTCTGCCGTGGAATTCATTTCGCGAATCACCGCATTCGCATCATAGGAAATTATTAACAGAGGCACACTGTTCATACCCGCCTCTTTTATCTCATAAGCTTCCCGTGCCGCCCTTTCAGATTCTTGCGACTTATTAAAATAAATCAGAGTCACTCCGAGCAACAAGGAAACACTGCACCCAAAAAGCAAAACCACACCGGGCAATGAAGAAGTATTTTGTCGCACCAAGGAAGGCCGCGGAGTTAACTGAATAACCCAGTTCAGTCCCAATGTTTTATATTGGACTCGTGAAGTCCAATCCTTAGCAAAAACTGCGTCGGGTGTTCCCAATGAAAAAATCGTTTTACCTTTTTCCGTAATAACAAGGTCATAGTCGTTGATTTTAAGAACTTCCTCAAAAAAATCCTTGGCGACGATGGAAGCCGAAATATCACCGCGATACACTCCGTCACGAAAGAGAGGCACCATAATAACAAACCCCTGGCCTCCAGTACGCAAAGTGATCAAGGATGACATGAAGGGACTGTGCTCTTCCCCGCGCGCTTTAAGCTGGCTTTGAATAGCATCTTTCGTGCGCACCTGATCGCCGACCATTTTATCGCCGTCCCCAGTTAAGGGATAAACCCAACGCACGATATTTCTTTCATCAGACCACAGCAAGCGACGAATCCCTTTGAATTCGCTATAGTAGCTTTCAGCATCGATAGTCCACATCTTTTGGTTCTGATAAGAACCCATCGAAAAACGCCTAGCCATGTGCTCTAAGGCCTTTTGCAAGGGCAAGATCGCGTTATCTAGGTTAACTCTTAAACTTTCGGCATGAATCTGCCCAATACCGCGATTTCTTTCTTGGTCACGTAAAACCAAGAGTTGCCATATTAAAAGCGACGAAAGAATACCCACGGCAACCACATAGTACGGCACTAAGATGTGCGAATGCTTCTTCCGCATTTTCATTTCGCGATGACTTTGCCAAATAAAAAACAATGACAAAATGACAAACGAAATTGATGTGTGCATGGCCATGCGAGAAAAGCTGCCCCAGCCATACTCGGAATTAAAACCAACCAGATACCCAGCTATGCTGATTGAGCCAAAACCACAGACTAAGGAGGCGCCCGCAAAAACAAAAATCTGGTATTTATAACTAGAACCACGCAGGTACGCCAACCAACCCAAAACCGCCAAACACATCGCGGTGCTAATAGCCATCCTTCCCGGAAATGCAACGCCGACGCCATAAAAGGGTTTGATAAAAAGACTATCAACCCCTAGGGACGTCCCAAAAAAGTATTGAAGCAAAGTCACCGAGGTTAGCAGAATAACTGGCACCGCTAAAATTTTTGCGATATTTTTATAGCGTGACTCTGCTAACACCAACCCTAAAGCTAAAGAAGCAAAGCAGAATGCGGTATTGAAAAGCATCGGAGCCATGTTGGGTCGAATTTGAATAAGGGCTTCGCTGCGTAACACCCACGCGAACATAACCATCACGGCATTTAAAAAAACGGCGATAGGAAAAATAAGGTAAAAATAGTGCGCTATTTTTTCTTTAGTGGATGACACGAGTCACACCAATGATACCTTTGATTTTCTGAATCTCATAGATAGCTTGGTTCAATTGACTAGAGTCCCGAACACTCACTTCGAAATTACAAATGGCTTTT
This sequence comes from Bdellovibrio sp., assembly GCA_013360185.1. GTDB lineage: Bacteria > Bdellovibrionota > Bdellovibrionia > Bdellovibrionales > Bdellovibrionaceae > Bdellovibrio. The sequence continues at coordinate 26,472 of JABWCO010000022.1, forward strand.
TTATCTTTGGTTGTGCGAATCTGTGCGGATTGAATGTTAATTCCCTGCTGCGCAAAGGCTTCAGACATCAACTTCAACAGACCCGGTACGTCTTGCGAAATAATCTTTAACCGCACAATACGCTCTTGGCCTTCACCTGCATGCTTCACATTCCAGACGACGTCGACCTTGCGCAATTGATCGAACTCAAAAGCTTTGCGGCAATCACTGCGATGAATGGTAATACCCCGACCACGACTAATAAAGCCGACAATGGGATCCCCTGGAATCGGATGACAGCACTTTGCGTAATGCACCAGAACATCATCCATGCCGTCGACACTAATTAAAGAGTTCGTCTTGCGTGTCTTTTGTGTCGCCGCTTTAAAGACTTTCTCCATGAATGTGGAGTCATCTGTCTTTGCGGCTTCTTTAGCCAGATTTTCTGGTGACAATCTTTCAACTAAAATGCGTGTTTCAAGTTTACCATAGCCCACGGTAACATACAGCTCGTTAAGATCCGCAATACCGTGATCTTTTAAATATTCATCAAAGGCCGGACCTTTAAGATACTTCACGGCCGCCATGCCAAACTTACGGAATTCTTTTTCGACCAAATCTTTACCCAGCATGATGGCGCGACGACGTTGTTCTTCTTTTACAAAGGCGCGAATTTTTGATTTCGCTTTATTGGTAACAGCAAATTTTAACCAGTCTTTCGATGGCACTTGGGTTTTCGAAGTAATGACTTCTACCGAATCCCCGTTCTGCAATTGATAGCGCAGGGGCACCATCTTTCCATTCACCCGGGCGCCAACAATTTGATTACCCAGTTCTGTATGAACCGCATAAGCAAAGTCGACAGGAGTTGCCCCCTCGGGGAACTCACGCACATCTCCCGTCGGGGTAAAGACGTAAATTTCGGTTTCAAACAGGTCCGTTTTAACCGTATCCAAAAACTCATCCGGACTGCGCACTTGTTGATGCCAAGTAACCAAGTCACGCAACCAGTCGGCTTGTTGGAAGTCAGAATCATCAAGCATTTTGCCGCGCTCTTTATACTTCCAATGGGCGGCGATCCCGCGCTCCGCGATCAAGTGCATCTCTTGGGTGCGGATCTGAATTTCAATGCGCTCCCCGCCTGGCCCAATCACGGTGGTATGCAAAGACTGATAGTTGTTGGCCTTTGGCATCGCAATGAAGTCTTTAAAGCGTCCCGGGATAGGTTTCCAACGGGAATGTACCAACCCTAAGGCGGCATAACATTCGGCCACATTTTCAACTAAAACGCGGAAGGCCAGGACGTCGAACACCTGATCATAATCGATCCCCCGAGACTGCATTTTTCTATAAATCGACCACAAATGCTTCGAGCGACCAAACACATCGAATTTAAATCCGGCCTTTTGCAAATCTTTCGACAGCATGCTTTTGACTTCTTCGATATAGCGATTTTGCTCCGCTTCCGTTTTCTTAATTTGCTGTACCAGCTGATAGTACATATCCGGGCGATAGTAACGAAAGCACAGGTCTTCTAATTCCGTCTTTAAAGAGCTAATACCCATGCGCCCAGCTAGTGGGCAGTATATTTCTAAGGTCTCAAGGGCAATGCGCTCTTGTTTTTCAAAGGGCATAAAGTTCAACGTCCGCATATTATGCAGGCGATCGGCGAGTTTTACTAAAACTACACGCACGTCTTTACCCATGGCCACGATCATCTTGCGAATATTTTCGCCTTGTTTTTCGTGACTGTTTTTAAATTTCATCTGCCCGATTTTAGTAACACCATCCACGAGCATCGCAATGACGTCCCCGAACTCTCTGCGAATGTCTTCCAACGTGGCGTGAGTGTCTTCAACCGTGTCATGCAAAAGCCCTGTCGCAATCGTATCTAAATCTAAGTGCAAATCCGCAAGAATGGCGGCTACAGAAAGCGGGTGCGAAATGTAGGGTTCCCCGGAACGACGAATCTGTCCTTCGTGGGCCTTTTCCGAAAAGGCGTAAGCTTTTTCTATGATTTTTAAATCGGCATTTGGATAAAAATTGCGAATGCGCGCCAGAAGATCATCGACGGTTTTTACAGGCTTCTGGATATCACTCTCGCTAAGAACTTGCTGCATATTAAATAAGCTTACCCGAGAGGGCAAAGACCTCCAACTAAGTTTTGGACAAGGTCTTGAGTTTAGTAAGCGTTTTTTTTGAGGCTTATAAAGGGAGCGGGAAAGCTTCCTCGCAAGCACCCCCAGACAAAAAAAGCCCATATCCTTTTACGATATGGGCTTTAACAATTAAATCTTAACGGAGATCTTATTTATTAAGGTCTTTTTCGATCTGACGAAGAGCTTCGCTGTGCTCAAGAACTTCCGTGTAACCCACGTTGCCAATTGCCACTTCACGCAAAGCACTGACGATGTATTTGTTACTGCGAGTAGAAACAGTCGCTTCTGCACCTTTAAGAAGTTGCTTTGCTCTTTTTGCTACCATCAATACAAGAGCGAATCTATTTGGAACTTTTTCTAAGCAATCTTCGACAGTTACGCGAGCCATTGAGCCTCCAGAAGGTCTTTATATCAAAAGAGATCCGGTCAAACTAACCCTAAGCTAGCAATTTTTCAACGATTTTTTTGAATTCCGCATAGGAATGCTCAAAGTTGTCATTCACGATCTGGAAATCAAACTTAGAGGCCTCTAAGATCTCTTTTTCGGCGTTCGCCATACGCACTTCCATATCGGCCGGTACGGTCCCATCCCTCTTTGTGATTCTGCGACGCAGCTCATCAATAGAAGGTGGTAAAATGAAAACAGTCTTCGCATCTGGGAATTTGGCCTTAAATGTCGCCACCCCTTGGATATCGATATCCATGATCGCGCATTTGCCGCTTTTCCAGGAGTTTTCAATAGACTGAAAAGACGTCCCATAAAAATTGGTATGAACTTTGGCCCACTCAACGAAAAAGCCCTCTTCAATACGACGCTGAAACTCGGCCTTGTCGATAAAGTGATACGGGTGCCCTTCGCTTTCGCCAGATCGCATAGAACGGGTTGTAAACGTGACGATATCCTCCAGGCGCGAGTCTTCGCGACTGAGCTTTTCAACGAAACTACTTTTTCCCGCGCCGCTGGGAGCGGCCACAACGATAAGACGAGTCTTCATTGGACGTTTTGCACCTGTTCTCTAAGTCTCTCAATAAGGGTTTTTGCTTCTACCACGGACTGAGTGATCTTGGCTACCTGAGACTTCGACCCAATCGTATTCACCTCGCGCAGCAGCTCTTGGGTGTAAAAATCAAGCTTTTTACCCTCGGCCTGTTGCGATGAAACCAACTGACGATAGTTTTTTATATGCTCACTTAAGCGCGAAAGTTCTTCGTTAATATCAGCCTTTTCCAGCTGAATGACGATCTCTTGCGACAAGCGCGCTGGATCGATCTCCGTCCCCTTAATACGCGCTCGGATCTTTTGTTCAAACCTATCTTGCAGCTGCAAGTTTGCCTCTTCGCGCAGCTCAGTAATTACTTTAACTTGTTTATCTAAAGACCCTAAACTGCTCCGCTCGATACGTACCATTGAGGTCGCTGTACAGACCAGGATGGGGAGCGTGCCGCCTACGGCGATACGCCTACTCATCCAAGGGGCAAGGTGGCCAGCCTCGACTGAGTCTGGCCGGCCAGCGGTACAGCGACAGGCGTCTGGCGATTCAGACGCCAAGGCATCGACCGCCACTGCTTGGAACCGACCAGCAGAGCGTGGAAACCAAAAACACAAGAGGAATTTGGGCCGTCAAGCGCCGATCAAGTGGATAGCGCCTTGGGCAGGCAGTAACCGCTGGTCCCGCCAGTCACCTTGTCCCTAAATCCGGTCGGCCCGGAACCATCAACTGGAGGTTTGTCAGGCATGACCCGTATTAACACGAATGTCAGTTCAGCGATCGCACAATCCAACCTGGCTCGCTCGCAAGCGTCGCTGCAAACCGCTCTGCAGCGGTTGAGCACCGGTTTGCGAATCAACGTCGGCAAGGACGACCCGGCCGGTTTGATCGCCAGCGAAAACCTGCGCAGCGACATCACCAGCATCGAACGCGCCATTACCAACAGCGAACGCGCCAATCAGCTCATCGGCACCGCCGACAGCGCTTTGGGCCAGGTCAGCTCGCTGTTGAACGACATTCGTGGTCTGGTCTCCGAGGCCGCCAATACCGGCGCCTTGAGCAAGGAGCAGATCGAAGCCAATCAGCTGCAGGTCGACTCGTCGCTGGAGGCCATCGACCGCATCGCCCAGACGACCGCCTTCCAGGGCCGCAAGCTGCTCGATGGCAGCCTCGACTTCACCACCACCTCGCCCGGCACCCACACGACAGCCGCTACGGCAGCGGTAACCATCGCTACCGATACCGCTGCCACGGCCACGATCTCGGCCGGCGGCAACAACAACGACTTGGTGATCACCGCCAAGTCGGCTGGCACGACGGCCAATGGTTACACGGTCCGCTTCAGCTCTGGCGCCACCGGCGCGGTGCAGGTCTCGTTGACAGGCACCGAGTTCGAGGTGCTGTTGAGCGGCGCCGTCACCGCCTCGGCAATCGCCCAGGCGCTCAGCTCCACGGGCGGGTTCAATTCACTGTTCTCCGTCAGCAACGCGGCGGGCAACGACGGCTCGGGGGTGATCTCGGCCGATACGTTGCCGAGCAC
>JABWCO010000023.1 GCA_013360185.1 Bdellovibrio sp.
ATCATGGTGTTAATCCTCAATACATAAATAAAAACTATGGAAATATTTTTTGTTTTTGGGACCGCATTTTTAAAACTTTTGAGCCGGAACTAGAGCCCGTTCAATATGGACCTCAGACCTCCATTGAAGAGTCTCACAATCCATTGCAGATTCAGTTTGGCGCCCACGTAAATTATTTTATAGAATTATCAAAATCTAAATCTTTGAAAGCTAGCTTGAGCTTTCTTGCGTCGCCTCCAGGGATGACGATGGAGAAGTGGCAGAGGCGCAACAGAAGTCCGCACGAAGCGGGCGCAATTGATATTCAGCAAAGGGGTTAGTTTTCTATAATTGACTTGCTAGCTATTTTTTTTTGGTGGAAAATCTCGGCAACAGTGGGGAGTTTATGAAAAATGCTATCTTTGCACTTTTACTGACACTTGTTTGTTCAGGAAATTTGTTCGCGCAAAAGGGTGAGCCAGTGTACTCATCGAAGAAGAGTTATTCGGCGAAAGAAAAAAGCAGATTGATGAATTTCTCTGGCCCTGTCGTGGTGCCAAATCCTAAGCCGAACTTTTATCTTGATTGCAAAGAAGATGTCGCTAAGTTTTGCCCTCCATTTCGGTCAGAAGACAGTGGCGCTTCTCTTTGTCTAGAGACTAAATTTATGTTCCGTAACGCCAGCGTAAGCGACAAGTGTTTTGCTGCGCTAAAGTTTACCCGTCACTGGTTAAAAACTTCAGCTTCACGGGGTCCGATTCGATATTCTGAAGGTAAAGAATTTTCGATGGAAGATAAGATCCGTCTTATGCAATTTGCAGAACCCTTCGTTGCTCCGGAGCCTAAGCCCAATTACAAGTTAGATTGTGCAGAGGACGAAAAGAAGCTTTGTCCTACGCAACCGCCGGGATCGACCGATTCATCTTTGTGTGTGCGTGAGAAGTTTTTTCAAGGAGCTGTAATTAGCGATCGCTGTTTTCCGGCGCTTCGTTATTTTAGTCGTTGGATTGAATCAACTATGACCAGCTATCCTCAGTGTATCGCTGATTATAATCAGTATTGCCGAAACGAAAGTACGGGTATCGGGGTCAGTGACTGCATGATGAACAATATAGGAAAATTAACACCATCTTGTGCTGCGACGATCCGGTCGTTGCGACCATCTGTAGAAAAAGACCGGGAGGCTCGAGCTAAGGCGGCCGCAGCGGCAACGCAGAAAATCAATCCGACTCCGCCACCGAGTGCTCCGGAAAAAAAAGGAAACTAGAAAAGGATTTTGTGATAAGCCCGAAAAGACTGGAAGATCTCTATTTAGATTCTAGTTTTGTCTGTGAAAGAATAGACACGGGCTTTGATATAGCGTCTTTAGTTTCTATTCATGCGGAAATCTCTAAGAGTATCCTTCCGATCCAAAAGGATAATAATGCAAAGTATTCAGGCTATGGTCTGCAATCCGATGACGTAGACGATGTGTATTATGGCTCTTTGCAGCAGACGCGTGTGCATGCAAAAGATCATTCTTACATAGAAATAAAAAAATTTAGTTTTCATGAAAAAAGAAATTCATTGGGCGAAAAGTTTGCCACAGTTTTCGAGAAGTTTCCCTTTAGTCTTTTCCAGGGTCGCGTGCTAATTACTCAGCCGGGTTGTCAGATACCCCAACACAATGATGGCAAATTTCGTCTGACATTACATGTGCCTATCCTTACGAATTCTCAGTGTCTTTTTGATATTGGCGGCGAAAGAATTCATCTTCCGGCCGACGGCAGCTCTTATATTCTGAATACTCGGTCAGAGCACAGTTTTGTCAATAATGGGACGGATGATCGAGTGCACCTGGTTTTTTCTTTGTGGCCTATCTGTGTAACAAATCCGAGTACTAGATTTCACGACGAGTATGTGCAGTTTTATGAACGAGCACGACTGGTCCGGGGGGCCTAATGGCGAAGAAATTATTCTTTGCACAAATTCTGGCCCACCTCAGTGTAATACCGATGATAGTTTACGCTCAGCCTCGGCACTATGTCTGGGCCTTGGGGATCTATTTTCTTACGGGTTGTTTGGGAATGAGCATGACTTATCACCGCCTAGTGACCCATCAGTCATGGACGGCGCCCCACTGGTTTGAGATTTTGGGATTGACGTTCGCAAGCTTGGGTTTGACGGGCAGTTGTGTTGCATGGTGCGCGGCTCATCGCATGCATCATCAGTTTGCTGATAAACCTCAAGATCCACATTCGCCGCATCAACAAGGATATTTTAAAGCACAGTTTTTAAGTATGTTTTCTCCGATTCGTCTTTCGGCCTTAAAGTCGTTTACCAAAAATCCTACGTACTCTTTTTTTCATCGGCATTATTGGCATATACAGTTCGTTTATGTGTTGTTTTTGTTAATGATGGATCCTTTTGCTGTGGTTTATCTTTATTTGTTCCCAGCCTGTTTGCTGTGGAATGCCGGCAGTCTTATCAACACTGTCGGGCATCGTTTTGGTTCGCAGCCATTTCACACAGCCGATGAAAGTCGGAATAATGTTTTTCTGGGAATTTTGATGTGGGGCGAGGGCTGGCATAACAATCATCATCGCTTCCCGAAGTCCTCACAATTTGGCAGAACTTTTTGGCAGCTAGATATTTCTGGCTTATTGATTCGCTTACTCGAAGTGAAAAGGTGATTTCGTGGAATTGTCGTCCTTTAAATACCTTGTCGGGGAAGACTTTTATCTGCAGGCCACGGATTTCGTAAAGCTACGCAACAAACCGTCAAATTTGAAAGGGCTGGGCCTGATTCTGTGGAATTATGCCATTATTGGTTTAGCGATCAGTGCGAGCATATTCTTTAGTAACATTTTTGTATATGTATTGGCCGTTGTGATAATAGCGGGAAGACAGCATGGTCTTTTAAGTCTTTTGCACGAAGCCACCCATGGCCTTCTTTTTGAGAAGAAAGAAGCAAATCATTTCATGGCGAACTTCTTTTGTATCCTGCCATTAGGAAATACTTTCAACACATTTACGCGGAGTCATCTTGCTCATCACAAGTTTTTGAATACTCAGCGGGATCCTGAGTGGTACAAAAAGACTTTGATGGGCTGGGTTTTCCCGAAAGATTTTTGGGGACTTCTTAGATTGGCTTTTATGGAGGCGATTGTCCGCAACACTAGGGGGCGTGTTCTTAAGTTCTATAATATTTTTCGCGGACAGGAAAATAGCGTACAACTTCGTCTTATATTTGCTATCTATTACCTTGCGCTGTTTGGCATTATTTCTTATGCAGGTATCTGGTTTGAATTCACGCTTTATTGGCTTGTGCCATACCTGTTGGTGTTGCCATATGTTTCTTTTACGCGAAGCTTGGCGGAACACTTTGGCCTTAGCTATGCATCGGAGTTACAATCCAGCCGGAACGTGAAAGCCACCATCTTGAATCAACTGTTTATTCCCCACCAGGCGGGGTATCACCTAACTCACCATCTTTTTCCGTCCGTGCCGTGTTATAACCTAAAGGAAGTGACCGCTTTTTTAGAAAAACATCCGGCTTTCTTAAAGCAGGCTTGTTACAATGATGGCTATTATCTCGGCCGCAATACTATGATCAAGGACATTTTAGGACTTAAAGACAGAGAAAAAAGCTATTAGCCGTTTCATTGTTAGAATTCTCAAAAAATGACGTTGCTGGTGTGACGATGAGCCTGATAGAATTTAGCCATGGGAATGAATAGACGGAACTTTATAAGACTCTTCGGCTTTCTTGGGCTTGGAACCGTAATTGGCAGTGATACCGTGGCACATGATGACATGGCAGAACCTGTTGATTTTTCTATTAAGATTCAACTTCCTCAGAATATGTCTTTTAATGATTATAAGAATATTCGAAATAAAAAAATGAATTATCAATTATTTATGGGACTAGAAAAAGAGTTCCAAAAAAAGGGTAAGATTACCTCCAAAGAATTTTCGTTTTCTGGAAATGAAGCTCTTTTAAATTATTCTTTTAAATCAGAAAGCGCTCGGGATGAGTATGTTTCTCATCTGTTGCAGAAGTTTCCAAATGCGCAGACTCTAGCATCCAATAATTCAATCGAGTTAAAATTTCAGGTATCTTAAGCAATGCGCTTAAGATCTTTGGTCCTAGGAATTTTCTTTCTTTTAGTATCACCATACCTGCGCGCGCAAGCGGGAACCGTCACAGCGAGACAGGCCTATTTGTTTGGATTTTCCTCTGTACAGACTCCAAATATCAATCAACGTTGCGTTCTCTATGACAGTATCAAACTCAAGTTTTGTCGAGAGGGCTTTCACGCAAGCAAGGTTTTCTCTGAGCCTCTTTTGGACTATATTGCAAAACCCCTAACCTATGGGTCGGCAATTTTCTATCAGCGGGAGGCCGCACTAGGCTATGGAATTGGAGTCGGAGAAAATCTTGAGAAAATTGATTTAATGGCAAAGACTTTGCGGCAATTTTATTTTCTTAAGGGTCTGCGCTATTATTTCGTCGATGGGCTGGGGATGGGTGTCTTTTCTCCTGGAGTGGTGGCGCAAAAGAAGGCGACCTCGCAATGTCGCTCTTTGCCTCTTTCAACTGATAAAGCCTTGTGTTTTTTCGGCTTAGGCAGAGCCTCTGTTTTTGCGAAATCCGAATGGTTTAAAGAAAAAGAGTACGCACTTTCCTATTCAGAGTTATATCATGTTCTGCAGGGATACATGTATGCACGAATCTATGCCAATGACGATGCCAGCAATAGCCTGCCGCACGACGAGCCGGGCGTACTTGCGGCCATGCAATCTATGCGTATTCCTATCTCAGAACTGGAAAGTCAGTATAAACTCCAACAGGCCTGCGCCCGTCAGGTGGATGCACATCACTACTTGTGTGCCCTGCGCGTGCTAAACCCCTTTATGCTTTTTATTGCACATTAGATCTTGCGTAGGAGTCGGTGACTTGAGGTACAATAAAGTCGATCTCTGGAGAATATATGGATGTACTTCCAAAGTCGAAATCCTTTGAAAACGAAGCTTATTATTGGGCCTTCTTCGTGCCATTGTGGATTCTGCCAATTTGCCTCTTCGTCTTTGGATATTATGAGCCGATCTCTTTAATGTTGTATTACCATTTGGTGTTTCGGCTGCCACATTTTTTAATGACCTATATAATTCTGCAAGACCGAAACTTTTTCGTTCAAGATAATCTGAAGAAAGTGTTTCGATTTTTTGGCCCTCCATTAATCATTATCGCACTAGTGGCTTTATTTGGAATTTATGATGAAAAAGTTCCGAGGTATTTTGTGCTGGGAACCTTTGTTTTTGGTTTCTATCACAATAGTGCCCAAGCGATGGGTATCTCTCTTATGTTTTTGCAGGAAAGAAGTGCGGGCCTTGTTCGAATCATAAAAGTCGCATTTCTTGTTCTGTATATTTTAGCGTTAGAACCTATGATCATTTTTGCCTTCAAGGTCTCGCACTTTTTTGATCCGTTAGTCCTGAGCTCACTGAGGACGGTGTTGGCATTTTTGACTCTGTATATCTTAGCTAAAACTTACCGCCGCGGCTTAGGTACGAAGTTTATTCTTTACTATCTTTCGAGCATTTTTGTTTTATTTCCGTGGTCGTTCTACGATAACTATTTGCAGCAATTCTTTGTTCACAATTTGCATCACTCCATCAATTATTTAGGGATTGGTTTAGCTCTGACCAACACCTCCGGTCGTAGTATTTTTAAAAGTTCCAAGGCTTGGAAGATTTATGGAACTTGTGTGGCGATCTCAGGAATCTTGGCCGTTTTCTTTCATCAGGATCTTGGGCGTTTAAAGAACACCTTCGGATTCATTAATTGCTTCTTTTTTGTTCACTATTATGTGGAGTCCCTTATTTGGAAGGATAAACATCTTAATCTTAAGGACATTGAGGTGTTCAAGCTGTGGAAGTCATCAGCTCGGGAAGTAGCATGAAATTGGTAAAACTTAGCAATGCCCACAAAGACCAAATTTTGGAGTTTTGGGACTCTAAAAGAGACCTTTACGGTCAAACCTTAGAGGCTGATCCTTCACGCAATCGGGCGAAATACGAACACATATTCGAGTCCGACAGCAAAGATCGCTATAGTATCTATGCGGCCTTCGATGATGATGGCAAAATTTCATTTACACTAGGAAGTGTCCTGTGGGATGGATTACCGTACTATTCAATCATCGATTTTTTTACTCGGCCAACCAAACGTGCCGAAAATCAAGTGATGAAATTTATGGCGGCAGCGATAACTCAGATTCTGCAAGAGCGTCTTCAGCAAAAGCGTCACACGTTCTATTATGTCTTTAAGCGTGACCACGTTAACAGGGACGTCGAGTGGAGTTCAGACTTTAACCACTCTTATCAAAGATTTATGCCCGAGACCCAGAAGTATTCTTACTCAACAGAAGCGATTGTGTTAGCGGGTGAAAAGCCACAATACTCATCTTACTGGAAACTTTTGGGGGAGCGAACCCACAACGTCGAGCTGGTAATTCGTAAAGCCATTTTAAAGCCAGAGTATATGAAAGAGATTTTTAGCAGATAGGGAATTTGTGAAAGAGTCCACGGACAGCCAAGTTAAGATACAACAGCTTATCGCTGCAGAGGACCTGCATGCGATGGACGCTTTTGTTGAAAGCCACCGTGGCGCAAGCGACGTCCAATCTTTATTTCGCATGTTCTTTGATTATGCGGTGATCTCTGTTTGTATTGCCTTAAGCATTTTTTTCGACTCTACGGGCGTTTTTGTTCTGACAATTTTAATAATTGCCGGTCGGCAACATGGGCTTATGATGCTAATTCACGAGGCCGTACATGGACATTTGCACAGTAACAGAAAAGCAAATGATTTCTTGGCCGAATTCTTCTGCAGCTTGCCTTTGATGATTAATTTTCAAGGTTATCGTTGGAATCACCTGACGCATCATCTGAATTTAAATTCAGAAAATGATCCCGATTGGGCAAGGAAATCCGACAAGGGATGGGTTTTTCCAAAAAGTTTTTCTGCACTAGTGGGTTTCTTTTTAAAGGAAGTCTTTCTTGAACTGCCAAGGGGCCGTATTCTTCGGGTTTGGAATATGCTCACTTCTAGAAAAATTTCCGCAAAAAGACGAATGTACATTTGGATTTTTTATGGGTGCCAGTTCGGGGTGCTCATCTATTTTGGTTGGATATCTGAATATCTTTTGTACTGGATTGTTCCACTGTGGCTTGTGGTTCCATTTATGTTTCTAGTGCGCAGTATTGCGGAACACTTTGCGCTTCCCTATAAGTCAGAGCTCACTTCAAGTCGGGATATTGAAGCTAGCTTCTTTAATCAAATTTTTATTCCGCATCATGGCGGGTATCATTTGACTCACCATTTATACCCTTTTTTGCCCGCCTACCGACTGAAAAATGTTTCTGAGTACCTGCGTAAGAACCAAGAGTTTTCTAAACATTCTGAATACAATGATGGATACTTTTTTGGATCTAATACTTTATTAAACAGAATTCTTAAGAAGAAATAAAAAACCATGTCAGCCTTAGAAAACCCATCTTCTGATAAATATATTCTGGTTGCCGATAGTGCAACGTGGATGTCTGTCCACAAAGGCTGGGTTTTTTCTGAGGCCGCAAGGCGACTTGGCTATAAGACGATTCGGGTTGCGCCGGACGCGCGTTTGTCGTGGCAAGAGGACGTGTTCATTCTTGACCCCTTGATCAGCGAATTGGTTTTAACGGAGAAGCTTAAGAAATATAGAAACCAAATTTCCTTTATTTTGCCAACATTTGATTATGCGTCTACTTTGCTGGCGCCGGTGGCACAGACTTTAGGAACTTCGTTCTTAAGCGTGGCGAGTGCTCGGCACCTTGGCACTAAGGCATCTTTAGCAAAGTACCTGGAAACGAATTGTCTAGGAACGCCGCGAACGTGGCTGGTCGACGGCACAACGACCTTTGCCGACATACCCGACGGAATTCCGTTGGTGATCAAGGCCAATGTTTCAACCGGCACTTTGAAGAAGCACGATTGGGACTACAAAGTATTCTATGATAAAAAGGCGCTGTTGGAATACTTGACGGAGACACAACAGCTGCAAGCTTTGATCGTCAATAACCAGCAAAATGAGCGCTATCAAAGTGTGATACAAGAATACTTAGAAGCAGAAAAGTTTCTTGATGTTCATGTGGTTTTTGCTAAGTCTGGTATCTTTAAGGTGTTTTTGGTTGGAGAGTTTTTCACGCATCCAAACGAGTTGTTAATTGTCGAAAGCAAGACCTCACAAAACCTTACAGAAGATACCAAAAAGCAAATTGAAACGTTTGCTTCATTTTTTAGCCGTAACGGTTGCGAATATATGGTAGCAAACTTGCAGTTTGCAGTTTGCAATGGGGCCCTGCATCTTTTTGATCTTAATCTTCGGGTGGCTGGAATCTGGTCTTATTTGCACAAAATTATGATGCCAGATTTTGCCCACCACGTGCTGTCTTTTTTCCATGGGGAAAATGTGGCGTTTACTCCTGCGGCGCCATTCTATTTGAAAACACCCTACTATTTAGAAAACGGCAGAACGATCGAATCCTTTGTGGCCCCTAAGGTTCAAGATTCATCGGTCCTTTTGGCATATCTGGATCATCTGGTTCCTGGTTATAAAGTCCCCAGGTCACAAAACAGTATACAGCCCTCGCCGCAGATTTTTGTGGTGGGTAAGGACGAGCAAGACTGTCGAACAAAAATTCAGGAAATTCTTAAGAACACTGTTGTTCGGTATCGAAGTTAGGATAAATCATGATTGTTCTAACGACGCGAAGCCCTTTTTTCCTTAAAGAACGACTGCCAAAGGGGTGTACCCACCGGCCACCACTAATTAGGATAATAAGTCGCTTAAATTACAAGCCAGAGGGTCTGAAGTTTGAATTGGCCAGTGAAAAGATCTCGGACCTTTTGCTGACCTCTTCGCATAAAAGCTTCGAAGAGTGTTGCTATGAAAGAGCCCTCGAAATTGAACGGCTGCCATATGATAAAATTTTTCTTTCTTACAGCGGCGGCATCGATAGCACGCTTAGTTTGATTTCATTTTTTAAATATTGGAAGCCAGAGTCTTTAAGTCGCCTCACTGTGCTGATGAATTTAAGCTCGATTGAAGAAAACCCTCATTTCTTTAAGCAGATCATTGAACGGGTCCGGGTCGAGTCCATCTTCCAAAATTACTCCCAAAGACTAGCCACAGAAAATGCGGGGTTGGTGACGGGGGAGCATGGCGATCAGCTTTTTGGCAGTGATATTATTGCCCGAGCCGTGGCTATGTATGGCGACTCTGCGATTCATGCACCTTTTGAAAAGATTGTGCCAAGTGTGTTGAGTAAATTTACGGAAGACCCCGAGGTTACGGCAGATTTTTTTGCGCGGCTGCGGCCCATTGTTGAAGAGTCACCGTTTCCCATTAAAACTGTTCACGATTTTCTGTGGTGGTACAATCTAACTATGAAGTGGCAGTACGTTAAGTATCGCTTCCTAGCGAACAAAGCCTGGTATAAACCAGAGACGACAGCCTCACGTGTCCATCATTTTTTTGATACTGTAGAGTTTCAAAAATGGAGTATGTGCAACCACGACAAAAAGATCAAGGGTACGTGGGAAAGCTATAAGTTTCCGATGAAAGATTTGATTTTCGAATACAATAAAGACTCAGAGTATCTACGTAAAAAGAAAGTTCCCAGTCTGCCGCTGACTCAAATGTTTATGGAGTACAATGATGCCTTTGATCGTAACTTTGTGAGTTTAACAAAAGAACAGGTACTAAGCCATGTTCTGGAATAAAGTATTTGTTGTCGCGAAAACTGGCCAAGTGCTTATGCAAGCCTCCTCTGCGCAGCAGTTTCTGGATCTGAGTCATACGGGGGTACGGAAAGTTAGTAAAGCGCGGCATAAGTGGTCCATGCTCTTTTCAAAAGTTGCCACATCACCTTCTGATAAATCCGACAAAGAGTTTTTGTACCTACAGGCACATCTCATCGATCTTTTGGAGTTAAACATCGAACTTTTTGAGAAGCGACGCCAAGAATATAAGAAAAAGAGAAATGCCGCGAAGAAAAGTCTTTCCGGTGAGGGACTTTTAAGTATGGAAAGATTTTTTGCAGAAGACCTAAATTTGTACACTCAAAGAAAAAGTTTTCTGATTGAAAAGTCATTTGAAAGAATACTAAGAGCCAAAGATCTTGCTGAGCTTTTAGAAATCAAGGCGTACCTTATTAGCAACGTGGCATTAATTACCTATAAAACAAAGCAACCGTATTATTTCTAAGAGGGAGTGGTCCTATGTCTGATATTTCAAGTCTATCTAGACGCAATCTTCTTTTGGGGGCGGGAGCAGCTTTTTCATTGGTTCTTTTGGGCCAAGAAGGGCTGGCAACAAACTCGAGTCCTTCTAAAGATAAAAAGAACAAGCAACTAAAAGCCAACGATTATTTTAATGAGGATATACTTCATCGCAATGAACATCCACTGGGGGTGTCGCCAGATTTTATCAAGAGCTTGCAGGAAGAGTGTGGCACAGCACCCTTTCATCACTACAAATACCTCAGTGAGCAAACGACTTTATTAAAAAAGGCAATCTCGAGAAAATTGAATACTTCTGAAGATCTTGTTTATTTGGCACCAGGCGCTGGGCCCACTCTTGAGAAGATCCTTAATACGGTAAAATGGGATCGAGGATCTTTTGCGATTTCGGATCCGGACTTTTATTTTCTTACTCGTGTTGCAGAATATATGAAACTTAAGGTTTTTAAGGTTCCCACAACGGATAAATATGAAGTGGATTTGGTGGGCCTTGCGAAAACCGGTGCAAACTATATTTATTTTTCAAATCCGCATGTGCCCTATGGACGCGCGAAAACTCGACAAGAAATTGAGGTCGTTTTAAAATCCTTAGAAAAGAATCAGATACTCATTGTCGATGAAGCTTATATAGATTTTTCAGATCGGGCAAAGGATCTGAGTTGCGTAGACCTTGTTAAAAAGTATCAAAATTTAATTGTGGTCCGAACGTTCTCTAAAATATATGGCCTCGCCTCATTACGTATCGGGTACTATGTCACACAGAATAAAAAGTTTTCGGAATACTTCACCATCTATACCATTAGTGGGCTTTCTGCTAAGGCGGCTCTCTTGGCTCTTGATGATACGAAGCGCTTTGACGAGACATTTGCCTATATTAAGATGGCTAAAGAGAAAGTTGTCGCCGCCGCTAAGACGAGTGATCTGAAGTACATCGCGAGCGAAGCTAACTTTGTGACGTTACTGACTACGGCGCCTCAGCGAGAAAAAATTGTGGGTGAGCTGCAAAAGAAAAACTATAGTTTTGCCGCCGCTGGAAAGTCCGCATTCTTGCGCATCACTCTGGCTTCTGCGAAAGAGCTCCAGGACGCCGTACAGTCCTTGGCAGTAATCAAATAATATTCTTTCGGCGCGCGGGCTGCCACTCTGGGGGCCCGAAAATACAAAGCCAAAGCTCTTTCACGCTGCGTGACTCCTTGAGATCCCTAAAAAGCTCGACCCAGGGATGAATTTGCAGCCGAAAAGGGTTTTGTGTTTGAAGAGGCTTAACCCAGCCATAAATGGGTGGATGATCCTTCTGCTCCTCTTGGTAGGTGCCAAAAATACGATCGAAAACAATTAAAAGGGCGCCGTAATTTTTGTCCAGATACTTGTCATTAGCGGCATGATGTACGCGATGGGCTGAGGGGGTGTTTAATATCCATTCTAGCGGGCCCAACTTCGGGATCCACGTGTTATGTATCCAAAACTGCCCCAGTAGGACAACAACAAATCCGGTTGAAATAAAATGGGGTGGAAATCCCAAAAGGGCAATCGGTGAAAAGAACAGCATGGTGAAGGTGAGCTTTGCCGTCCAGCCCACCCGATAGTTGGCAGACAGATTAAACTCCGTCGAAGAGTGGTGAACAGCGTGAGTGCACCATAACCATCGCATCCGGTGACTTGCGCGATGAAACCAATAATATGAAAATTCTAAAGCTAAAAATAGTAAAACCCAGGCCCAGGGGCTTTCCAAAGGAATCTGAAAAATACGGTGTTGGTAAAACCAGTAAATTCCCGGAAAGGCAAAGGCAAGAGGGACACTATCGGTGAAGATGCGGCCAAGAATAATAAACAACGACGAGCTGGCGGCTTTCCAATCATAGCTGAGCTTTAAAATGAAAGTTCTAATAACACCTTCAAGTAACGCAGTCCCGATAGAAATACCGAAGGTCCATAGTGCCAGCTGATAGAGAAAGCTATGCTTCATAGCAAGATTATATATATAATTTTGAAGGATAGGGGAGTAAAGATTTGAAAATCGCAGTCATAGGTTCAGGATACGTAGGTTTAACTGCGGCGGTCGGCTTTGCTAAGTTAGGCCATCAAGTTATTTGTATCGATATCGATACAAAACGCGTCGAGATGTTAAAGGCCGGAGTAAGTCCTATTTTTGAAACAGGCCTTGAAGCAGAGCTAAAGGCGGGACTTAAAACGGGTCGTCTTGCCTTTGCCACGGACCTTGCAGGTTTTTTGGGAGATGTCCAGGTGGTGTTTATTGCGGTCGGCACTCCAGGAAATGCCGATGGCTCTGTCCATATTAATTCTGTTCAAGAGGTCGCCAAATCTGTCGGAGATTCCTTAAGGACCGAACAAGTTGTCGTGATAAAATCGACGGTTCCGGTGGGAACATGTGATTCATTAAAGCAAATGTTACCTCACCTAGAATTCGTTTCTAATCCAGAGTTTTTGCGTGAAGGTATGGCTCTGCAAGATTTTTTGAATCCCCAACGGGTGATTGTGGGTACAACCTCTGAAAAGGCCATAAATTTACTTAAAGAAGTTTATGCGCCTATTTTAAATGAATCGAAAAATTTTTTAGTTATGGATCCTTGCTCGGCAGAAATGAGCAAGTATGCCGCCAATGCGATGCTGGCCGCTAGAATTTCTTTAATGAACGAAATGTCTCAACTTTGCGAAAAGTTAGGCGCTGACATTCAGCTTGTCCGCCAAGGAGTCGGTTCAGATTCTCGGATTGGCACGGAGTTTTTAAATGCGGGTGTAGGCTTCGGCGGCAGCTGCCTGCCTAAGGATATAAATGCAATGATTGATATGGGGTCTGTTAACGACCTCGAAGTGCCCATGATCAAAGCCATACGTTTGGCAAATCAAAGCCAAAAGTTGCGCTTTGCCAATAAGGTCGTAAAATCCCTTGAACATTTAGGGACACCTCAGGTTGCCGTTTGGGGCCTTAGCTTTAAGCCCGAAACCGATGACATCAGAGAAGCGCCGTCTTTCGAGATTATTGACCATTTTCTTCACCATGGCTTCAGCGTGCGTGTTTATGATCCTGTTGCCATGCCGGGATTTAGGGAGAATTATAAAAACTCAGAGAAAATTTCTTTCGCCACAGACGCTCTTGCGGCAATCGAACAGTGTGATGCTCTTTGCATTCTGACTGAATGGAGCGACTTTATGAAAATAGACCTGCAGAAGTTGAAATTCGCAATGAAGGTGCCCCGTATTTTTGATGGCAGAAATGTATTCGATCCTCGGACGATGAAAAAAATTGGTATTGAGTATTACTCAATTGGCAGGCCCTCATGAAATCTGCCGTTGTAACCGGGGCTGCAGGATTTTTAGGATCTCACCTTTGTGATGCTCTTGTGGCTAAGGGTTACTTTGTGATCGGCCTAGATAACTTATCAACGGGAGACAAAAAAAATATTTCTCATTTGCTGCCGCAGACCGATAAATTCATTTTTTTCCAGTGCGATGTTGTGGAGCCCTGGGAAAAGTGGGTTGCCCAAATTTCTGCGTCAGTATTGCAGCAGGTTGAATATATTTTCCATTTTGCGTCTCCTGCTTCGCCTATTCACTATAAAAGACTTTCTCTAGAAACTCTGTGGGCGAACAGTGTGGGATTAGGTCATGCGCTTAATTTTGCTCAGAGCACCTCTGCACGTGTCGTCTTTGCTTCGACCAGTGAGGTGTATGGAGATCCCGAGATTCATCCTCAGCCCGAGACCTATTGGGGAAATGTAAACTCATTCGGTGAACGCGCTTGTTATGATGAAGCGAAGCGTTTCGGAGAAGCTTTAATATATTCTTTCAATCTAAAACATCAAAGCCAACATGGCATCGTAAGAATCTTTAATACCTATGGACCGAGAATGAGTCGCGATGACGGGCGCTTGATAGTTAACTTTTTAAAAAGGGCGCAAGAGAATAAGCCTTTGATGATTTACGGCAGTGGGCAACAGACACGAACATTTTGTTATGTCAGTGACTTGATTGCTGGTGTTATGGCTTATGCCAATTCGAATATATGTGAGCCGTTAAATTTAGGCGGATTCGAAGAAGTGACGATCTTAGATGTTGCTGAAAGAGTTAAACATTCTTTTGGCGATAAGGTGGGAGTGGAATTTTTTGAGGCGACACAAGATGATCCGCAAAGGCGTAAGCCGGACTTAAGAAAATCCTTAGAAATTTTAGCGCCATGGCGTCCCTCAATAGGTTTGGATGAGGGAATAGAAAGAATGGCTGAATGGATGCGGCAGTGCGATTAGATAGAATCGTACATCTTATCGCGATTCTTATTGCGGGCCTGCTTCTGGGCATGTTTTTATTTTTAGCGCCGCAAGTTTTTGTTGCTGATTCCGAGTTTTGGTCAATCAGTTTAGGATACTATTTAAAAGAAGAGTTTATCCACGATTGGGTTTATTCAAGGCCTTTGTTTTATTTTCTTATCTGGTTGTCGCAACCCTCTTACCAAGCAGCAAGCGAGTCGGTATATTGGGCCCGGGGCCTGTTTTCTTTAAATGCTCTTTTGATGCTGATCCTTATCATAAAAATTGTGCGTCGACGCTCAGATTCGTACGTCTATAGCTTTGTTGCTGTGGTTCTTTTGTTGGGCAATACGGGTTATTTAAATCAAGGATTTCGTATTCGTTCAGACTTAATGGCGACGACCTTGGCGTTGTTGGGCCTGTATTTTTTTGGTCTCAAGGGGCCAAAGTGGCTTATTCTCAGTCCTCTTTTGGCGACTCCGAAAGCCTTGATTCACGTCCTAGCCCTTGTGCCGATATATTTTAAAAAAATTGATTTTTATAAAAGGCGCAAGCTCTTATATGCGCTGTTGCCTCTAACGTGTCTGGTGTTGATTTTAAACTGGAACAGTCTGATCTATTTTTTGTCTTCCTTTGGCTCTGGCACCGGTGGGCCGGGATATTTCGAGGCAAGAAGCTTTTCACACGTTAAAAACCAATTTTTCAGAAATCCACTTTTTTGGGTTTTATTCTTTTTGCGCTTTTACACGTGGAAAAAGGTGCGAGATCTTAAGTCTGTACAAGAACGATCTGCTGAAAACTTTTGGATATTGGCAACGGTGTATTTTTTATTTTCGATGCTGTTATTCACCGAAAAAGTTCAATTTTTCATCGCTTCATTTTTGCCATATTTTGCTATGCACGGAGCGCTGTTTTTTGCCGACCTTAAAGCTTTGGGTAAAGTTAAAACTAAGGCAGCTCTTATTGTCCTTTCGTGTACGATCTGCTTAGCAACGGGAGGGTGGTGGACCACGGTTAATTTACAGGGCAACACCAACACAGCCCAGCTAAAGGCTTTGGATGATCTTTATGCGTATATGGTTGCTGCTAACGTTAAATCATTCGAAGATTTTAACTGTTTACTTCCTCCTTATTGCGCAACTCGCAAGTTTATTGGGCCGCACCAGCCGCAGTCCAACAGTGCCAATCTTGAGATGTTCAAAATGAATCCGACGCAGGTCTTTTATTATTTAAAAAAGGCCGATCTATTAGAGCCTGAATTGGGGCTCTTCTTAGCCGAGAACTACATCGCACTAGGCCGAGGCATCTTTATCCTTAAGGATGAACATGTTCATGTTCCCGAATCATTGCGAGGCATTCTGGATGTGGTCCCTACCAACTTTTCCTATCTTTTCGGTTATGATATTGAATATTAACTTATACTCAGGTACTTCTAATATATGGAAAACCAAAGTCACATATCTCATTTAGGTTTTAGCTATTTCGGACCGGGCGCAGTGGACATGAAACATTCAGATGATCATGATCCTTATTTCTATGAGACATTTATCGGTTCCCACAGCATAGAGGTTCAGCAAGGTGATTGCGTTTTTTGGTTAAGTGACGATAAAAAAACAGCGCATCTGCAGCGTGGGAAGACGCAAATAAAAAGCTTACATTTCGCTACGATTGTCCGGGGATTTGCTCCAGAAAATAAAACCTCGACTATCACAGGAAAAACGGTTCTTCCTTATATCAACGGATGCTCAACAAAACAGATTTTTCCGCCGGATCGTCCCGGGGATCCGACAATGCAACTTTTGATCATTCCGCCGCATTCTAGCGAACAGCATCACCACATACATTCAACGGCTCGTTGCGTGTATGTATTGTCAGGGCAAGGAAGTTGTGTCCTGGGCATGGGAAAAAGTCTGCGTGTGCCCCTTGAAGCGGGCGCTGTTTGTGTGTTTAATCCTATGGCTCCTCATCACTTTGAAACGGGCGAAGAAAATTTGGTCGTTCTTCCGGTGCACGTGTGGAGTTCTACCGACGAAGAACATAATCATCCCATGTTTAACGGAACTTTCCGAATCTAAGTAGGAGCACAGTTGATTTTAACTTGGAAAAATCTAAGCAAGTACACCTTTAGCTTTCTGATTTTTGCGGCGTTTATATTTTTACTAGAGTATTTATTAGAGAGTAAATTTCCGTTCTATCTAGATGTAGAAATCAAACCGGGACTTCTGGAAACTCTGAGCATCTTACCGCTAGCGTGCATTGTCTTGTTGATCTTAAAAAAATTGGCTCCGATCGGGCGATCTCAGCAAATAGCCCTGACTCTTGGGTATATTTTGTTATTTGTTCTTTTAAGTCCCTATGTGACGGTTGCGTTGGCCTCAATAGGCGCGTTCTGCCTTTTGTTCATCTTAGAAAAGCACACCCCGAAGACTCGGTCGTTCTTTGTTTTATTTCTGTTATTTATTCTTACTTCTTTGGCGGGACCGGTTATTCTCTATTCTTTAGATACGCCGTTAAGTGATCCGCAGATCTACTTTGTTCTTTTATTTAAATTCTCAATCGCCCTGCGATTGATTTCATGGATCGTAGATCGACGAGTGTACTTGCGTACGGAACACTCTTCAGTGTGGGACTTTTTGGAATATATCTTCTGTCCGATATTTTTTATTTTTCCAGGGCAGATTCAAAACTTTCTATTTCGTTACTTCCATCAGAACAAAGGCGAATTGCCAGATCACCAGAGCTACTTAAGAAATTTTGGCATGGGCCTTTGGGGCATTAGTCTTATGGCGCTTTATGGTTATATAAGTTGGTTCTTTTGGAAGAAAATATTTTATTATCCTTACGAAGTTTCATCTGACTTTTTGCCATTGGTTCACTTAGGCATTGGTTTGTATTGGGTGCTCGCATTGTACTTTCAACAAACGGCCGCCATGGCTTTTCAAGTCAGCTTGGCACGTCTTTTGGGATATCAGTTTAAGTACGACATGCACTATCCTCTTTTGGCCAGATCACCTATTGATTTTTTACGGCGAAATGGTTCTTACACAATGGACTACGTTGTGGAGGTCGGCTACAAACCCATGTCACTTTTGCTTTTAAAAAAGAAATTGCGTCCAGTTTTTGTGCTGCCTTTGGTCGGCGCATTTACTTATGCCTTCGTGGTTTTAAGTAAAACTGGTTATCGTCCGGGGCCGGATCGTGTTTGGGCCGCTAGTTTGGTTTTGGCGGCTTCCATCTTTGTGTACATTTGCCTTTCTTATATGAATGTGGATTGGTCAAAGAAGCCTTTGGAGCAGCGCAGAGCCATAGACACTGTGAGCGATCCGATCGATCACAAGCCGTGGAGAAGTTGGACAACCAACGACTATTGGGCTTGGGCGGGGACGTTGTTGTTGCTTGCAGCAAGTAACAGCTTGTTGGGCCTTGTACAGGTCATGTTTGGCGTAAATAGGGGCTTGTAGTCTTAATTTTTAATCTTTATGCCATCCAGAAATAAACCAATTTTTAAGGAGTCTTTGCTCTGTAAAAATTAATAGCTCATAATGAGACAGATTATGAAATAATACTTCAGTCTAGGATGTAGAATTCCGAATAGAATATGGGTGTTATCGCGTATGGGGTATGAAATGTATCATCTTGATGAGACTGGGATGCACATGAAAAAAATAAAACGTACTAGCGGTTTCTCTATGGTGGAAGTCCTTGTAGCTTCAGCTTTCGTTTCGGTATTGGCGGTGACGGGATTAACGTCATACACTTATATGCGAAATCTTAGAAATCGTTCAACGGACATTTGCCGTGTGCACGTTTCGGGAGTTGTCGAAAAATTTCGTTCGATCGGTTACTTTTCTGCGATCAATACCTTCAGTCCGCTCAGCAGTGATCGCGCGTTTCCGGGAAATACTCCAACCAGCTTAAGAAATAGTAAAGGTATCCCTAATGAGCAATTGTGGCCGACCACACTTTCCGTCCTCGAAGCGGCGCCACGACCTACACTAAATAATAGCGTTCTTATTTCAAGCTCCATTAATGCACTTCTCGCCATTTACAATACGAATGCCGAATTTTGTACCAACTCGAATGGCGCTGTCTACACAGGTGCTGCAGTCGATCCGACTTTAGTCACTTTCCCCAGTGCGGACCTGAAGGCCGCTTCGATTCGCTTGCAGATCGTACCTTACGATATAAATACGGGAAGCCCTTTGTCGCCAGCCTGTCCCATGCCGTTGCGAATTGCACCCGAGTCCGCAGGGGGAAGCTCTTCGGCCTTTGGCACGTCTCCTCCGAAAGCAAAGGGAGGCAATACAAAATACAATACAGGTTTATTAGTCAGAGTGATCGAAGACTATACCAATGAAGATGGCAAACCTTCATCTTGTTCCATCGAACAAAGATTTCAATACTCTCCCGATCTCACGCCTCCGCGCCCACCAAACTTTTCTGCGATGAATCCAAGTGGGGTTG
Organism: Bdellovibrio sp.; assembly: GCA_013360185.1. Lineage (GTDB taxonomy): Bacteria > Bdellovibrionota > Bdellovibrionia > Bdellovibrionales > Bdellovibrionaceae > Bdellovibrio. The sequence continues at coordinate 19,036 of JABWCO010000023.1, forward strand.
TGGCAGGAAGTGGCTCTTGCGGAACGTCTCCAAATACAAATGTTGTGGTTACTTTTGGTTACGATGGATACGAAGTGATTGAGCCAGGTGCGGTGATGGTTTGTCGAGATAACTCGATCGTCGACGACACGCCGGCGCCGGGATATACTAAGTTTCAGTGCCGCTCGGGGCCCGTGCCCCAAGTTATTGCTCGGGACTTCCCTGCGCCAGGGCTTCTGCCGGCTGGCCAAACAGGTCTTACCTATTCTGCCAGTGGTGCCGGCTACGCGGCTAGGAACACCGACCCAAACAACGAATGGATGCCATGTGATCGAGTCACGGCCTGCGGTATTCCACCGACTAATGCCACTTTGTTGGGAACAAATACTTCGACCCAACCCAAGTATGCGTTAACATACAATGGTCTTCCCTTGGGATGTCGTGTAAATATTGAAGTGGCGGCTATTGATACGGCTTCGAATTCGTCTTCAAATTATTTAACGGCGGGAACAGGTCCAGACAATATCAATCCTGATTTATCAATGACACGAATTCAATTTGACGTTGCAAGACCTTATTGCGGCGCCACTATGTGCGGATCTTGTGGTGCGAACTGTGGTTTGTCTCCTGGTCAAGTTTACTTCCAATGTCCTTCTTGTCCTTAAGGCTTTTGCCTTTTTCTGAAGATCCCCATGTACACCACTTGCTCTATGTAAGTGGTGTTGTCGTTTTTGAGAGTGTACTTGATCGGCCCAATTGGATTGCGTCACATATTGTGGGCAATACCCGTCTTGCGATACCTTACCAAGCTGCGAGCGCAGGCATTATTCATGACGATCTGAAAAAAAATTCCTCTGTTGTCATCTTCGATCTAAGCGAAACTGAAAGTAAGGCGGCAATAATGAAACAGCTGTCTTGCAACGGTTGCGAAATATTAGTTCTTGCCGGAAGATCACCATCGTTGGACCAGCTGAAAGTCCTAGAGGAACTGCAGGGGCTCATTAAAAATTTAAAGATACTAGTTCTTGAGAACAAAAACTGTCCCATGGATGATTTTCTTTCGGTTCTTCCCATGTGCCTAAGAGACCACACCTATTTTGTATATCTGCCAAAACGAAACCCTGCAGACTGTTTGTTAAACCCTCAAGAAGTGGTTGAACGAATGCAATTTCGAACTTCGCAATGCGAATCTTGTAATGAAAGATTTCAGCTGGCGAGCTTCGGTGCGGGAATGCTTGCGGATCCACTTATAAGAAAGTTTTACGAAGAACCTTCTTTAGAGCTCTTCCTAAAAATATCTCAAAAAAAGAACCATTTGCGTTACTTTTTATTGACCCTGATCCGCTCCACGGGTTTGGCTGGAATTTTGGGATTTATCTTTTGGTTTCTAAAAATATTACTGAATCCTTCCGGATATAACATTTTGCAGGATCTTCGCGGCTGGGGCTTTAGGTTTTTTGGTTGGCTCCGCGGATCTGTGATCGACCTAAAAGGTGCTTTAGTCTCTAGCGCCGTGAAAACATACTGGTGGTGCCGAGGTTTGATGGGGCGATCCTGGCAGCTGCGTGTCGTGACTCAGTCCCTTATTGGGCAGAGATGGCGCCTTAAGGTGTACTTGCAAAAGTTGTTTTCTGAAAGATGGCGCTTAAAAGTATTTTTACAGAATCTATATTCCCAAAGATGGAAGGCAAAAGTATATGTGATGGGCTTGCTTAGCAATCGCTGGAAATTGAAGGTCTACTTGTTGCGATCTTTTGCCCATACCTGGAAAATCCGAGTTTTTGTGCAAGGGGTATGGGGTCAGTTTTGGCGAGTTCGCGTCGGCTTGATACGACTTAAATGGTATATTGTTAGTTTATTCTGGCGCTTCAAAGGTTTATTAATTTTTATAAGATTTCACGTTGTACACTCGGTATTTATGCCCGTTTGGAAAATAGTTTCGTTTCCTTTTAGAAAAGTGTATTGGTTTATAGAATACCAATATAAAAAGCGCATAATAAAAAGTTTTGAGGTTGATGATGGGAAATAGAATATCAGTGATTATTCCCCATCATCGCGACGAGCAGGCATTGAGACGTTTAATAGAGTCATTGCTTGCCCAGCAGGTCAACTTCCCTTTCGAGATTATTGTAATTTCAAACCCACCTTCTCTTTATGCTGTGGAATTACTTAAGCAAACAGGCAACGTCATACATCTTCAGACCGAAGTCTTGGGCGTTAATAACGCCCGTAATTTAGGAGTGAAAAAAGCCACCGGTGAAATTTTACTTTTTTTAGATAGCGATTGCGAATTGTCTGAGCCGAACTTCTTGCAAAGACATAGCGATCTTCATATTTCATATCCGGAACTAAGTTGTGTCGGCGGTATTTATAGCTATAGCGGAGACGCGGCCCGCGATCTTACCTATAACTACATTCAGACCAGATGGTTACTTCAAGGACAAGTCGGTGATTACAATCGTTATCTAATAGGCGGAAATTTTAGCTGCAAAAAAGAAGCATTGTTGGGGGATTCGTTTGATCCTCGCATAGCCTATGGCGGAAGCGAAACGGAATTCTTCTTGAGAATGTTAGTAAAAAGTAATTTAAAGTATAAGCTATTCTTAGATCTTGAGGTTTTGCATAATACTGACTTAGGAATTATTGAGTTTTGCAAAAAAGCCTTTAAACAAGGGTTCGGAGCTCGGTATCTACGTCAGAAACTAAATCAAGAAGCCGAAGCTAGCTCTGCTCAAAAAGATCTCGTTCGTTTTGAAGAGTTAAATTATAAAAAAGAAATGGAATTTTGGTTGGTACTTTATGACGCCTCTTACAACCAAGGGTACCATAGCAAAAATGGATATCACGTACTCAAGGTATTGGGGATTTTAGTTTTAACATACTTTAACTTCTATCGAATTAAAGCTTCAGATTTTTTTGGCTCTCTTGAAAACCTTTTAAGAAATTTGCCAAGAAAATAGAATGATTCCTTAACCAGGTCTCTTTCTCCTCCCATGTAGTTCACGAAGTGCTTATATATTTCAATATCCAAGTTGCTTAGGAAAAATATCTTTGCTGTCTTACTAAGTGCTAAAAAGCGTTTGTACTCGGACCCACCTGAATTCATAGCGGCACTGGGTGGTGTTAAATGCAAAGTCACAAGCTTTGACAAATGAAATCGCAGACCCTTTTTATAAAGACGATAGCCCAGATCTGTATCTTCGAACCCATAAGAAACAAAAGCTCTGCGAAATCTGCCCACGGAAAAAAAGTCGTCCCGTCGAACTGCTAAACAATAGGTGCAAGTGTATTTCCAAAAAAAGGATATCTCTGGCCAACGAGGATGTTTAAAGTAGGGCCCCCAATAGGATTCTTCTTCGATATAAAGATCTTTCTTAGGGTTCACCATTTCCGCAGTGACATACGAGGTGCTTTTTTCTGGCAGGATATGATGTCTGACGTACTGAATAACATCATGTTGTGTGAAACAGCTCTGAAGATCCAATAGGAAGTTTCTTGGTGTGAGTATATCGGAGTCTAAGAATATTAAATACTTACCTTTTGCATTATTTGCCCCCAGATTTCGGCACAAGCCGGCACGAAAAACCGGTTTTTCAAAAGGCTTAACGACGGGCTTAGGCCAATAGAAATAACGTAAGTTACCCGCAGGTCGTTCACTTCTTATATAAGACTCAAGGTGCAGCTGGGTTCCATCTGTGCCCCCATCGTCTATGATGATTATTTCGAACTTTTGAAGCGGGAAGTCCTGCTTTAGTATATGAGCTATTACATTAGATAAAAAATATTTCGAATTGTGAGTGGGGATAATAAAACTAAATTCAATACTGCCATTGGGAACACTCAATTCTATATTGGGAGACTTTAAAAGGGGTTCTAAATCCAAATCCTCTGAAATATTTTGGTCCCACAGTTCAATGCCCGGCAAAGGCTTCACCGCAATGGCAGGAAAATTTTTCTCTATGAGCTCTATAATTTTAGCGACTTCTCTGGTGCGTAAGGACTCTGGATTTTTAGAAGAAAAAGTTAAAAAGTTAAAATAAATCTTTTGTGGGAATGCTTCTGAAAAATACTTAGCGATGTTCGTAAAGTCAGAATTGCGGTTTCCATTTAGTACAAAGCTATGACGTACATTCTTTGTCTTTAGAATTTCCTCAACATTCTGAATTTGTGTTAAGTAAGAAAAATAGATATGAAGTTCATAAGCCTCTGGAAAAATTTTTAAGACCTCAGGCACGTCCGTAGGATTACAACGAACTGCGATGAGCATTGAACATTCACGCAAGGCTTTCAAAAGATCTTCGAAAAAATTATGCCGGGAACAGGTCCAATCTAATTGTAGAATCTGCGCCTGTGCGAATTGTGCCTTTAGAATTCCACGCCCATAGTCTTCGATTTTTTTGTTAGGGTGGTACCTTAAGGTGTATAAAGACGGCGCCGACATGAGCAAAAAACCTTCTTAAATTTTGACGGTTACGATTGCCACTAAAGCTTCAAAGTAGTCTTTAGAGTTGCTGCAAGAGTCTGAACCGTTAGTACAAATCCGAACCTTAAAGCAATTTGCATTGGCGGAGGCTGCGGGCTCGCAGACCGTTGCCTTGTTAGGATCAAATCCAGCTTCCTGAATAGATGCCGTAGGTACGCTTGACAGGACAGGCAACCAAACCTTGGGTTTTGTTTGCGCATAAGCCATCGGCAGAAAGCTAAAGTCGAAATGAAAAGGACTTTTTGTCTGTGCAAAAATGTCTTCGGATTCGTGGGGAGTGTGTTTAGAAATTAAATAGCCAGAACTCTTTGCAACACAATATCTGAACTGGTTATTAATACAAATTTCGTCAGCAGGAAGACACAACAACTTTCCTGCTACCATAATCGGAACAAGATTGCTAGTTGGAGGGACTACGCAAGTGGGGTACTTCACCGCGGTAGTAAATCCTTGTTGGATGATTTGGGAGATCTGAACAGTCGCTTGGTAGCCTAGGATCCGAGTCTTTAATCGGGTGACACCTTTGTTAAAGCTTTGCAGAGAAATCATGATGCTGCCAAGTAAAATGACAATGACAGCGCTTAATATCAAGCAAAACAAAATAACACTTTGGCCTTTTTTTCCCATTTTGTCCTACCTTTGTGGAAAGAGGTAAAGGTTGCCGAAAGTTCGTTCGTAAGGAGCTGTGTTAAGGTAGTTTCTTGGGTCAGATGTGTTGATGATCTGATTTGAAAAAGTCACCCGAGTTTTAAGATTAACATCCTTAAATAAAACAGTATTTGCTCCGGTGCATCCGGCCACACTATTGGTGATGTCTATTTTTGGACAGAAAGTCCACAAAGAAACATCCTCTGTCAGGAAGCGGCGGACTGTGATTGAAACCTCGATCGAGGTTAATCGGGGAGTAGGTCCGGTTGAGTATTGAAAGTTTCCCACTGAAAATTCCACGACCTTATCAAAATAAAGGCCAGAATATTTAGGGGAAAGGCTTCCGGTTTTTGCCGAGTCGATAAAAATAACTCCCGAGGTCGTGGGAGTTGGACGCGCATAAAAAATGCCGGTCTGAATATAGTCGCTGCGAGGAGGAGTTTGGTGTCCTCCATTTTCTCGTAAAAATATGGCGATGGTTTCAATTTGTCCTGGGGTTGAACCCATAGAACTTCCGTCAAAAGCGGCAATTTTTCCAATACCTGCAGTTTGAACAGTGTTATTAAGTGAGGACGCAGCTTCCTCAATATCTACTGCCAAGCTCAGATTTCTTTGTATTCCAAAGGTGGCCCCTAAAAGAGACTCCTCTGTATCCACATTCTGAATAATAGCCTGATAGTTTTCATAAAAAGAGCCCGCCAGAAACGAAGCGACGGAGATAGTGATCGCCAAAATAAACGAAGCCACTAAAACTTCAGTCATCGTATAGCCGTGATTATTTCGCATGTTCATGTTTCTATACTACTAAATACATTGAAATTCTGTCTATTTAAATATAATCCTCGACCATGTCTAAACGTATTCCCGGCGTAACCATCGGTATCGTCTTTTACAACGAGCAAGAGCGCATTTCAAAGTGTCTGTCCGCGCTTTTATTAGCCTACCGTTTCTATCTGCGGACTTCGCCGTCGGTACCAATTGAGTTTATTTTTGCCGACAATGGGTCTGTTGACTTGAGCCCTCGGGTTGTTGAAGAATTTTGCCGTAAAAACGATCTGCCTTATACTTTGTATTTTAGTGAGACAAACAATATGGCGCGATCTCGAAATCAGATCTTATTACTTTCTAAGCATCAATACCTTTTATTTATAGATGCAGATTGTTGCCCTCAGGAAAGCTGGATTTCCAAGTATTTAGAAATGGCAGGGAAGCTTCAAGGGGAGCGATGGGCGGCCCTTGGAGGAGAAAATTTTCCTCCTCTTTCAGAAAGCGAAACCTTTTATCAATGTCAGAGACTGCTGAAAAAAAATCCTCTTCTGTTTTTAAACTCCACACAGCTTTTAAGTCCGGATAAAAACCAGAATGTTTGGCACGTGCCTACTTGCAATGTGCTTTACAGAGCAGAGGTGTTGCAAGACCTTGGTGGGTTTCATGATTCCTTTGTTCGGGTCGGAGAAGATCTGCAACTGAGTGCAAGATTGATTCAAAATGGCTGGAAGATTATTTTTATTCAGGGAGTGGCAGTGGAACACTTTGATAGAACGGACTTTAAGGGTTGGTTTCTAAAGTGTTTGCGCTATGGATCTGTGCAGCCGCGAATACTTTTTTCTTATCCCACGGCGACAAGTCGCCTGCGCTGGATTCCATTTTTACTTATTATTACCCTGTGCCTTCTATTTTCCTTAACCCCACTGGTGGCGGGCCTTGGCGTACTGGCGATGTCGCTTCTTGTTCCGGTGTTTGTTTCTGTTTTAAATAGGAACTTTAAAAATATCTTACCTTGGATAATTTTTCTTAACGGTACAATTATTTCTTATTGTTTGGGTTATATCTTTGGATCTTGTAAAACTGTTTTGCCATTATTAAAATTACAAAGTGCAAAAACAATAAATGAAACTGACTGAACAGGCGCAGTGATATTTTATCTTTAAACAAGCTGATCTTGACAGATTTTGCTTCAGTCGAAACTCCGAAAAGAGTTTGTGCCCGACCACTAAACCAAGCTCGTCGAATAAATTTTATTAGAGAAGAATTCCCCGCATGGATGACATCCATAACGGGGGAATAAAACGTTTTGTTTCCAGTTTCTTGTACGTGTTTGATGAACACGGCATCCTCGCCACCCCAGGGAATACTTATTGGAAAAAGTGTTCGTGAAAAGATGCTTCGTGAGGCTAAAAGGGCTCCTCCGGGAAGAAAGCGTGCCTCCGTGGCAAAGTCGGAATACGAAGTGCCCTTAAGTCCGGACTGTATCCAAAGGTTTGCCAAAGTATTTGCAGTCGCAGCCACGGGGCTGATTTTTTCAGGATTTAAGTATGCGCCTCCGACGATGAATGGAATCTTAAATGTTTCTGCAAGGCGCAAGACATTTTCGAAGTAACGCGTGTCCGGCGGTAATACATCGTCATCTAATAATAAAAGGTACTTACCCTGCGCACAGAGGATTCCTTGGTTTCTCGCATTACTAACATTATTTTCAGGAATCTTTACGACTTTTATGGAAGCCCGCTCAATTAAGAGAGCTTCGGAATGACGCCCCTGATTCGGAACAACCAGAATAATTTCGAATTTTTCAGAAGAAAGACTTTGCTGTAGGCAGGCGGTAACAAGGCTCTGCTGCCGAGCTTCGATATGCTGAGAGGGAATAACAACACTTAAAAGAACACTCACTCAATCGCTCTAAAATAGTTAGAGAAAATACTTCTTAAGAAAAGAAAACCATCGGACACAATCGACAGTTTTGACCTGCCAATACGTTCGTCATATTGAATTGGAATTTGGGAAAATGGAATGCGGCTTTTGAGTATCATAACGGTAAAGGCGATGGAAAAATGAAGACCATTTTCTTTTAGGGCGATTACTTTCGGAGTCAGTTCCTTTTTAAAAATCCTGAAACCTGTACAAGCATCTTGAATTTTCACCGAAAACAAGAACTGCAGAAGGCGTGCATAGAGCCAGTTACCCAGAAAACGAGTTTTTGGCATTTCATTCTTTTTAGACATACGATTGCCGAAGACAATTCCAAGATTTTTTTGCGTTATTTCTTGGTATAACAAATCTAAATCGGCAGAGTTGTATGTTCGGTCTAAATCCAAGAAGGTAAGATATTGTCCTCGGGCCATTTGAAAGCCCTTTTTTAAAGCTCCTCCATAGCCAAGACACACCTGGTTTTGTAACAAAACAACTTCTGGATAACCCTTAAGAAGACTGACAGAGTTGTCAGTAGAGCCATCATCGACGATAATAATCTCAACATTCTGATTTTTTGTCTGGTTTATAAGGCGAGGAACCACGACAGGAATAGAGTCGGCTTCGTTCAGGCAGGGAATGACGATAGAAATTGTTGGAGATGTGGAATTCATTAGAGTGATATATCATCTTATTATGCCCTAGAAAGCACGTAAATTTTATCTTGATTTTTACATTCGTGGCGCAGAAAAATGATTGGGACAGAAGGTGAAGAATGTTAGAACTAACTTATAAAAATCATTTCAAATTCGGTTTTAACGGCGTGCCTTTTTCTCGACGTTCTTCTGCGCAAGACGTATGGTTTGCTGAGTTCGGGCAAATTGAACGCCAGCCTGGCTCTTTTAAAGATGAATGCATAGCAACGGCCAAGCTGATCGCTGAACGCGCTCCAGCCCCTCTGTGGCTATTGTTTTCTGGTGGCATCGATAGTGAGGTTATGCTGCACTCTTTTGTGGCGGCCGGAGTCCCTTTTAATGTCGCGATTAATCGTTTTGCCCGTGATTTAAATATTCATGATGTTTCCTATGCGGTGATCGCCTGTGAAAGCCTCGGTGTGTCGTACAAGATTTTTGAACTGGATATTGAGGACTTTTGGCGAACAAAATTTTTAGACTACATCTACAAAACGGATTGCTGTTGGCCTGCGTTAACTTCGACGATGTGGTTAATGGAACAAGTGCCCGGATACCCAGTATTGGGGAGTGGTGAATGTTTCTTAGAAAAGGTCGTCCCCGCTGGCTATGTACCCGGCGAGTCACCCTATGACCCTTCGGATTGGTTTTTGCGCGAACGAGAAAGAATCGCCAGTTGGTATAGATTTCTACAGGCGATAGATAAGCCGGGCTGTGCTGGTTTTTATCAGTATACGCCCGAATTTATTCTTTCCTTTTTGCAGGATCCCCTTATTAAGGATTTAACCAGCAGCAAGATCGTCGGCAAACTCACGACTCAGTCATCGAAAGCTAAGTTTTATGCGCAACACTTTGATCTCTTGCCGCGAACTAAATACAGTGGTTTTGAAAAGGTGAATTCCTTGAATCTTTATTATCAAGATATCGCAAGAAAACATTTTCCGCATCATGATCAAATTCAGAAAATGCATTACAGCGGTCTTGTTCAGCACCTGCGCGGAAATTTAGAATGAATTTAGAGCTTACACACGAAAATCACTTTAAATACTTTTACAATGAAGTTCCTTTTGGATTTCGTAAGTCAGCTGAAGACGTATTCTCGGTGTCTTATGGGAAGGCCCGCAAACATTTAAACTTTTCCCAGGCCTGTGAAGAACAAAGCCGCTTGATTTACAGCAAGGCAGGCCATCGCGTGGGCATCTTGCTTTCTGGCGGGGTGGATAGTGAAGTTGCACTGCAGTCGTTCGTGCGCCAGGGTTTGCCAGTAAAAGCATATATAGGGAAAATGCGGAATGACTATAATCTGCATGACATGTCCTACGCGGTGATCGCTTGCGAAAGGATGCTTGTGCCCTATCAAATCATCGATTACGACTTTGAAAAAATGATGGACGAACAGGGGTATGGGTATGCCGAGTTGTCGCAGTGTTTTTCGCCTCAGTTAATCGCTGTAATGTACCTGATGGATCAAATCTCGGAATATGTCGTTGTTGGCGGCGGGGACTGCATTCTTGTTCCTGGGTCCGGGAACGAATGGTTTTTAAGGGAAAGAGAGCGGGTGACCTCGTGGTACAAGTTTTTGCAACGCCGTCACCGAGAGTCCTGTGTCGGATTCTTTCAATATACTCCAGAAGTTATCCATGCATATGTGCGCGATCCCCTGGTGCAAATGAAGATTCGGGCCAAGAGTGACTATGAATCATCGGCCGACTTTAAGTTGGAATTTTATCAACAGTATTTCGATTTGATTAAAAGAAAAAAAATGACAGGCTTTGAAAAGATTCAGGACCTGGATTATCGTTACAGATCTGAATTACAAAAAATCTATGGGCATTGTGATCAGGAATACAATACGGCCGTTACAAAGTTTGTTACGGCGTAAGGCCATAATATTTATAAATTCTTTCTCTTTGTTCAGGAATTTTCATTTCTTCAATGATTGAATCGATGGTTTCCTTTGGCCATTGTCTGAACGAAAAAAAATTCAACGTGAATATTATGTGAATACGATCTTTCTGAGAATCGTTGGTGATATGATGTACCCGACGGGCATTTAGAACGTAAAGACTTCCGTCAGGCTCAAAGTAATAAGGTGTTCCGTTAACGTTCATAATACAGTCCGGATCTGACTGCAAAGGGATGTGAATATTTAGCACGTACTTTCCATCCGTATGCGGGTGCATTTTTATTCCGGGGGCGGCATTCAAAATTCGTCCGCGAAATGCGTTCAACGGCTGCAAAGCTTCAAATAGGTAATCTAACTTTTCTCCGTATTCATTTTTTTTCGTTATGAATTTTGATTTACGGTATACTCGGGGTTCGCCTTCGCCAGGTATAAAAGTGAATTGATCGATGGCGTCGTAAAGGGGATTGCTTTCATCTTCGTACTGCAAACCGATGCCTTTGTATTTTTCACCATGGGTATCTTTTTCTTTAAGATCGACCGCTTGAATGATCTCGAAAGCGTCCCGCTTTAGTTTTTCAAAGTCAATATTAAGGGGGACTTTCAAAACATCAAAATCATTCTCGACGTAGTGTTTTTGAATGTCTTTAAGCCTGCATTGAATCAAACTAAGACTCCTTCTTTAGATCCAAAAACATAATATTGTGAGGGCCAAACTCGTAGGCGTTGACTTCAATTCCCCGCATAAACCCCAACTTGCCATAGTAATCTATGTTGATCAATCGACCCATGGTCCACAGACGCTGCAAGCTAGGAATCCCGACAGCGTCTTTCCGTCCTTCGTCAAAGAGCCGTCGGCTGACGCCCTGACCGCGATGATCAGGATGAACGCAAATTCCACGCATCCTGGCTTCTGACGGGGATGTTTGTGAAAAGCTTACGACACCTAAAAGTTGGGAATCTGCAAAAGCCCCCCAAAAAAATGGATGATAACTGCGTACGGTTAAATCGATCGTGCCCGAGCTGTTTACGCATGAGACAGGTTCGATAGGGCTTTGCCGGCCCGGCCAAAGATGTTCAGACCAAAATTTTTTTATGACTTCGAAAGAAATTTTTTCTACGTGCATAAAATCTCAATTCAGAAAAATTAAATATTCTTGCAGATAAAGCTGACCTGGCGTCCGGACTTTTCCTTATCTCGTCTATACGAATGAAAATCTAAGGACGTGACGGTGTCAATATGCAGGTCGAAAACGTTGTCAGCAGCAATTTTATTCTGCTGC